>NZ_JBNBZS010000032.1:0-70745 GCF_049629625.1 Roseomonas chloroacetimidivorans | reverse complement strand
CGAGCGCCTCCGCCACTTCGCCGCCCAGTCCGGCGATGACACCCTCCAGCCCGCCCCCCTCCTGCTCCGCCTCGCCGAGCAACGCTCCTCCTTCGCCTCCCTCGATGCAAAGGCCCAGGAGGCGTGACCTCGGCGGGACAGCATCTCTGGAAGCGGTCCTATCCACCGGGCTGCCGCTGGGATGCGCCCATCGAGATCGGCACTCTGCCGGCGCTACTGGATAGCGCAGTCGCGGCATGGGCAGAGCGCCCAGCGATCGAGTATCGCGGTCGGCAGATCAGCTATCGCGAACTGTCCGGGCTGGTCGACCGGCTTGCGGCCGGCCTGATCGGCGCCGGGATCGGCCCGGGCAGCACCGTGGCGTTGCACCTGCCCAACACACCCTGGCATCCCGTCTGCTTTCTCGCCCTAGCCAAGGCGGGCGCGCGCATCGTGCATCTGAGCGCGCTCGATGCGAGGCGGGAGCTGGCCTATAAGCTGCGCGACAGTGGCGCACGGCATGTTATCACGACTGACTTTCCGGCCCTGCTGGACAGTGCGACATGGCTGCTGGACAGCGATGCCGCGCAGACGGTGTTCGTGGCGCGCGACAGCTTCTGGGGCGGCGCCGAAGCCGCTCCGCTTGCCGCGCGCCTCCGCCCGCTGGAGCCGCTGCTGGACGGCCCGCCGCCCGCTATCTGGCCGGCGCTGCAGCCGGACGACGTCCTGCTGCTACAATATACGGGCGGTACCACCGGCCTGCCCAAGGGTGCCATGCTCACCCATGGGAACCTGACCTCCGCCGTCTCCAGCTATCGCAGCTGGCGCGACCGCCACGCCCTGGCGCCCGGCGAGCAGCGCGTGCTGCTGGTTTTGCCACTCTTCCATATCTACGCCCTGACGGCCGTGTTCCTGCGCCACCTCGCTGAGGGCAACGAGCTGCTGATCCGCACGCGCTTTGATGCCGCCTCTGCGCTGGACGACATCGAGCAGCGCCGTGTCACTGTATTCCCGGGCGTGCCGACCATGTGGATCGCGTTGCAGCGCCAGCCCGGGATAGAGCGGCGGGATCTTTCCTCGCTGCGCTCCATCTCGTCAGGTGGCGCGCCGCTGCCCTTTGAGGTGAAGCAGCGCCTACAGGCCGTAACTGGACATTTCCTTGGCGGTGGCTGGGGCATGACCGAGACGAGCCCAGCCGGCACGCGCGTGACGCCGGAAGCGCCGCAACGTCCGGGCATGATTGGGTTGCCGCTTCCGGGGATCGAGATGCGGATCGTCGCCCTTGATGACCCCACGCGCGTGCTGCCGGCCGGTGAGACGGGGGAGATCGCGATCCGCGGCCCCAATATCTTCAAGGGTTATTGGAACCGCCCAGAGGAGACCAAAGCCGCCTTCCGCGACGGCTTCTTCCTCACCGGTGATGTCGGCTGGATGGATGACGGCGGCTACATCACCCTTGTGGACCGCCGGAAGAACATGATCATTTCGGGTGGCTTCAACGTTTATCCCGCCGCTATCGAACAGGCGATCTATGAGCACCCGGATGTCGCGGAATGCATCGTCATCGGCATCCCCGACGCTTATCGCGGCGAGGCGGCCAAAGCTTTCGTGACCCTGCGCGAGGGCGCGCCCGAGCTGACGCTGGAGGCGCTTCAGGAATTCCTTCGCGACCGGGTCGGCCGCCACGAGATGCCCGCCGCGCTCGAAATCCGCGAGGCTCTGCCGCGCAGCCCGACCGGCAAGCTGCTGGCCAGTGCGCTGCGCGAGGAGAGTCGTACGACAGGAGGCACGGAATGAGAGACGCCGCGTCCCCGCTTGCCTGACCGGAATCACCGCGCGGTTCGGCACCGCGACTGGCAGCTTCCAGGTCTTGCAGCACTGCGCGGACCGGCATGATGGTGCAACTGGAGCAGACGCGCGGCATGGCCATGTACGCGGCCATGATGGCGGCTGAGGAAGATGCAGGCGAACAACGCCGTGCGACGAACGCCGCGACGGTGCAGGTCGGCCGTGGCGCGCGGCGGCTGGGGCAGGAGATGGTCCAGCTTCATGGCGGCGTCGCCATGACCATGGCACACGCCGCCCGCCACTACTTTGCGCCGCTGACGGCCATCGACGTGCTGTTCGGCGATGCGGAGCGCCATCGGCGCGTGCTGTCCGTTGCGGGGGAGCTGATTCCCGCCGGGTGAACCAGGGCCCCGGCGAACGGGGAACAGGGAGGAACAACATGGACGCGAACAAAGAATCGCGCGGCATGACGAGGCGGGGCGCATTCGTGCTCGGCAGCCTGGGACTGGCCGCGCCGCGGCTGGCGCGGGGGCAAGGCGGCTTCCCTGACCGTCCCATACGCTTCATCGTGCCCTGGCCGCCGGGCAGCTCGCTCGACGCGCTGTTCCGCTCGATGTTCGACATCGTGCGCCGCGATCTCGGCCAGCAGGTTATCCTCGAGAACCGGCCGGGCGCGCGGGGAACCCTCGGCGCCCAGGCGCTGCTCCAGGCCCGGCCGGACGGCTACACCCTGGCGCAGCACCACCTCTCCATCCTGCGCCAGCCCTTCCTGACGCGGCAGCCGACATGGGATCCGATCACCGACTTTACCTACATCCTGCAGGTCAGCGGCTTCCTTTTCGGCGTGGTGGTACGGACGGACAGTCCTTACCGAAGCTGGGCGGAGTTGATTGCCGCCGCCCGTGCCAGGCCGGGGCGGCTCACCTATTCCACCTCCGGGGTATCCACATCCAACCACATAGCCATGGAGGACATCCTGGCGCGCGAGCGGGTGGAGATGACCCATGTGCCCTTCCGTGGCGCTCAGGAAGGGGTGACGGCCCTGCTGGGCCGGCAGATTGATTGCGTCGCCGACGCCCAGGCCTGGCGCCCGAATGTGGAGGCCGGCGAATTCCGCCTGCTCTGCGTGTGGACGCGCGAGCGGCTGGCCGCCTTCCCGGACGCGCCCACGCTGAAGGAACTGGGCCACGACATGGTCGTCACCTCTCCCTATGGCGTGGCCGGGCCGAAAGGGATGGACCAAACGGTGGTGAACACCCTGCACCAGTCCTTCCGCAAGGCGTTATTCGACGAGACAACCCAGGCGGTGATGAAGCGCTGGGAGATGCCGCTCGAATATCTTCCGCCTGCAGAGTACCTCTCCTTCGCCAGGGAACGGGTGGCCTATGAACGCGAGATGGTCGCGCGGCTGCGGCTCAGCATCGACTGAGCCAGGCAGGCCAGGACAGCGCCCTGCCGTGCCCAGCCGGCACGCCCCCGGGGGGTGCAACGCCCCGAGGCGCGAGAGGGACGGGAAGGGCGCCCACTCGGATCTTCAAGGCGGGTGTTCCATCGGACCGGCCGGTTGCTGCAGCGGGATCGAAAGCCGGAAGTCGGAAGCGGCAATGGGCCGGGTGACGGGAGCACCGTTTTCATGCATGGCGAATTAGGACGGACGCTTCGGCCAGCTGCGGCGACGGCGGCGCGGCATGTCCTGCTTGCCCTGGGCTGCCCGCCATTCGGGCGAGGAGGGAAGGGCCGGACGCAGCTTGTGTCCGGTGGACGGAACTTGCCTTTGAGTCTAGATGGCACCGCGGACAGAGGAGCTCCCAGCGCGCGTGAAGCCGTGTCCGCACATGATCGCCCGGCGTGCCTGAGGTGAGCGCGCGCAAGCGGCGCCCCCCCGCGGCAGCGAGACAGGTCGCGTCCCCAGGGCTGGAACAGCCAGAATGAGGGTCCGCAAGGTCACCAGCGGAGACGCGCGTAGTCGGCGATCCGGGGGCGCCGGGGAGGAGGCGTCGCGCGACCCGCAATTTGTCGAGGCGATCGCGCGCGGCTTCGGCATTCTGGAGGCATTCACCTCGCGCGATACGATGCTGGGCAACCAGGAAATCGCGGAGCGCTCGGGCCTGCCCCGGCCCACGGTGTCGCGCCTGACCCACACTCTGACGCAGCTCGGCTATCTCGATTACCTCCCGCGTTTTGCGAAATACCAGCTTGGCGTCGGTGCGGTCGCGCTGGGGCAGTTGGCCCTGGCCAACATGACGCTGCGCGGAGCGGCCAGGCCGCTGATGCAGGCCTTGTCGCAGAGGCTCGGTACCTCCGTCTCCCTTGGGCGTCGTGACCGCCTGTCCATGCTCTATGTCGACCACTGTCAGCCGTCATCGGCAGTCGCCCTTCAGCTTGGCCTCGGGTCCCGCATCCCACTGGCCGTCACGGCGATGGGACGGGCCTATTACGCCGTAGCCTCGGCCGAGGAACGTGCGGCGATCGACGAGCAGATTCAGGAGCGTTTCCCTGAGCGCTGGCCAGCGGTCCGTACCGGCCTGCACGAAGCCGTGGATATGCATGCGGCACTCGGCTTCACCATTTCGGTCGGCGACTGGAACCGGGAGGTCAACGCCGCCGGCGCCGCTGTGGTGCTGCCGGAGGGGGGCATCGCGGCCTTCAACTGCGGGGCGCCTGCCTTCATGCTTGATCGCGAGCGGGTGCTGCGTAAGGCGGGGCCGGGCGTGGCGGAGATGTCTCAGCGCGTCCTGGCCATCGCCTCCGGCAAGGGCTGATTCAGCACACGGCGCAGGAAGATCGGCCGGCGACGTCAGGCCAGCCCAGGGTTTCAGCCCTCCGGCAGCGCATCCATCCCGAGAGCCAGGGGGCTTGGCAACGCGCCCGGTTCCCGCACCTTAGCGCCCGGCCAGCAGCGAAGGTGAACCCCTGGCCGCCTCGCGCATTACATCCGAAGGCCAGGTGGCCGATGGGAGGCGGAGGGCAGCATGGCGGCACGCCGGGTACCGCGTTGGGCGATCTGGACTGGGATCCCCTTGGTCCTGATCACGCTGCTTGTCATGTTCTGGAACTGGGACTGGTTCATCCCCCTGGCAGAGCGCCAGGCTTCGGCCGCACTCGGCAGACGCGTGACGATCGAGCACCTCCATGTCCGCCTAGGCCGCGTCACCGAAGTTTCGGTCGATGGGCTGCGGATTGCCAATCCGGAGGGCTTTCCAGACGACCCACCCTTCGCCCGCGCTGAGCGCGCCTCGGCGAAGCTGGATGTCATGGCCTACTGGCACCAGCGGACCATCGTAATCCCGGCGATCGAGGTGACCCGCCCTGTGATCGAGGCCATTGCCCGGGAGGATGGCTCCAACAACTACAGCTTCAATCTCGGCCGCCCGGCGGGTGAGGGGGCCACGCCGGCCGAGGCGGGCACCAGCCCCGCGCCGAAAATCGGCCTTCTCCGCATCGTGGAAGGCCAGGCCCATGTGGCCGACCCCCGGCTGAAGGCCGATTTCCACCTCGCCATCGCCACGCGCGACGAAGAGTCAGCGGAGCCGCGCATCGGCGTAGAGGCGCGCGGGACCTATGCAGGGCAGCCTATCACCGGCAACGCCCTGGGTGGCGCCGTGCTGGACCTTCAGGACAAGGGCAAGCCCTGGCCGATCGAACTCCAGCTCGCCAACGGCCCCACTCGGGTCAGCCTTCGCGGCACGCTGCAGAACCCGCTGGAGCTGCAGGGGGCGAATGTGCGCCTGGAGCTACGTGGCCCCGATATGGGCCTGCTCCAGCCACTCACCGGCGTTCCGATCCCGAAGACCACGAATTACGAGCTGGCCGGTCAGCTCGACTATGTGCAGGGGAGGGTGCGCTTCCGCGACTTCGCGGGCCGCCTCGGACGCAGCGACCTCGCGGGCACCATCACGGTCACGACTGGCCAGGCGAAGCCCGACGTCGAGGCCGATCTCCGTTCCCGTCGCGTGGACATGGCCGATCTCGGCGGCTTCATCGGCGAGGAGCCTGGGCGCGCCTCCACTCCCGGACAAAGCCCGCAGCAGCGGCGCGAGCAGGCGCGCAATGAGTCCCGCAGCCGCGTGCTGCCGGACGATCCCATCAACTTCCCCAAGCTGGAAGCGGCCAATGTGCGGCTGAACTACCGCGCAGACAGCATTGTCGGCCGCAACATTCCCTTCGACAACATGCAGGCGGCGATGGAGTTGAAGGACGGCGCTATCACGCTGCATCCGATTGCAGTTGGCGTCGGCACAGGCAAAATTGAGGGCAACATTGCCCTGAGCCCGCAGGAGGGCGGCCGCCTGCATGCCACGGCGGATGTCAGGTTCCAGCGCCTCGATGTCTCCCGGCTGATGCAGGCAACCAACACCTTCGAAGGCGGGGGCCGCATCAACGGAAGGGGACGCATTGAGGGCACCGGCAAGTCCTTTGCAGACATCCTGGGCAGCGGCAGCGGGGAAATCACGCTCGGCATGTCAGGCGGCAATCTTTCGTCGCTGCTTGTCGATCTCTCCGGCCTGCGGCTGGGCAATGCGATCCTATCGGCGCTCGGTGTGCCCGGACGGACAACGGTTCAGTGTTTTGTGGGCAACGTCGTGCTGCAGCGGGGAGTCGCAAATCTGCGCACGGTGATCCTCGACACCGAGGACGTCGTCGTAAACGCGACCGGCGCCGTGAACATAGCGCGAGAGCAGCTGGAGGTGCGGCTGCGGAGTGAATCCAAGTCCTTCACCATCGGTGCCGTGCCAACCTCCATCTTGATCGACGGCAGCTTCCGCAATCCGGATGTCGGGCCCGACATGTCCGAGCTGGCGGCGCGCGGCGGGATCATCGGCGGCTTGGCCGCGCTGGTGGCTCCCGTGGCGGGGCTACTGCCTACCATCCAGTTCGGCACGGGCGAGGATGGCCGTTGCGAAGCCCTGGTTCGCCGCGGAAGCCGTCCCGCGCGCTGAGAAGCATGCCTGGGCGGGTCAACGAGGCGCCAGCCGGATGTCAGCGCCGGGCCTCGCTCGGTATGGCTGGCTGTCGCCCATTTCCAAGTTGAAGGGGCGGAAACGCCGCCTCCTTCCTCTTGGAAGCAGCTCTTCGGCACAGGCTGCCGGGTGCGGGCGCGGCAGAGACACCTCAACGTTCCGATCTTTCGGGCCAGTAGGGGGTGAGGAGCCAACCGAGAACCAGGCCGCAAGCGGATGTGCATGATCGGTCCCGGCCCGGGCCACAGGAGCGCGGCGCAGGCGAAGGCACCGCGCCTGAAGGACTATTTCAGCAACACCAACTCCGCGCCATCATCGACCAGGTCGCCAGCCGCGCAGAGCAGGTCACCGACCAAACCGTCCGCTGGCGCTGTGATCCGCATCTGGACCTTCATTGCCTCGAGAACGAGGAGGATAGAACCACGGGTCACCGCCTGCCCGGGCCTGACGAGCACTTCCAGCACACGACCGGGCATCGGGGCCAGGATGCGACCTGACGCACTGTTTGGCCCATCCTGGGGCGTATGCTGATCGACGATCCGCAGGTCATGCATTGTGCCCCCTGAGAATATGAGGACCCGATCGGCGTGCCGGAGCGCCCGGAGTTGGGTGATCCTTCGATCCACACGAAGCCTGATCCTGGAATCGCCGAGATCCTGTGCCAGGACCTCCAGGGCACCGTTGGGTGTCTCCAGCCGGAACTGCCCCGCCTCCCGGAGATAAGCACGCCCGGTCCAACGTGCTTCGCCCTCAGCCAGCGTGAAGTCCTGAAACCCCGTGCCGTTCAGGCGCCAGGCCGAAGCCGCATCCCATGGGGAGTAAGGGTCGGCCGGATCAGGCGCCGGCGCCAGGGCCCGATCCAGGAGCAACCGAGCGACAGCCGCCGCCAGGATCTCTGGCGGGGCGGTGCCTGGCGCGGGAAGCAGGGCGCCGGCATGGCGAGTGATGAAGCCTGTATCCAAGGCGCCGGAGCGGAACTCCGGGTGGTCCAGGATGCGCCGGAGCAGGCCAAGATTGGTGGCCGGCCCCGCAATCTCCGTCGCGGCCACGGCCCGCGAGAGCCGGGATACCGCCGCATCCCGATCTGGTCCCCAGGAAATCAGCTTCGCCAGCATCGGGTCGTAATGGACGGTGACGGAGTCACCCTGCCGCACACCCGCATCGACGCGGATCCCCTCCCATTGCTCCGGGAACTGGAGATGATGGATGTGGCCAATGGAAGGAGCGAAGTCCCGTGCCGGAGCCTCGGCATACAGGCGGACCTCGATGCTGTGGCCATTGATCCGAAGCTGGTCCTGGGCGACGGGCAGGGGCTCACCGGCTGCGACACGGAACTGCCACTCAACCAGATCCTGGCCGGTGATTGCCTCCGTCACCGGATGCTCCACCTGCAGCCGGGTGTTCATCTCCATGAAGTGGAACGCCTCCCCTTCGGCGATGAACTCCACCGTTCCCGCGCCGACATAGCCAATGGCGCGGGCGGCATCGCAGGCGGCACGGCCCATGGCCTCTCGCCGGGCCGGGTCCATGCCGGGTGCGGGAGCTTCCTCCACCACCTTCTGGTGCCGCCGCTGAACGGAGCAGTCCCGCTCGAACAAATGAACGGTGTTGCCCTGGCGATCGGCGAAGACCTGCACCTCGATATGGCGAGGACGGGTAAGATACCGTTCCAGAAGCACATGATCGTCGCCGAAGGCCGAGCGTGCCTCGCCCTTGGCCAGCGCCAGCCCTTCCTCAAGCCCGTCGGCGGCTTCCACGATCCGCATGCCCTTGCCGCCGCCGCCCGCACTCGCCTTGATCAGCAGGGGATACCCAATGCGGTCCGCCGCTTCGCGCAGTGTCGCCAGCGACTGCTCCGGGCCGTGGTAACCGGGCACGAGCGGCACGCCCGCACGCTCCATCAGCGCCTTGGCGGCGGATTTCGAGCCCATGGCGCGGATGGCTGACGGCGGCGGGCCGATAAAGGTGATCCCGGCCGCGGCGCAGGCCTCGGCGAAATCCGCATTCTCGGAAAGGAAGCCATAGCCGGGATGAATGGCCTCCGCGCCGGAGGCGAGGGCGGCCTCTATGATCGCCCCAGCATGGAGGTAACTGTCCCTTGCTGGCGCGGGACCGATGCGGCGGGCCTCATCGGCCATGGCCACATGCATGGCCTCCGCATCCGCGTCCGAGTACACGGCCACGCTGCGAATGCCGAGGCGGCGCGCGGTGCGAATGACCCGGCAGGCAATCTCGCCCCTGTTGGCGATCAGGATCGTACGGAACATCCGTGTCACATCCGGAACAGGCCAAAGCCGGGCGCGCGCCCCGCCCAGGACGGGACAGGGGCGTTCAGGGAGGCCGAGATGGCGAGCGCCAGCACCGTCCGCGTCTCCGCGGGGTCGATGACTCCGTCATCCCAGAGCCGTGCCGTGGCGTAGTAGGGATGCCCCTGCGTTTCGTACTGTTCCCGAATGGGTACCTTGAAGCGCTCCTCCTCATCAGCGGACCAGGTGCCGCCGCGCGCCTCGAGCCCGTCACGCCGGATGGTCGAGAGGACCGATGCGGCCTGTTCTCCGCCCATCACGCTGATCCGCGCATTGGGCCACATGAAGAGGAAGCGCGGCGAATACGCCCGCCCGCACATGCCGTAATTGCCCGCGCCGAAGCTGCCGCCGATGACAACAGTGAACTTGGGCACCGTCGCGGTGGCGACCGCCGTTACCATCTTGGCTCCGTCCTTGGCGATTCCGCCACTTTCGTACTTCCGGCCCACCATGAAGCCGGTGATGTTCTGCAGGAAGACGAGAGGGATGCCGCGCTGGCAGCACAGCTCGATGAAATGCGCGCCCTTCTGCGCGGATTCCGAGAAGAGAACGCCATTATTGGCGAGGATGCCCACGGGGTAGCCATGCATCCGCGCGAAGCCAGTGACGAGGGTCGGGCCGTAGAGCGGCTTGAATTCGTCGAACTCGGAAGCGTCGATGATCCGGGCGATCACCTCGCGTACATCGTAAGGTTGCCGCAGATCAGCCGGGATCAGGCCGTAGATTTCCTGCGGGTCACGCGCGGGTGGGCGAGGTGGCATGATGTCGAGCGAGTCGGGCTTTCGGGTGTTCAGCCCGGCCACGATACGGCGTGCGATCCCGAGCGCATGGGCGTCATTCTCCGCCAAATGGTCGGTAACGCCGGAGATACGCGAATGCACCTCGGCGCCGCCCAGATCCTCGGCGCTGACAACCTCGCCGGTCGCGGCCTTTACCAGCGGGGGGCCGGCCAGGAAGATGGTGCCCTGATTGCGCACGATCACGCTCTGGTCCGACATGGCCGGCACATAGGCGCCACCGGCGGTGCAACTGCCCATCACCACCGCGACCTGTGGGATGCCCTTCGCCGACATATTGGCCTGGTTGAAGAAGATGCGGCCGAAATGGTCGCGGTCCGGAAAGACCTCGTCCTGATTAGGCAGGTTGGCGCCGCCGGAATCCACGAGATAAAGGCAGGGCAGGCGGTTCTGCTCGGCGATCTCCTGCGCGCGGAGATGCTTCTTCACGGTCAGCGGGAAATAGGTGCCGCCCTTCACCGTGGCATCATTGGCCACGATCATGCATTCGCGCCCCTCGACGCGCCCGATGCCTGTGATGATCCCGGCCGAAGGCACCTCGCCGCCATACATCCCGTGCGCGGCAAGCTGCCCGATCTCCAGGAAAGGCGAGACCGGGTCGATCAGCGCCCGGATGCGGTCGCGCGGCAACAGCTTGCCACGGGACAAATGCTTCTCGCGCGCCGCAGCGCCGCCACCCTCGCGCACGCGGTCCGCCTGGACGCGCAGGTCCTCCACCAGCGCTCGCATTCGGGTCGCGTTCTCCGCGAACTCCGTGGAGCGCGGTTCGACCGCGGTCGGAAGAACTGGCATCACGCGGTCTCCGCGAAGAGTTCGCGCCCGATCAGCATTCGTCGGATCTCGCTCGTGCCTGCGCCGATTTCGTAGAGTTTCGCATCACGCAACAGGCGGCCGGTGGGATAGTCGTTGACATAGCCATTGCCACCCAGCGCCTGAATGGCCTCCAGCGCCATCCATGTGGCCTTCTCCGCGGCGTAGAGGATGGCCCCGGCGGCATCCTTGCGCGTGGTCTGCCCGCGGTCACAGGCACGGGCCACGGTGTAGACATAGGATTTCGCAGCGTTCATCACCGTGTACATATCGGCGATCTTGCCCTGCATGAGCTGGAACTCGCCGATGGGCTGGCCGAACTGCTTCCTGTCGTGGATATAGGGAAGCACCACGTCGAGGCAGGCCTGCATGATGCCGAGTGGCCCGGCTGCCAGCACGACACGCTCATAGTCCAACCCGCTCATCAGCACATTCACGCCACGACCCTCGGCGCCCAGCACATTCTCGGTGGGCACTTCGCAATCGTCGAAGATCAGTTCGCAGGTGTTCGAACCCCGCATGCCAAGCTTGTCCAGCTTCTGCGCCGTGGAGAAGCCTTTGAAACCCTTCTCGATGAGGAAGGCGGTAATGCCGCGTGGTCCGGCCGCAGGATCGGTCTTGGCATAGACCACCAGCACATCCGCATCCGGTCCGTTGGTGATCCACATCTTGCGGCCATTGAGGATGTAGCGGTCGCCCTTCCGCTCCGCCCGCGTTCGCATGCTGACCACGTCCGAACCTGCCCCAGACTCGCTCATGGCCAAGGCGCCGACATGCTCGCCATTGATGAGCCGCGGAAGGTAGCGTCGCCTCTGCTCCGCATCGCCGTTGCGGGTGATCTGGTTGACGCAAAGATTGGAATGGGCGCCGTAGGAGAGGCCGACACTGGCGGAGGCGCGACTCACTTCCTCCATGGCCACGCAGTGCTCAAGATAGCCCATGGCGGCGCCGCCATATTCTTCCGGCGCCGTAATCCCGAGCAGCCCGAGATCCCCAAGCTTGCGCCAGAGGTCCGTCGGGAACTCGTTGCTGCGGTCGATCGCGGCCGCACGCGGCGCGATCTCCTCAGTGGCGAAGGCCGCCACCTGCTCGCGCAGTGCATCGGCCGTGTCGCCCAGGCCAAAATCGAGTCTGCGGAAACTGTTGCCCATGACGTTCCCTTCCGCCAGCTCTGTCGGCGGCTTCCGGAACGGTATGGGCGCGGCGCGTGGCTCGCAAGCCGCGCGAGGCTATGCTCGCGCAGCCATGAGCAGGCGCTCCGGCGTGGCCGGCACGTCCAGCCGCTCCGTTCCCGCCGCGTCCCGCAGGGCGTTCAGCACCGCGGTCGCCAGCATCACCGGTGGCTCGCCCACGGCTTTGGAGCGAAATACCGTGTCCGCCCGGGCTGGCGCCCCCTCCAGCAGCCAGACGTTGAACACGGGCGGTACATCGCGTGAGCCGGGGATCTTGTAGGTCGAGGGCCCTAACGTCCGGAGCCGCCCCTCTGCATCCCACCAGAGCTCCTCACAGGTCAGCCAGCCCAGGCCCTGGACGAAGGCGCCCTCGATCTGCCCCCGGTCCACCGCAGGGTTCAGCGAACGGCCGCAATCCTGAACCAGATCAGCCCGCAGCAGCCGATGTTCGCCCGTCAGCAGGTCCAGTTCCACCTCTGCGATAGCCGCGCCATAGGAGAAATAGAAGAACGGCTCGCCCTTTACTTTCACCGGATCCCAGTGAATGCTCGGCGTCCGGTAGAACCCTGTGGAGGAGAGCGAGACGCGCGCCTGCACGCAGCGATGGGCCAGCTCGCTGAAGCGCATGCGGTGGTTGCCGGCGAAGACCTCCTCCTCCTCAAATCGGATCTCCTCCGGACCGACACCCCATTCCGCCGCAGCCATCTCCGCCATTCGGGTGCGGATGGTGGTGGCCGCGATCTGCGCGGCCCAGCCATTCAGGTCGGATCCCGTGCTGGCGGCGGTGGGCGCGGTGTTCGGCACTTCGGCGGTGCTGGTGGCCGTGATCCGCACCCGCTCCACCGGCACGCCGAAAACACCGGCGACGACCTGAGCGACCTTGATGAACAGCCCCTGGCCCATCTCCGTGCCGCCATGGTTCAACCGGATCGAGCCGTCCTCATAGACATGGACCAGCGCGCCCGCCTGGTTCATGGAGGTGATGCCGAACGAAATCCCGAAGGCGAGGACGAAGCTTCCCAGACCGCGTTTCACCACCTCCGAATGCGCGTTGAAGGCGTCCACCTCCGCCCGGCGACGCTCCCATTCCGCGCCATCCCGGCATTCCGCCCAGACGCGCCGGATCAAATCCCCTTCCAGGGTCTGGCCATAGGGCGTGACGGGGTCATTCTCCCCGCCGGCCAGGTTACGCTCGCGCACTGCCTCTGGTGTCATGCCCAGGGTCTTGGCAACGCGATGCGTGACATCCTCCATCAGCAGCACGCCCTGCGGCCCGCCGAAGCCGCGGAAGGCGGTGTTGCTGACCGTGTTCGTCTTGCAGGCGACACCTGTGATGGCGACGTCCGGCACGTCCAGGCAGTTCAGCGCATGGGTGACCGAGCGGAACACCACCCCGCCCGAGAGATCGACACTGTGCCCGCCATCCGCCGCCAGCGTCGCCTCCAGCGCGAGGATGCGACCGCTTTCATCGAACCCGGCTTCCCAGCGGAACAGCGTGGGGTGCCGTTTGCCGGTTGCCGCCATGTCCTGCTTCCGGCCCAGCCGAAGCTTCACCGGCCGTCCCGTGCGCCGTGCCGCAAGCGCCGCACAGGCTGCTACCCAGGAGGCATTGCTTTCCTTTCCGCCGAAGCCGCCGCCCAGCCGCCGCACCTGAACGGCGATCCGGTTCTGGTCGCAGCCCAGGATACGGGCCGCGACATGCTGCACCTCTGTCGGGTGCTGGGTGGAGGAGTGGATGACGAGATCGCCATCCTCGCCGGGCACCGCCATCGCGATCTGCCCCTCCAGGTAGAAATGCTCCTGCCCGCCGGCATGAAAGATCCCGGAAAGGCGGCGCGGTGCCGCCGCCAGCGCCCTGGCGGCATTGCCCCGGCGCATCACCATGGGCGGGAAGAGGAAGGAGCCCGCATCCAGCGACTCCTCAACGGAAAGCACAGGACGCAGCGCGTCGATCGCCGGTTGCACGGTGGCGGCCCCAGCCAGGGCAGCGTCGCGGGTTTCCGCCACCACAATGGCCAGCGGCTGGCCCCAATACTCCACCAGCCCCTCGGCCAGCATGTGCTCCTGCGGGCGCATGGGCTGCGCGATGTCGTTCCGGCCGGGAATATCCCCCGGCCCGATCGCCGCGACCACACCGGGCACCGCAAAGGCCGGCGACAGGTCCAGGGGCGCCAGTCGCCCATGGGCGACTGGCGAAAGAACCAGGGCTGCGTGCAGAAGACCGGGGAGGTCGGGCAGGTCGTCAGTGAAGCGGGCCCCGCCGGTCGCGTGCTTCAGGGCGCTGTCCTGGCGCAGCGCAGCGCCCGGGCCAGTATGGTTCACCATCGCGTCCATCAGGCGGCCTCTGCCTGGCGGTGCCAGAGCCGCCGCAGCAGGTTCCCCGCTGCGATCCGTCGATACTCGGCGCTGCCCCGCCAGTCGGACACCGGCGCGATGGCCTTCTCGATGGCGGCGGCCGCCGCTTCCACCACCTCGCGCCGCCAGGGCTGGCCGGCCAGGGCCGCCTCGGCCGGCTCGCAGCGCTCGGCTCGCGGGCCGGTGCCGCCCAGGGCGATCCGTGCCCAGGTCACGCGCCCGCCTTCGAAGGCGATCACCGCCGAGAGCCCGACCGTCGTGATGTCCTGGTCGGGCCGCTTGGAAAGCTTTTCCGCCGCGAAGAGGGCACCAGCAGGCGGGCGTGGGATGAAGACGTCGCGGATAATCTCGCCCGGCCGAAGGGCATTGCTGCGATAGCCCGTCAGGAAGTCCTGCACTGCCGTCTCCCTCATCCCATCCGAACCGGCGATCCGCAGCGTGGCGCCCAGTGCCAGCAAGGGCGGAAGCGCATCGCCAATCGGCGAGGCCGTTCCAAGATTGCCGCCGAGCGTGCCCATTCCCCGGATCTGCCGGGAACCGAGCCGGCGCAGCAGCGCTGCCAGCGGCGCGAAGGCCGGATCGGTTGAGCAGGCCGCCAGAAGGCGGCGATAGCTCGTGGCGGCACCCACGCGCAGACCTTCGGGCCCCGCCTCCAGCCCCGTCAGCTCCGGTACGTTGCCGACGAAAATAATCTCGGCCGGCACCTCGCGCCGCTCGGATACCCGCAGTCCGAGATCGGTGCCGCCAGCCAGCAGCCAGGCTGCCGGATGGGCAGCGCGTAGCGTCAGAAGGGCATCCAGCGTCGCCGGGCGGTGGAAGACCTGGCCCGGCGCCTCTAGCCGGATGGCGTCGCCCGGAGGCGGCGACGGGGTCGCGGCCCCGTCATCCTGCAGCGCCGCGAAGGCATCCACGATCGGACGATAGCCGGTGCACCGGCAGAGATTTCCAGCCAGGGCATCGTGCACATCGCCGCCCTCCCGCGCATAGGCCCAGGCGGTCATGGCGATGCCTGGCGTGCAGAAGCCGCATTGGGTCGCATCTGCCTCGGCCAGAATGCGTTGCACGGGGTGCACCGTGCCGTCAGGCGCCCGCAGCCCCTCTATCGTCCGGACGCAGCGGCCATGCATCTGGCCAAGCAGCGCCAAGCAGGCATTGACCGGCACGCGCGCGCCATCCGGCTCCTCGATGACCACGGTGCAAGCGCCGCAATCGCCTTCCGCGCAACCTTCCTTCGTCCCGGTCAGGCGGGCAGGGCCGCGCAGCCAGTCGAGCAGTGTCATGGTGGGCGAGATACCCGGCGGCAGCGTAAGCGGCGTGCCGTTCAGGGTGAGGGAGATGAGGCCGGCGGTCATGCCGCCGAGCCTAGCAAGCGTTGAGCCAGGGTTCATTGGTCACCGGCGCCAATCCGCGCCAGGAACGCTCCGGTGGTCAGCCCGCCGGCAGGCGGGCAAGGGCAGCCGTCAGGTCCTCGGGCGCATAGGGCTTGGCGAGCACTGGCACGTTGGCGAGCCGCTGCGGAAGCCCCGCCGCGCCATAGCCGGAGGCCACGACGAAGGGCACGCCCATGCGGATCAGCGCTTCCGCGACCGGCTCGGAGGTTTCGCCCGCCAGATTCAGGTCGAGCACGGCGAGGTCGGGGCGGTCCTTCTCAAGAAGCGCTAGGGATTCTGCCACTGTCGCGGCAGGGCCAATAACGACCACCCCGGCATCGGCCAGCGTGTCCTCCACCAGCATGGCCACCAGCGTCTCATCCTCGACCACCAGAACACGTCGCCCGGCCAGGCTTGCCATGCCGCTACTCCCCATTACCCGGACCCGCCCGAATATCCGGTGCGGGATTCCGCATCCGCCGTCCCGGTGAGGGCGTGGAGCCCGGCCGGCCCTAAGTCAAGGCCGGCCGCGCTCGCAATCCAGCGATCAGTCCGCGTACTGCCCCGCCGCCTGGATGATGGGCCGCCACTTGGCAATATCAGCCTGCCAGTACCGGCGGTGGAACTCCGGCGTCGCCTGCTCCTGGGTCACCGGTGCCGTACCTAGCTCAGCGAAACGCGCCACCAGGCGTTCGTCCTTCAGCGCAAGCTGGAGGGAACGCGACAGCCGGCTTGTGATGGCCGGATCGGTTCCCTTCGGCGCGTAGAGGCCGTGCCAGACTGACACCTCGAAGCCCGGCAGCCCCGCCTCATTCGCGGTCGGCAGGTTGGGCAGGGCGGCATTGCGGGTCGAGGTGGTCACCGCAAAGGCCTTCACCGCGCCCGAATTGATCTGCTGCGTGGTGTTGGTCGTCTGATCGCACATGATGTCCACCGTGCCGCCGATCAGGTCGGTCATGGCCGGGCCGGTACCGCGATAGGGCACGGTGGTAAGCTGCGTCTGCACCGCCGACTGCAGCAGCAGGCCGCAGATATGGGAGGCCGCGCCGACCCCGGCATTGGCGAGATTGATGCCATGGCCGCGCTGCCGCAGCACCTGCACCAATTCCTGCAGGTTACTCGCCGGAAAATCCTTCTTGGTGATGATGGTCATCGGCACTTCGGTAACGAGGCCGATCGTCTCAAACCCGTTCACCGCGTCATAGGCCAGGCGGCGGTAGAGGGAGGGGGTGGTGCCCATCCCGATATGATGCATCAGCAGGGTGTAGCCGTCCGGCCGGGCCTGGGCGACGCGCTGGGCCCCGAGCGTGCCGCCGGCACCGCCGACATTCTCCACCACCACGGGCTGGCCGAGGTCGCGTGCCATGATCTCGGCGACCAGCCGCGCCACCACATCGGTCGGGCCGCCGGCGGCGAAGGGCACGATCATGGTGATCGGCCTGTTCGGATAGGCGCCCTGAGCGCGGGCAAAGCCGGGGAGAAGGGCAGGGGCCGCGAGGGCGGCAGCCACCGCCAGCGCGCGGCGGCGCGTCATCGGAATCATGAACGTGAACTCCCGTTATGGGCTGGGCGGTCGCAGGAAACGGGCCATCCTGTCAAGCGCCTTCCGGGGGCGGAACATCCGCCCCCGGACCGGCCTCAGGAATCCATCTTCAGGGCAGCGATGAAGGCGCTCTGCGGGATCTCGACCTTGCCGAACTGCCGCATGCGCTTCTTGCCCTCCTTCTGCTTCTCCAGGAGCTTGCGCTTACGGCTGATGTCACCGCCATAGCACTTGGCGGTCACATCCTTGGACATGGCGCCAATCGTCTCGCGCGCGATCACCCGGCCGCCGATCGCCGCCTGGATGGGGATCTTGAAGAGCTGGCGGGGGATCAGGTCCTTCAGCTTCTCGCAGATGGAGCGGCCGCGCCGCTCCGCCTGGGAGCGGTGCGCCATGAAGGAGAGCGCGTCGACCGGCTCGTTGTTCACGAGGATGCTGATCTTCACGAGATCGCCTTCCTCATAGCCGTCCATGGCGTAGTCGAAGCTCGCATAGCCGCGGGAGATCGACTTCAGCCGGTCATAGAAATCGAACACCACCTCGTTCAGCGGCAGGCGGTACACGGCCATGGCGCGGCTGCCGACATAGGTCAGTTCCACCTGCTGGCCGCGGCGCTCGCTGCAAAGGGTGAGGATGTTGCCGAGATACTCGTCAGGCACGAAGATCGTTGCCTTGATCCAGGGCTCCTGGATGCTGTCGATGGAGACGACATCGGGCATGTCCGCGGGGTTATGGAGGTCGCGCTCCTCCCCATTCGTCATCTTCAGCTTGTAAACGACGCTCGGTGCCGTCGCGATCAGGTCGAGGTCGAACTCGCGGGAAAGGCGCTCCTGGATGATCTCCAGATGCAGCAGGCCAAGGAAGCCGCAGCGATAGCCGAAGCCCAGTGCCGCGCTGCTCTCTGCCTCGAAATGGAAGGAGGCGTCGTTCAGCCGTAGCTTGGCCAGGCTGTCACGCAGCTTCTCGAAGTCGTCGGCATCCACCGGATAGAGGCCGCACCACACCACGGGAATGGAGGGCTTGAAGCCCGGCAGGGCCTCGGAGGCCGGGTTGCGGTCATCCGTGATGGTGTCACCCACATTGGTGTCGGCGACGGTTTTAATCGCGGCCGTGATGTATCCCATCTCGCCCGGCCCGAGGCTTTCCACCGCCTGCATCTTCGGGCGGAAGACGCCGACCTGCTCCACCACATGGGTGGAGCCCGCGGCCATCATGCGGATCTTCTGGCCCTTGCGGAGATGACCGTCCTTCACCCGGACGAGGATGACGACGCCGAGATACGGGTCGTACCAGCTGTCCACCAGCAGCGCCTTGGTCGGCGCCGAGGAGTCGCCCTTCGGCGGGGACAGGCGGGTGACGATGGCCTCCAGCACGCCCTCGATGTTCAGCCCGGTCTTGGCGGAAATCATCACGGCGTCGTCGGCCGGCAGGCCCACCACATCCTCGATCTGCTGCTTCACCCTGTCGGGCTCGGCCGCCGGCAGGTCCACCTTGTTGAGGATGGGCACGATCTCATGCCCGGCATCCAGCGCCTGATAGACATTGGCCAGGGTCTGCGCTTCCACACCCTGGGACGCGTCAACCACCAGCAGGCTGCCCTCGCAGGCCGCCAGCGAGCGGGAGACCTCATAGGCGAAGTCCACATGGCCCGGCGTGTCCATGAGGTTCAGGACATAGTCCTGCCCATCCTGGGCACGGTAGTTCAGGCGCACGGTCTGCGCCTTGATGGTGATGCCGCGCTCCTTCTCGATATCCATGTTGTCCAGCACCTGCTCCGTCATCTCGCGGGCGGAGAGGGTGCCGGTTTGCTGGATCAGCCGGTCGGCCAGGGTGGATTTGCCATGGTCGATATGGGCGATGATCGAGAAGTTGCGGATTCGGTCGAGCGGGGTGTCGGTCATGTGGTTCCGGGCCGTGGGCGGGGCGGGCCCCGGCCAATCTGGGGCGTTTCAGCCCCTCAGATAGGACAGGGACGCTCCGGGGCCAAGCGCGGCGGCACGGCCGGGTCATGGCGGCGCTTTAGTTGCCCTCGTCGGGGATGTTGAGGATCTGGCCGCAGGCCTTGCAGTGCACCGCGTCGGGTTCATGCCGCTGAAGCCCGCAATGCGGGCAGGGGAAGCGGATCTTGGAAGGCCGGAACAGGGATTGCGCCAGCCGGAGGAACAGGGTCACCCCGCAAAACATGATCACCACGGTCAGGAGCCGTCCCCCACGACCGGGGAGGGTGATGTCGCCAAAGCCTGTGGTCGTGAGCGCCGTGACAGTGAAGTAGAGAGAGTCCGCATAGTCCCGGATATGCGGGTTGGTATGGTGCTGGGTCGAATAGACCAGCCCGGTCATGATGAAGATGAAGACGATGAGGTCGGCCGAGGCGATCACCGCTTCCTCGTTCCGATGGAAGCCGGGCAGGTCGCGCCGGAGGCGGCTGAGCAGGCGCGGGGAGCGCAGCAGCCGAATCACCCGGAGCGCCCGGAGGAAGCCCGCTGCAGCGCCGAGCATCGGAATAAGAAAACAGAGTACAGCCACGGCGTCAGCGATCGAGGCCGGATGGGCCAGCTCCCGCAATGGCCATGGGCTGGCGCGCAGCCGGGCGACGAACTCGGCCAGTAGGACGATGCCGAACAGGACGTCCGCCACCTCCACCACCAGCGTCCGTTCCATGAAGGAGGTGACGATGATGAAGAGGAGGGTAACCGCATCGAGCAGCAGCAGGCCGTAGCGGAAGCGCACGGCACGCGGCGTGTCTCGGTAATAAAGCTCCCGGAACAGGCGGCGGTCGGCGGGCAGACCGCCGTTCGTTCCGTGCAGGCCACCAGCGGGCATCCTCATGCCGAGCAGCACCGGGGGGGAAGCAGCACCGGGACTATGCGGCCGGGTCGATGGCTCTTCATGGGCAGGCCCCTTGCAAATGGCAGAATCGCCGTGCCGGGCCAGGGATAGGGTCGGCACCCCACCGGAACCAAGCCTCAGTAAAACGCTTGACGGACGCCCATTCCGATATATCTGTATTCCGATATATCTAAACTCTTACGGAGGCTTACATGTTCCATGTCCTTCACCATCATTTCCACAACCATGACCGTCGCCGGTTCCATCGCGACGGGCCCCGCCATGGGCACCGCCACCACGGCGGCCGGGGTGGCCGCTTCTTCGAAAGCGGCGACCTGCGCCTTGTTATTCTGCGCCTGATCGCCGAGCGTCCGCGGCACGGCTATGAGCTGATCAAAGAGATCGAGGAGCGCCTGGCCGGCGCCTATTCGCCCAGCCCCGGCGTGGTCTACCCGACCCTCACCCTGCTGGAGGAGCTGGGCCAGATCGAGGTCACCAGCACTGAGGGCGGCCGGAAGCTCTATGGCATCACGGCCGAGGGGGAGCAGGTTCTAGCGGAGAACCGGGCTGAGACCGACGCGCTCTTTGCGCGGATGGAGGCCGCTGCGGGAGACCGGCCGGGCGGCGCCGCGCTACAGGCCATGCGCGCCATGCACAATCTGAGGATGGCCCTGCGGCTCCGGCTCATGCGGGGCTCCCTGTCGGAGGAGCAGCTACGCAGGATCGTGGCGCTGATCGACGAGGCCGCCGTCCAGGTGGAGCGCGTCTGATGGCCGAGCAGACCATGTCCCGCATCGGGCAGCGCGTCCGTCATGAGCTGCGCCGCCGCGTGCTAACGGTAAGGCAGGTTACGCGGATCACGCCAAAGATGCTGCGTGTCACCCTGGCCGGCGCTGAGCTGGAGGGGTTCGCCAGCCCGTCCTTCGACGACCATGCGAAGATCTTTTTCCCCGCGCCCGGCCAGAACGAGCCGGTGATGCCGGAGATGGGGCCGAACGGGCCGATCCGGGCCGAGGGTGTCACCTATGCCGTCGCGCGAGACTACACGCCGCGGCGCTACGACGCCGCTGCGGGGGAACTGGACATCGACTTCGCCCTCCACGAGTCCGGTGCTGCCATGGACTGGATCGCCTCAGCCGCACCGGGGCAGAAGCTCGGGGTCGGCGGGCCGCGTGGTTCCTTCATCCTGCCGG
The DNA here is from genome assembly GCF_049629625.1 of Roseomonas chloroacetimidivorans. NCBI lineage: Bacteria > Pseudomonadati > Pseudomonadota > Alphaproteobacteria > Acetobacterales > Roseomonadaceae > Roseomonas > Roseomonas chloroacetimidivorans. Next base: position 49,642 of record NZ_JBNBZS010000032.1, on the reverse strand, counting down.
ACGACCTGGACTGGTACCTCCTGGTCGGCGATGAGGCCGCGCTGCCGGCCATCAGTCGGCGGCTGGAGGAGCTTCCGCCCACCGCCCAGGTCATCGCCCTGGTCGAGGTGGCCGATGCCGCCGAGCGCCAGCCCCTGCCGTCGCGCCCCGGCATCAGCCTGACATGGCTCGAGCGCAATGGCGCGCCGGCGGGCGAGCCGGACCACCTGGCGGCGGCGCTAGAGGCCGTGACCCTGCCCGCCGGCGCCGGCCATGCCTGGGTCGCCTGCGAATCCGACGTCGCGCGGCGGCTCCGGCGCATCCTGCTGGAGCAGCACGGCCTGCCAAAGGAACGTGTGAAAGCCGCTGCCTACTGGCGCCGCGGCGCCACTGACGCGCATGAGACGCTGGACGACTGAAGCACCGCCTATCTGCGGCCGAGCATGTGAAATTCCGGGTTCGGCCGCAGATCCGTCGCGTTCGCCAGCCGGTTGGACATGGAAAAGAAGGCAGCGATGGCCCCAATGTCCCAGGCCTCGTCCTCGGTAAAGCCAGCCTCGGCCAAGGCCCGGTGGTCGTCATCCCCGACCAGATGCGACTGGGTGGCGACCCTCAGCGCATAGTCCAGCATGGCGCGCTGGCGCAGGGGCAGTCCGGCCTTGCGGTAATTGGTCGCGACAAGGTCGGCGATGAGGGAATCCTTCGCCCGCACGCGAAGGATCGCTCCATGGGCGACCACGCAATACTGGCAGGAATGGGCTGCGGAGACGGCGACGACGATCATCTCGCGCTCAGCCGCCGTCAGCCCCTCGCGCTTTTCCATCAGGGCGTCGTGATAGGCCACGAAGGCGCGGAATTCCTCCGGCCGCCGGGCGAGGAGAAGGAAGACATTGGGCACGAAGCCCGCTTTCTCCTGCACGGCGAGGATCCGCTCCCGGATGTCATCCGGCAGCGAACCCAGCTCGGGCACAGGATAGCGGAAGGGGCGGGGGGCGTCGTTGGCCATGGGCGTTTCCGTGTGCAGGGCGTCTCTTTTCAGGACGCCCCGCCACGCTAGACCGGCCCGGCCCCGCGGTCAGCCCCGCAGAGTTGCCCCGGTCGCCTTGGCAACAGCGGCGACGACCTTGGCGATGGCCGCCTCGATCTCCGCATCCGTCAGGGTCCGCTCACGCGGCTGCAGCACAACCTCCAGGGCCAGAGACACCTTGCCCTCCGGCAGCCGGTCACCTGCATAGCGGTCAAAGAGCGAGACCTCGGCAACGAGGTTCCGCTCCGCGTTGCGCGCGGCGCGGACCAGCGCTTCCGACTGCACTTCGCGGTCCACAAGGAAGGCCAGGTCGCGACGCACCGGCTGGAAGGCCGACAGGTCGGGCGCGGACTTCTTCTTCCGCTTCGGCTCGGGGATGGAGTCCAGCAAAACCTCGAAGGCGACCGCCGGCCCGTCGATGCCCAGGGCCGAGAGCACGCGCGGATGCAGTTCGCCGAAGCGCGCCAATGGCAGCTTCGGCCCGCTCCGCAACACGCCGGAACGGCCGGGGTGGTAATGGGCCGGGGCGTCGGTCGTGACCGTCAGCGCGGCGGGCGAGACGCCCAGCGCCAGCAGCACGGCCAGGGCATCTCCCTTGGCATCCATCGCGTCATAGGCGCGCTGCTTCGCATCCCAGTGCCGCGGCGTCTGGCCCAGCCTAACGCCGGCGGCGGTGGCGAGCTGTCCGTCGAGGGCGGGCGAGACATAGGAGGCGCCGATCTCGAAGAGGGACACATCCGGATAGCCGCGCGCCGTATTGCGCCCGGCCGCCTGCAACAGGGTGGCGACCGGAGTTGGCCGCATCTGGTCCAGGTCGGCCGCGATCGGGTTCTCCACCCTCAGAGCCTCCGGCACCTCTCCGAACAGGGCGGCGGTCGGGCGGGCGGTGAAGCCAAAGGTCACGGCTTCGGCCAGACCGCGCGAGGCCAGCACGCGTCGGGCCAGGGCGGCGCGGCTCTGGCGCGGGGTGAGGGAGGGCGTCGGAAGCCGTCCCTCGGCTGGCAGCGACACGGGCGGAATGGCGTCCAGCCCCTCCAGCCGCAGCACCTCCTCCAGCAGGTCGCATTCCGCCTCGACCGCCTCGGCTCCCTCTGCGGCGGCCTTGGCGCGGGCGGGATCGATCCCTGGCTCCTGCGTCAGCTCTGTCCCGCCGGCGCGATAGGTGGAGCTAGAGGAGGCGACATCATTGCGCCAGGACGGCACGGCCACCGTGACCTCCGCCGCGTCGCGGGCCTTCACCGTGAAGCCCAGCTTCTCGAGCGAGGTCACGGCCCGTTCCGGCGGAATCGAGGAGCCACCCAGCCCCGAGATCCGCTCGAAGCGCAGCTTGGCGTCGCGCTGCCAGGCCGGCTCGGCTCCGGCCTCGGAAATGGTGCTCGCCTCGCCACCGCAGAGATCGATGATCATTCGCGTGGCGGCTTCCAGCATCGCCCGCTGTGCCGCCGGGTCCAGACCACGCTCATTCCGTGCGCGCGCATCGCTGTGCACCTGATGGCGACGGCCGGTGAGGGCGATCCGCACAGGGTCGAACAGCGCGCATTCGACGAAGACCTCGCGCGTGGTTTCGTCGCAGCCCGTCGACTCGCCGCCCACGATGGCGGCTAGGCTTTCCACCCCAGCCTCATCCGCGATGACGATATCCTCGGGCGTCGGGCGATAGGTCTTGCCGTTGAGCGCCAGGTATTCGTCGCCTTCGCGCCCCAGCCGCATGGTGAGGGTCTTCCCCGTCACCTTGGCCACGTCGAAGACATGCAGAGGTCGGCCAAGATCAAAGGTGAAGAAGTTCGTCACATCGACCAGCGCATTGATCGGGCGGAGCCCGATCGCCGCCAGCCGGTCCTGCAGCCATTTCGGCGAGGGGCCGTTGGTCACGCCCCGCACCGCACGGCCGAGCACCTGGATGCAGGCACGCGGATCGTCGATGACCCAGTGCAGCGGTGTGTCATAGGCGGGCGCCACCGGTTCCGGACTCCAGGGCTTCAGCGTGCCCAGCCCGGCCGCGGCCAGATCGCGCGCCACGCCGCGGACGGCCAGCGCGTCACCACGGTTCGGCGTGACGCTGATCTCGATCACGGGATCGCCCAGCCCGGCCCATTCGGCATAGGGCGTGCCGACTGGCGCGTCCTCGGGCAGCTCCACGATGCCGTTGTGATCCTCGCCGAGCGCCATCTCCCGGAAGGAGAGCATCATGGCTTCGCTCTTCACGCCTCGGATCTCGCCTGCCTTCAGCGTGACGCCGGTGCCCGGGACGAAGGCGCCGGGGAGCGCAGCCACCCCCTTCATCCCGGCGCGCGCATTCGGCGCGCCGCAGACGACGGACCGGATGGTGCCATCACCCACATCCACCTTCAGCGCGCGCAGGCGATCGGCATTCGGGTGCTGCTCCGCTTCCAGCACATAGGCGATGCGGAAGGGGGCGAGGGCGGCGGCGCGGTCCTCCACGCCCTCTACCTCGAGGCCGATGGTGTTGAGCGTGGCCAGGATCTGATCCAGCGACGCATCCGTCTCCAGATGGTCACGCAGCCAGGAGAGGGTGAACTTCATCGTCTTTCTCTCAGGCGGCGTCGTGCAGGGTAAAGGGCGAGAGCGGGCTGGTGGCGTAATGCCGGAGCCAGCGCAGATCGGCCTCATAGAAGGGCCGCAGATCGGGGATGCCGTGCTTCAACATGGTGATGCGTTCGATCCCCATACCGAAGGCAAAGCCTTGCCAGACCCGCGGATCGAGCCCGCAATTGGCCAGCACCTTCGGATGCACCATGCCGCTGCCCAGGATCTCCAGCCAGTCGCCCCCCTGGCCCAGCTCGCCGGTCTTCCGGCTCCAGCCGATATCCACCTCCATCGAGGGCTCAGTGAACGGGAAGTAGCTGCTGCGGAAGCGCACCGGCAGGTCGGCAATACCGAAGAAGGCACGCAGGAAGTCGATCAGCGTGCCCTTCAGATGCCCCATGGTGATGTCGCGGCCGATCACCAGCCCTTCGACCTGATGGAACATCGGGGAATGGGTCGCATCATGATCCGCGCGCCAGGTGCGGCCGGGCACGATCACGCGGATCGGCGGCTCCTGCGTGAGCATGGTACGGATCTGCACGGGGCTGGTGTGGGTGCGCAGCACCGGCCGCCGGCCGCCTTCAGGCGCCGTCAGGTAAAAGGTGTCGTGGTCCTGCCGGGCAGGATGGTGCTCGGGAATGTTGAGGGCGGAGAAATTGTGCCAGTCACCCTCGATATCCGGGCCCTCGGCCACCGCGAAGCCCATGGCGCCGAACAGCGCGATCAGCTCCTCCATGGTGCGGGAAATCGGGTGGATGCTGCCGGTCTCCGGCCCCGTCGGCGCGAAGGGACGGGGCGGGAGGGAGACATCCATCCGCTCGGCCGCGAGCCGCGCATCCAGCGTAAAGGCCTCCAGCGCCACGCGGCGCATCTCGAGCACCCGCTCGATATCGCCCTTAAGGACATTCACCTCGGCGCCGCGCGCCCGGCGTTCCTCCGGCGGCAGGGCGCCCAGGCCCTTCAGCAGCGCGGTGACCTGGCCGCTCTTGCCCAGCACCGAGACGCGCACCGCGTCCAGCGCGCGGAGGTCGGCGGCCTCCGCGATGGCGGCCTCGATGGAGGCGCGCAGCATGTCGAGATCGTCAGCCATTCCCGAACCTGATCCTTAGCCGGGGCCTGATAAACCAAGGGCCGCGCCACCGGGAGGTATCCCCCGGCGGAAGCGGCCCTTGGCGTTCGTTCAACAGGGCACCCCACCTTCCGGTGGGGCACCGGGCTCAGGCGGCGGGGGCCTGAGCGGGGAGGGACGCCTTGGCCTTCTCGACGAGGGCCGTAAACGAGGTGGCGTCGTCATAGGCGATCGCGGCCAGGACCTTGCGGTCCAGCTCGATCCCGGCGGCCTTCAGCCCGGCGATGAAACGGGAATAAACGATCCCGTGCTCACGGCAGGCCGCGTTGATGCGCTGGATCCACAGGCCGCGGAACTCGCGCTTCTTGTTGCGGCGGTCGCGATAGGCGTACTGGAGCGACTTCTCGAGCCGCTCAAGAGCGGGGCGGTAGGCGGTCGAGGACCGGCCGACGAAGCCCTTGGCCTGCTTGAGAACCTTCTTGTGACGGGCGTGGGCGGTAACGCCGCGCTTAACACGAGCCATGGAACTGTCTCCTCTCGCTTACCGGGACAGCCCGTAGGGCAGCCACTGCATGACGGTCTTCGCGTCCTGATCGCGCAGCACCTGATTGCCGCGGTTCTGGCGCTTCACCTTCTGCGAACGGGCGGAGAGGTTGTGGCGCTTCTTGCCGGGGCCGGCGAGCACCTTGCCCGTGGCCGTGATCTTGAAGCGCTTCTTGGCCGAAGACGTCGTCTTCATCTTGGGCATTTGGTCCTCCTATGGTCGGGGGATGGACGACCCCACCTTGCGCCGCTTCCTTGCGGAAGCGGGCCGCACCATGCGGCGGGGGCCGGGACCACGGCCGGGCAGCCCAGAGAAGCCCGGGGCGCGTGGGAGGGCGCGGTATAGGGGGTGCGGCATCCCTTTGCAACCGGTGCGGCAAGGTTGAGCCCGCTGGTCCGCATGTGGCCTGGAACGCCCGGATGTCCGATCATGGACGGGATGACATCCTCCAGAAACCGACTGTTTCTGGCGTCCGTTCTCATGGAGGGCCAGATTGAGCCGAACATGATTGCCCTCCTCTCCGATATCCACGCCAACCGCGAGGCCCTCTCCGCTTGCCTGGACCACGCTGGCCGGGCCGGCGCGACCCGCTATGTCTTTCTTGGTGACATCGTCGGCTACGGCGCCGACCCCGCCTGGTGTCTTCGTACCGTGATGGACCGCATCGCCCACGGCGCGATCGCCATCCTCGGCAACCACGACCAGGCGATTTTCCGGCCCGACTCCCGCATGAGCAGCCGCGCCGCCGAGGCCATCGCCTGGACCCGCGACCAACTCTCCCCTGACGCCGCTGCCTTCCTGAAGACGCTTCCCCTCGAGCACGCGGAGGAGGACCGCCTCTACGTCCACGCCTCCGCCGACGTGCCGGAGGATTGGCGCTACATCACCAGCGCCGAGGAGGCGCGCCGCAGCCTCGACGCTACCCCGGCGCGGGTCACGATCTGCGGCCATGTCCATGTCCCCCGCCTTTTCGGCCTCACCGCGGCGGAAAAGCTCTCCGCTTTCATCCCCAGCTCCGGTTCACCCGTCCCGCTCTCCCGCCCGCGCCGGTGGCTCGCCGTGATGGGCTCGGTCGGCCAGCCGCGCGACAACGACCCCGCCGCCTGCTACGCCCTGCTGGACCCCGAGACGCAGGACCTCTGCTGGATGCGCGTGCCCTATGATGTGGAGACGGCAGCCCAGAAGATCCGCCGCGCCGGCCTGCCCACCTCCCTGGCCGACCGCCTTTACACGGGCACCTGACGCGTGGCTTTCCGCCAGCCCCGGCCGGGCGATGTGCTGGACGGCTTCACGCTTGGCGCGCCCATCCATGAGGGCGGCATGTCCGCCATCTTCGGGGCGACGCACCCGGACCATCCTTTTCCGCTGCTGGTGAAACTTCCCTTCGTCCATCTCGGCGATCCCGCGCAGATCGTCTCCTTCGAGATGGAGCAGATGATCCTGCCACGCCTGACCGGCCCGCATGTGCCCCGCTTCATCGCCTCGGCGGGCTTCGAGGCGCCGCAGCCCTATCTGGCGATGGAGCGCATTCCCGGTCCCTCGCTCCTCGCCCGCCAGCGGGAACTGCCGCTGCCGGTGGAAGAGGTGGTCACGATCGGCGCCAAGGTCGCGCTTGCCCTGGCGGACATCCACCGCCAGCGCGTTTCGCACCTGGACATCAAGCCTGCCAACATCCTCTTCCGCCCCACGCCCGATGGGCTGCGCGGCGATGCCGTGCTGGTGGATTACGGCCTGTCCCATCACGGCCGACTGCCCGACCTGATCGAGGAGGAGCTGCGCATTCCCTATGGCAGCGCTCCCTACATGGCGCCTGAGCAGGCCTTGGGGCAGCGCAGCGACCCGCGCAGCGACATCTTCGCCCTCGGCGTGCTGCTCTACCAGTTCGTTACCGGCGTGCTGCCTTTCGGGGAGCCGCTGCATCTCCGCGCCGTGCGCCGCCGCCTCTGGCGTGACCCGGTGCCGCCCCGCCGCCTGCGCCCGGAAATTCCGCCCTGGCTGCAGGAGATCATCCTGCGCTGCCTGGAGGTGGACCCCGCCCGCCGCCACCCCACCGCCAATCAGCTCGCCTTCGATCTGCGTAATCCCGAGGCCGTCCGCCTGACGCCGCGCGCGACGCGAAAGAGCCGGGACGGTTGGCTCACCGTGCTGGAACGCTGGGTCAACCGCGAGCGCACCCCGCGCTACGGCCGCCATGCGGCAACGGCTCATACCTATCCCATCGTCGCCGTGGCGCTGGACCTGCGGGACCAGTCGCCAGCCTTGGCCGAGGCTATCCGCAACAGCGTCAGCAACGTGCTCCGCACGCTGCCGGGGGCCCGTGTCGCCTGCCTGAACGTGCTGCTGACGAGCGCCCTGCTGCCCGGCGACGCCCCGCTGGACCAGGCTGGCCGCTCCGCCCGTATCCAACGCCTGGCAGAGTTACGTCACTGGGCAGGCCCCCTGGGGCTGGAGGAGGACCGGATCACCTTCCATGTGCTCGAGGGTTCCAGCGCCGCCGATGCCCTGCTGGAATATGCCGAGGCGAACGGGGTGGATCATGTGGTGATGGGCGCGCGGGCCAATTCGATGCTGCGGAGCGTGCTGGGCTCCGTCTCCGGGGAGGTGGCAGCCAAGGCCCCATGCAACGTCACCGTGGTCCGGACACGGGAGGAGAGATGACGCAGGAGCAGGACACGGCACTTACCCATTGGGACCGGCGCTATCTCGGGCTCGCCGCCCATATCCGGCACTGGTCCAAGGACCCGCGTGGCCGCGTCGGTGCCGTGATCGTGGCGCCGGAGCTGAACCGCATCGTCGCGACCGGTTTCAACGGCTTCCCGACGCGGATCGAGGACGACCTGGACCGCCTCTCCGACAAGCCCACCAAGCTCGACATGATGGTCCATGCCGAGCAATCCGCGCTCCTCTTCGCGGGGCGGGAGGCGCGGGGCTGCACGCTCTATGTGGTGGGTAAGCCGGTCTGCAATCACTGCGCCGTGCTCTCCATCCAGGCCGGCATTCGCCGCGTGGTGGCCGCTGCGCCGCGGAACGGCACCAGATCCGAATGGGACCGGCGCGGCCATATCTCCGCGCGCCTCTTCGTCGAGGCAGGGCTGCGCTTCGACCCGGTGCCGCCGGATCTCCTCACGACCTTGTTGCCGGGCGAGGCGGGAGCAGCCAACACACTGGACCCGACTCCATCGCCGGCCGGGTAGGAAAGAGCAGGGGGCGTTCGCACCCCGTCACGGCTTGACGGTCGCGCCGCTTCCGGCGCGGCCCGGTGGCGCCTATATCGGCCGCGCGATGATCATCCCCTTCCGCAAGATGCACGGCCTTGGCAACGACTTCGTCGTGCTGGACGCCCGCGCGACGCCACTGCCCATCACCCCCGCCCGCGCGGCGGCCATCGCGGACCGCCGCACCGGCATCGGCTGCGATCAGTTCATCGTCATGGAGCCCGGCAGGGATGGCGCGGATGTCTTCATGCGAATCCGTAACCCCGACGGCTCCGAGGCCGGCGCCTGCGGCAACGCAACGCGCTGCGTGGCCGAACTGGTGATGGCCGAGGCCGCCAAGGACAGCGCCGCCATCCGCACCATTTCCGGCGATCTTCCCTCCGAGCGCCTGCCGGACGGCACCATCCGCGTCGATATGGGCCCGGCCCGCCTGGAATGGCGCGATATCCCGCTCGCGCGGGAAATGGATACGCTGCACCTGCCGCTCTCGGCTGATGGCGTGGCTGATCCGGCGGCCTGCTCCATGGGCAATCCGCACGCCACCTTCTTCGTGCCCAGGCTGGACCCGCTGGACATCCCCCGCATCGGCCCGGCCCTGGAGCATGACCCGCTCTTCCCCGAGCGCGCCAATATTGGATTCGTACAGGTCCTGGCCCCCGATCACCTGCGCCTGGTGGTTTGGGAACGCGGCGCCGGCCTGACGCTGGCCTGCGGCACCGGCGCCTGCGCCGCCCTGGTCAATGCCGCCCGCCGCGGCCTTTCCGCGCGTTCAGCGACGGTGTCCCTGCCGGGCGGCGATCTGCGCATCGAATGGCGGGATGACGGCCATGTGCTCATGTCGGGTCCCACCGCTACAGCGTTCACCGGCATGATCGAACTGGACGCCTTCCCGGCGTGATTCGCGCGACCGCAAAGGACAACCCATGGCCCTGAAGGATTTGTGGGGCCGGCTGACCGGCCGTGCCACCACGCCCGCGCCAAACCCGCCGGCCATCGAGCCGGATGAGCCCTCCATCCCGCCGCCGCCTGCCCCAGAGCCGGACCCGGTCCGCGAACCCGAGCCGCCGCCGCAGGTGCCGGAACCCGATCCGGCCATCGGCGAGCCGCCTGTCTCGCCCCCGCCGATCCAGGCCCGGCAGCCCGATCACCTCCTGCCCCCCGTAACCCCGGTGCCGGGCTTTTCCCCGCCGGTTACCGCCCCTGTTCCGGCTGAGGAGGGCGGGTTCCCCCAGGCGCCGCGCCCCATCATGCCCGGCATTCCGCCGGAGCCGGATGTGGGCGAGCCCCGCGTGGCGCTGCCGACCCCGCCCGAACCGGAGCCCCTGGCACCACCTGCGGACTATGTTCCGCGCGAGGAGCCGCCCGAAGCACCAGACACCCCCGAGCCAGCCCTAACCACTGGCGGCGGCTTCTTTTCTCGCCTGAAGGCCGGCCTCTCCCGCTCCACGGCCCGCCTGACCGAGAACCTCACCGGCCTCTTTCGCAAGCGCCGCCTGGATGACGCGGCACTGGAGGAGCTGGAGGAGACCCTGATCGTGGCCGATCTCGGCCTCCCCGCTGCCCAGCGCATCGTCTCAGGCTTCCGCCGCACCCGCTTCGGAAAGGAGGTCGGCGAGGATGAGGTGAAGGCCGCGCTTGCCGAGGAGATCGCCGAGATCCTCGCGCCGGTCGCGCAGCCACTGCGGCCGGACTGGGGAAAGAAACCCTATGTCGTCCTCGTTGTCGGCGTGAACGGCACGGGCAAGACCACCACCATCGCCAAGCTGGCCCAGAACTACCGCGCCGAGGGTCGCCGCGTGATGATGGCCGCCGGCGACACCTTCCGCGCCGCGGCGGTCGAGCAGCTCCAGATCTGGGGCGAGCGCACCGGCAGCACCGTTGTCGCTCCGGCCAAGGAGGGGGCGGACGCCGCCGGCCTGGCGCATGAGGCGCTGCAGCGAGCCCGGGCAGAAGGTGCCGACATCCTGCTGATCGACACCGCCGGCCGTCTGCACAACAAGGCTGGGCTGATGGAGGAGCTGCGGAAGGTCGTGCGCGTGCTCCGCAAGCTGGATCCGGACGTGCCGCATTCTGTGCTGCTGGTGTTGGACGCCACCACCGGCCAGAATGCCGTGCAGCAGTGCAAGGTGTTCCGGGAGATGGTGGACGTGACCGGTCTCATCGTGACCAAGCTCGACGGCTCCGCGAAGGGCGGTGTGGTCGTCGCCCTGGCGGAAGAATTCGGCCTGCCGGTCCACGCGGTTGGCGTGGGCGAGACCGCTGCCGACCTCCGCCCCTTCGCGGCGCGGGACTATGCGCGCTCCTTGGTGGGCCTGGACGCATGAGGGAAGTCCGCTGGGAGCGGCTGACCGCCGCCGAGATCAATGAATGGGCCGCCCGCGACGCGGTGGTGATCCTGCCCGTCGCGGCGCTCGAACAGCATGGTCCACATCTGCCGGTCTGGACGGACAGCCTGATCGGCCATGCCACGGCCATCCGCGCCGCCGAGCTGGTCGCGGAGGACGCGCCGGCCATCGTTCTGCCGCCCATGTGGCAGGGCATCAGCGAGCATCACCTGCCCTTCGGCGGCACGATCAGCCTGGATTTCAAGACCATGCAGGCCGTGATCGCCTGCATTGCCCGGTCGATCATGGCCTGCGGCTTCCGCAAGCTGTTCCTCTCCAACTCTCATGGTGGCAACGTCGAACCGTTGATGGTGATTGCGCGGGAGTTAGGTGCCGAGATGGGCATCCCCGTGGTTACCGCGACGATCCACAATGCGGCGGCGGCCGCCATAGCCGGCATCCTGGAAACTCAGTCCGGCACCATGCATGCCTGCGAGGCTGAGACGAGCTTGTTCCTGGCGCTGGAGCCCGACCAGGTGCGCCAGGACCAGATCGCCAACGCCCTGTCGAATGGCGGCCGTTCTGTCGGCAGCAGCGCCTTCCAGCGTTTCTGGTCCTTTGCCGAGCGTGCGCCCGGCACTGGCGTGCGCGGCGATCCACGTGCCGCAACGGCTGAGAAGGGTGAGCGCATTCTGCAGGCCATGGCCGAAGCCCTGGCGAAAGGCCTCCGCGATCCTCTGCTCTGGTCCAGGCCGGATGATGTCTGGTCGCCCGGCAGGGCGGGGCGAGCCCCTCAGTAGGAGAAGGGGATCTGCACCCGCGCGCCTGCGGCGGGTTCGCGGAACAGGCTGTCCCGATCGCGGGTGTATTCGTTGTCGGGCTGCACGCGGCTGTCGGGCAGGTTGCGCGGTCGGATGAGATCGGGCCGGACCTGGGTGGTCTGCGGCGCAAGCCGGCGCGGCGGTTCCAGATCACGGTTGGGCATCGGCGCGATATCCGCCTGGGGCGCCGGGGGCGGGGCAGGGGGCGCCGGAATGGGCGCCTCGGCCACCGGCGGCGCCCGGCGACGGGCGGCGCGGCGCCGGACGGGCCGGCGCGGACGGGCCGGCGCTGCTTTTGGGGGCTCGGCCTGCGGCGCGGCGTCCTGCACCAGCTGGAGCAACCCAGTTCCCGGTCCGGGCGAGGAGGCACCCTGCGGTGCCCCCATCAGCAGAACAGTCAGGGCAAGGCTGGCGATCATCCCGCTCCTCCGGCCAGAATGGCGCCCGGAAGGGGGCGCGTGCCACGGACATCCTCGACTGGATTCAGCACGGCGGGGCCGGGATGGCCGGCTCCCTCGCGCCAGGCATTCAACGCCCAACGGGAGGTCGGGAAGGCAATCTCTTCCCAGGGAATCTCATCCCAGGCAAAAAGGCGCACCTCGAGGCTTTCCGGGCCGGCCGCGAAGCCGGGTTCCTCCAGCCTCGCCCGGAATAGCACCTGCACCTGCCCAAGCCGGGCGATGGAATAGACGGCGAGGACACCCTCGATTGCGATCCGCGCCTGGGCCTCTTCCCAGGCCTCGCGTCGCGCGCCCTCCTCCACGGTCTCATGCATCTCGAGATAGCCGGCAGGAAGGGTCCAGAAGCCGCGACGTGGCTCAATGGCGCGCCGGCACAGGAGTACCGAGTCACCGGCGGCCACGACCGATCCGACGACAACCTTGGGGTTTTCGTAGGCAATGAAGCCGCAATCGCGGCAGGTCAGCCGGTCCCGGTCGTCCCCTTCATGGCGCCTTTTCTCAAACTGTCCGGCCATTTCCGGACAATGGCGCCGGCTACCTTACGTAACAAGCCCTGGCGGGATCCTCTAGACCCGCAGGTCGAGCAAGGAGCCGCGAGGAAGGGGGGTGGACGGTGCCGGAGGGACGGCCTGCAGCACGCGGGGCGCAGGCTCGGCCCCGCCTTGCTGGCCCCCGGCCGCGCGAACCGGCTTTACTTGGCCGATCCCTGCGGCCCGGGCCACGTCCTGCGTGAAGGCGGCCAGGGAGTTGGTGCTGATCATGTGCAGAATGGTGGCGGACAGGCGTAAATTGGTGGTTAACAGCCGAACAGCGCGCCTATGACGAAGGGGCCGGGGGGCGAAGGTCATAACCCAGCCTCGCGGACCCGGCGTTAACACTCCAGCAACCTCTGGCTGTATTCAGGGCTTCATTCAGGGCCTTAGCCGACAGGTTGCGGAAGACGCTGCGCTTCCAGGAATTCCAGCCTGGCCAGCAGGTCGTCCTCGCGGCAGAGCATCAGCCCACGCAGGCCGGTGTTGGGCGGCGTGTCTAACTCCAGTTCCAACACGCGGGTCTCTTCGGCCACCTGCACCGGCAGGGCCGTGGCAAAATCCCCGTGCGGAGGATCGGGGATCGTTGCTGCACCAGCGGGGGCCGCATCCGCGAAAAGCCGCAATCCAATCGGCCCGCTCTCGCCGGCGCGCAGCTCCAGATGCAGCCGCAGGGAACCGGCGGCCCCAGGCGGCAGAGGCAGTCGCAGCCTGGCAATGCCGCCGGCCAGCGGCGTACCCCAGTCTTCGGGCGCGCGCCATCCGGCCCCCTCCCGCACTACCTCCGAAAGGGCGGTCGCCAGGTCAGGCACTATGCTGTCGGAACGCCGGAGCAAAAGGCGCATCCCGAAGGGCACAGTCAGCCGCTCCACCAGCGGCGTCGCTGGTGCCTGGACCAGTTCCTCCACGGCCGAAACGAGCTGCGCCAGTACCGCCTCCCAGCCGCGCCCCGGGCCGCGGGCGGCCAGGGCAGCCTCCGCCGCTGGCAGCGCGCCGGGCTCGAAGAGCAGGCGCTCTACCGTCGCCACCATGGCGCCCTCGCTCTGCGGCTCCACGAAGACCGCCGCTCCGGCGCCGGATTCAACCAGGGCCGAATGGGCCGGTACCACCGGCACCTTCCCCCAGGCGATGCTCTCGGTGACAGGCAACCCCCATCCCTCGTAGTGCGAGTTGTAGAGGGTGAAGAGGCAATCCCGATACAGGGCGGCGAGCGCGCCGTCGGAGATCTCGTGCAGCACCACCACATGGGCCGACAGCTCCGGGCTGCCCGCCAGCAGGGCCAGTGCCGCTTCAGCGTGCCAGCCCTCCGCGCCCACGCAGACCAGGCGCGGGATGCGTGCAGGCCCATGCCGGCGCAGCAGGGTGAGCCAGGCCCGGAAAACCGTCAGATGGTCCTTCCGGCTCTCTACCGTTGCAACAAAAAGGACATAGGGTTCGGGCGGCCGGGGCGCGCGCGTGCCCTCCAGCGCCGCAGGGTCGGGCGGCATGCCGCCACGTGGATCGGCGTCCAGCGGGATCACCGCCATTGGCAGGTCCAGCCCAGGCAGCAGCGCCTCCAGGAAGCGCCTTCCATCGGCCCGGGTGCATTCGGAGTTGCAGAGCACGCCCTGCGCATGGACGCCAAGGGCCGCGAACCAGCGTGCATAATCCTGGACCAGCGTACGTACGCAGTGCTCAGGCATGACGAGCGGCACGCAATCATGCAGGAAGGGAAGATAGCGCAAGCCAGAGCCTGCCTGCACGGCGCGCACGCCCCGGAAGTAGTCAGGGATGCCCCAGGGGCTGCCGAGACTGACCAGGGTAGCGCCCGGTGGGAAGGAATGAGCCTGGCCGGCCAGGGCTGCCTCGGTCACCGCGTCTCGTGCAGCGATCCAGGCCGGCTCCTCAGCATCCGAGCCCGCTGCCGCGAGGGAGAGAAGATGTTTCAGGGACTCCGTGGGCAGGGCGCGCCAGGCCGGCCGCGGGCCGGCAAAGGCCAGGAAACTCGCATCCAGCCCCGTCCGCAGCGCCGCGCCAATCAGACTTGCCTGAACCCGCTGGATACCCGTGAGCGTCCGGCGGCGGGCGAAGTGCAACAGCAGGTCGCTGAGGTCGAAGGCGAGGCCAAGCCCGGCCGGGTGCGCGGCGGCCCGGATCGGCGCCCCGCCAGCCCGAAGCATGGCCATGCGCGGCCGAGGCGGCGGGGCCAGGCGGGTAGCCGGTCGCGGCTGGGGCGGAGCGGCGGGCGAGGGCCGGGGCAAATGCACCAAGGCCCGAACGCCGCCCGCCAGCGGCGTGGTGGCCGGCTGGACAGTTTCCGAAGCGTCCGCGGCAGGCAGCGGTGCAGGGGACGACGCCGGGGTTGCGGGCCGTGGCGGCCTCGGCGCCTCTGGTGGGGCCGTCGCTTCCTCTTCCAGGCGCCGGAGCGCCGCTTCCGCCTCGACCCCGGCGTCCCGACCTGTATCGAGCGCCAGGGCAAGCGAGTAGGCTTGGCTCGCCTCTGCCCGTCGCCCGAGCAGCAAAAGCGCATGGCCGCGATACCGGTGCGGGTCGGGTTCTGCCGGAGCCTCTGCCGCCGCACGTGCATAGGCCTCCAGTGCGGCCTCATGCTGGCCGGCGGCTCGGAGGGCGTGCCCCTGCCAGAGCAGCGCCTCGCCCGGATCAGCCGCAAGCCGGGCGGCCTCTCCGTAAAGCCGCGCGGCCTCGGCCGGGCGGCCGTCGTGCCACAGCCGCGCGGCATTCTCCCGCAGGGTCGCGAGGGCGGGGGTTTCGTGGGGTGTGGCGTCCATCAAGCCGATGCGTAGCCGCCGCCGGACGGCACCGGAAGAGGGAAGCGCACAGTCAGGGATCCAGCCGCCGCCCGGTCTCGCCGTCGAAGACATGCAGTCGCGACGAAGGCAGGCGCACGGGCAGGACTGCGCCGGCGAAAGCGCCGGGCAGGCGCACAGTCAAGGCCATGCCGTCCTGCGTGCGGCCATGCACCACCGTTTCGGACCCGAGCGGCTCAATCAGTTCGACCGCCAGGGGAATCGCGCCCGGCCCCTCGCCGGGCTCCATATGCTCCGGCCGGATGCCCAGGGTCAGCGGCATCCCTCCCGGCCCGGCGCGCGGGCCATCGGCGAAGGGGATCAGCACCCCATCCGCCAGCCGCGCGGCCTCGCCGTCGCGGTCCAGCGAGGCCGGGATGAAGTTCATGGCCGGGCTGCCAATGAAGCCCGCGACATAGATGTCCGCCGGGCGGGAGAAAATTTCCATCGGCGGCGCGACCTGGGCCGGGCGCCCGGCATTCATCACCACCAGCCGGTCGCCCAGCGTCATCGCCTCCACCTGGTCGTGGGTTACGAAGAGCGAGGTGACCCCGAGCCGCCGCTGCAACCGTCGGATTTCGGCCCGCATCTGCACGCGCAGCTTGGCATCGAGGTTCGAGAGTGGCTCATCGAAGAGGAAGAGGGCGGGTTCCCGCACAATCGCCCGGCCCATCGCCACGCGCTGCCGCTGCCCGCCGGAGAGCTGCTTCGGCTTGCGGTCCAGCAGCGGCCCGATGCCCAGGATCTCGGCGGCGTCGCGCACGCGCTTCTCGATTTCCGCGCGCGGAAGGCCCCGGATCTTCAGGCCGTAAGCCATGTTCCCGAACACCGTCATATGCGGGTAAAGCGCGTAGTTCTGGAACACCATAGCGATGTCGCGGTCGGCGGGTTCCAGCCCGGTCACATCCCGCCCGCTGATCACCACCTGGCCAGAGGTCGCCGTTTCCAGCCCCGCCACGATCCGCAGGAGGGTGGACTTCCCGCAGCCCGAGGCACCGACGATCACGATCAACTCGCCATCCGCGACGTCCAGGTCGATGCCATGCAGCACCTGGGTGGCGTTGAAGGACTTCTTCACGTCGCGCAGCGACAGCGTGGCCATGGTCTTACTTCTCGGTTTCGGTCAGGCCGCGCACGAACCAGCGCTGCATCAGCGCCACGACGAGCACGGGCGGCAGCAGAGCCAGCACGGCCGTGGCCATGATGGTGTTCCATTCATTCTGGGAGTCGCCCTTGCCGATCATCTTCGACAACCCGACCACGATGGTTTCCATCGAACGGTCGTTGATGATGAGCAGCGGCCAGAGATACTGGTTCCAGCCATAGATGAAGAGGATCACGAAGAGCGCGGCGATATTGGTCAGGGAGAGCGGCAGGACCACGTCTCGCAGGAAGCGCAACGGGCCGGCCCCGTCGATCTTCGCCGCTTCCACGAACTCGTCAGGGATGGTCAGGAAGAACTGGCGGAACAGCAAGGTGGCGGTGGCGGAGGCAATCAGCGGGATGACCAGCCCGGCCCAGGTATTGCCGAGGCTGAGATCCACGATCACCTGGAAGGTCGGAATGATCCGCACCTCCACCGGCAGCATCAAGGTGATGAAGATGGCCCAGAAGGCCGCCATACGGCCGGGGAAGCGGAAGAAGACGACCGCATAGGCGGAGAGGATGGAAATCGCGATCTTCCCCACCGCGATCAGCACCGCCATTAGCAGGCTGTTCCACAGCATAAGCGAGGCCGGCGTGGTGTGATTCCGGCCACCGCCCTCGTTCCAGGCCGTCGCGTAGTTCTCCAGCGCATGACGGCCGGGCAGCAACGGCACCTCGCCGCGCCCGATGGTGCCGGAATCATGGGTCGAACCCACCAATGTCATCCAGATCGGGAAGGCGACGATCAGCACACCGATGATCAGCGCCGCATGCGCCAGGAGCCGCGAGAGGACACGACGGCGCCGCGTCGCGCGAAGCAGGGCGTCATTGCGCTCCGCCAGGACCGGCGCAGGAAGGACAGCGCCGGACATCAGTAATGCACCTTCTTCTCGACCGCCCGGAACTGGATGGCCGTGAGCCCGATCACCAGGATCATCAGGATCACGCTCTGTGCGGAGGAAGAGCCGAGATTCAGGTTCTCCACGCCGTCGATATACACCTTGTAGATCAGCGTCTCCGTCGCTTTGGCCGGGCCACCGCCGGTCAGGGCGTGAATGATCCCGAAGGTCTCGAAGAAGGCATAGGTGAGGTTCACCACCAGCAGGAAGAAGGTGGTGGGGGAGAGCAGGGGGAAAATGATGGTCCAGAAGCGCCGGGCCGGGCGAGCCCCGTCGATGGCCGCGGCCTCTAGCACGCTCGCCGGAATCGCCTGCAGCCCCGCGAGGAAGAAGATAAAGTTGTAGGCCAGCTGCTTCCAGGCAGCCGCGACGATGACCAGGATCATCGCATGGTTACCGTTCAACCGGTAATCCCAGGGTATTCCGATGGCGGTCAGCCCGCGCCCGATCAGGCCGATCTGCGGCTGGAACAGGAAGAGCCAGAGCACCGCGGCCACCGCCGGCGCGACCGCATAGGGCCAGATCAGCAGGCTGCGATAGACGGTCGCCCCGCGCAGCGACTTGTCCGCCTGTACCGCAAGGAACAATGCGATCCCCAACGCCAGGCCAGCAACGCAGGCCGAGAAGACGATGGTGTTGAAGGCCGCGTTCAACCAGTTCGGGTCGGTCAGAACCTCGTGGAAGTTCTCGAGCCCCACGAATTCGCGGGAGAAGCCGAAGGCGTCCTCTCGCAGCAGGGACTGGTAGATGGCCTGCCCCGCAGGCCAGAAGAAGAACACGAAGGTCACGGCCAGCTGCGGCGCCAGCAGGGAAAGCGGCAGCAGCGTGCCACGGAAGATGACTTTTTTCTGCATGGCGCCTTTCGTCGCGCCGGGCGGGTCCTCCCCGCCCGGCGCAGGATGATCAGTTGCCGCGGCTGTTGGTGCGCTCGAAGTTACGGAGCACTTGGTTCCCGCGGCTGTTCGCGCTCGCCAATGCCTGTTCCGGCGTGGCCTGGCCCTGGAAGGCCCGCTCCATCTCCTCCTGGATGATGTTGCGGATCTCGATAAAGCCGCCGAGGCGGATGCCGCGGCTGTTCGGGGTGGGGTCGCCGCCGCGCAGCATCTGCTCGATCGGCACATCCGCGCCCGCGTTCCGCTGGTAGTAGCCGGATGCCTTGGTGGCCTCATAGGCCGCCCGGGTCACCGGAACGTAGCCGGTGTCCTGGTGCCACTTCGCCATCACCGCGGGGCTAGTCGCGTAGCGGTAGAATTCCGCGATCCCCTTCAGCTCCTCCGGCGAACGGCGCGCATTCGGTCCGCGGTTCATTGTCCAGAAGGCGGCGCCGCCAATGATGGAGTTGCGCGGCGCACCCTGCACACCCTCGTAATAGGGCAGCATGGCGGCCCCCCACTGGAACCGGGCCTCCCGCTCGATCCGGCCGCGCAGGCCCGAGGAGGCGAAGCTGATGGCGCATTCGCCGGCGGGGAAGAGCGGATCGCCAGCGGAGTCCCGGCCGCCATAGCGGAACAGCCCTTCCTTCTGCCAGTTCACCAGATTCGTCAGATGGCGGACGAGCAGCGGATTGGTCAGGTTCAGCTCCGCATCCAGCCCCTCGAACCCATTGGCCTTGCTCGCCAGCGGCACGTTATGGATCGCGAGCAGCTGCTCCACCATCAGCCAGCTCGGCCAGGAGGTGGTCATGGGGCAGGCGATGCCCGCCGCCTTCAGCTTACGTGCGGCCTCCTCCACACCCTGCCAGGTGGCGGGGAAGGAATTCACGTCCAATCCGGCGCGCTGGAACATATCCTTGTTGTAGAAGGCGATGGCCGTGCTGCTGTTGAAGGGCAGGGCCATCATCTTGCCGTCGGCGGTGCTGTAATAGCCGGCGACCGGGCCGATGAAGTCACGCGTATCGATCGCGACTCCGGTCTCGGCGATGATCTCGTGCAGCGGCTTGATGGCCCGCCCGGCCGACATCATCGTGCCGGTGCCCACCTCGAACATCTGCACGATATGCGGCGCGCTGCTGGCCCGGAAGGCGGCGATCGCAGCCACCACCGTCTCAGGATAGCTGCCGCGGAAGGATGGCACGACGCGGTACTGGTTCTGGCTCGCGTTGAAATCGGCGGCAATCTGCTCGAGCTGCCCCCCGGCGGGCTGGCTCAGCCCATGCCAGAACTGGATTTCGGTCGGCTGCTGCGCGCGGGCGGCGAAAGATGTGGAAACGAGGCCGGCCAGCGCGAAAGCGCCGGCGGCCAGATGGCGACGCCGCATGAGATTCCTTCCCTGTTCAAGGTGGGTGGCCCGGGGTTAGCGGCCCCGTGTTGCGGACAGACTACAATTCGATGACCGGTTTGTGGAAGGGCTGTCACCACGTGTGGAGGGCCGGGCATCAACTCTTCCTTCACCGTAGCATCACATGCTCCCCGCATGGACAGCGATTCAACATTGCTTCTCCTCGGGATCGCGCCGCGCGGCGCGGCTGGTCACCTCGCTGTTCGCGCCGGACGAGCAACGGGGCTGGTGGCGATGCCCTCGTATTCTGTCCGGCTGCCCGCCGCAGCCCTCCGCCTGCCGGAGCCACTGGAATTCGGCGGTTTGGCCGATGTCCGGGCCTGGTTGGTGGCCCGCGAGTCCCGGCTCGCCGCGGCGCTGCGGGTCCTGAGCGGCTGCCGTGAAGTCGGGCTGGAACTGCGGGAGGACATACCGCGCCACGCGGCCTGGCTCCGCGCGCGAGATGGCGGCCTGGCGGGCGGTGCCTCCGCCACACCTGCCCGCGCGGCCCGCCGCGCGCTCATCGCGAGGCGGCTGGAGGCTATCATGGCCAGCGAGGCGCGGGCCGCCGTGCTTCCGGCTCCGGGCCCCGGGCCCAAGACCTGGGCCATCGCGGTGCCGGACACTGCGGTCCAGCGCCTGCGCAGGGCGCTGGAGTCGGAGGCGTGGAAGCTTCGGGGCACCGGACTGACACTCCATCTCCGCCCTCAGGGTGAGAGCGCTGAACTCATGGGGGCGATCCTGCAGGACGGCTGAGCCCGGAGCCAACCGGGAGGGCCGACTTCTTCTCGTCCAGCCCCCTTGGCAGAGCGGCCGGGATGGGCTTCCTGACGGGGACACCAGACCTCCGGAGGACGCCATGGCCGAAGCCTTTATTTGCGACGCCGCCCGCACCGCAATCGGGCGCTATGCCGGCGGGCTCTCCGCCGTGCGTGCTGACGACCTGGGGGCGGTGCCCCTGAAGGCGCTGATGGCGCGGAACGAGGGTGTGGACTGGGCCGCGCTGGACGACGTGGTCTTCGGCTGCGCCAACCAGGCCGGGGAGGACAACCGCAACGTCGCCCGCATGGCCCTGCTGCTCGCCGGCCTGCCCGAGACGATCGGCGGCAGCACGGTGAACCGTCTCTGCGGCTCCGGTATGGATGCCGTCGGCATCGCAGCCCGCGCCATCAAGGCGGGTGAGGCCTCCTTCATGATTGCCGGCGGGGTGGAGAGCATGACCCGCGCGCCCTTCGTGCAGGGCAAGAGCGCCGAGGCCTTTGGCCGCCACGCCGAGATCTATGACACCACCATCGGCTGGCGCTTTGTGAACCCGAAGATGAAGGCGCAGTACGGCGTGGACTCCATGCCGGAGACTGCCGAGAACGTGGCCCAGGACTTCCAGATCGGCCGCGCCGACCAGGATGCTTTCGCGCTGCGCAGCCAGCAGCGCGCCGGTGCCGCCCAGAAGGCCGGCCGTTTCGCCGAGGAGATCGTCCCCGTCACCATCCCGCGCCGCAAGGGCGACCCGGTGGTCTTCGACCAGGACGAGCATCTGCGCCCCGACACGACCGCCGAGGTTCTGGCGAAGCTGCCCACGCCCTTCCGCAAGGAGGGCGGCAGCGTGACGGCCGGTAATGCCTCGGGCGTGAATGACGGCGCCTGCTCCATCATCCTGGCCGACGAGGCCATGGCGAAGAAGCAGAGGCTGACCCCGCGCGCCCGCGTGGTGGCCAGCGCCACGGCCGGCGTGCCGCCCCGCATCATGGGCTTCGGCCCGGCCCCCGCCACGCGCAAGGTGCTGGAGAAGGCCGGCCTGAAGCTTTCCGACATGGATGTGATCGAGCTGAACGAGGCCTTCGCCGCCCAGGCCCTGGCCGTGACGCGCGACCTCGGCCTGCCGGATGATGCGGAGCATGTGAATCCGAATGGCGGCGCCATCGCCCTCGGCCACCCGCTGGGCATGAGCGGCGCACGGCTGGTGCAGACCGCGGTGCATGAACTGCACCGGCGGGGCGGCCGCTACGCCCTGTGCACCATGTGCATTGGTGTCGGCCAGGGCATCGCCATGGTGATCGAGCGGGTCTGAACCCCGGTCTCCCCGGCCCGGCGACGGGCCGGGGGCCGCGTCTGGCCCCAGGGAATCAGGCGACCAACGCTTCCTCTTCCTGAACCTGCTTCGCCTTCGCCACCCAATCCGCCGTATCCGCGACAGAGAGACCGGCCTGTCGGCAGCCATCCTCGATGGCCCGGGGCAGGACGGCGATCAGGGCCCGCATCATCGCCGCGTCGCGCTCATCGGTGATGCTGCCCAGGAACTCCCTTAGTTCCGGCAGGGCAATGCGCAGGAAGGGCCCGAACTTGTCGCTCGCCCGGCCCAGCCAGTCCCGGAACACATGGGGCCAGCCGGGGGCCTGACGGAACTCCATCCTGGGTTCCCCATCCTTCAGCGCGAATTTCACGCGCACCGAGGCCCAGCGCGCCGCGCCGGAGGTGAGACTCACCACCGTCAGGTCGACATGCTGGTAGGATGCGCCGGGCAGATGCTGGTGCAGGCGCACCGTCTCGTACCGCGCCCGGATGCGGGGCGCTGCAGGCGCCGGGCCAACCGCCGCCGGCCGCGTGGGTTCCGCCGGGGCCGCGACAGGACTGGGTGGTACGGGGGAGGGATCCGCCCCAGTGACGGCCAGGGCCGGGGCCTCAGCCGGATGCGCGGCCAGGCGCTCCGGTGCTGAAGGAATGGCGGGCGCGACGAGGGTTGGTCCCACGGGCTCGGCGGACGGCTTGAACTGCGGCGGGGTGGAGGGAGAAGCCATTTCCGCCAGATCGGGGATGCTGGCCGGCGCCTGACCGGGTCGCTCCGCGGAGAGCACGGCCCGGCTAACCTCCACATCGATCGCCGAGGAACCGGCCCGGACACCGATGGCCAGGCTCGCGCGGCCCTCCAGCAGGGGAGAGAGGGGCAGGGTCAACGTCGCCCCGTCCTCCGCGAGAGGCCGCCAGCCCGTCCAGGACGCGCCTCGCCCAGGCCGCTCCAGGGCGACGACGCTCGTATGGTCGGCATCGGCCGGCTGAACCCAGGCGGCAACGGAACCACCATCGCTGCTCGGTTCGGCAAAGGTGATCCGAACCCGGTCAAGTCCGGGCGCCTGGATCAACGGCAGCAACAGCACCGACCGTTCATGGGCGGCCGCGCGCAGCAGAGGACGCGGCGCCTCCTCCCCGAGAGCCACGGCTTCGGCCCGGCCTTCCAGCGGTCGCGCCGCTTCCCAGGCGGCGGCGGGCAAGGCGAGCGGAATGCCCGCGCGCGGCAAGGCGAGCCCGATCTCGTCCGGTGCCCAGAAGGCGGGGGCCAGATAGCGATCGCCCGGCGCTCCAGCCCAGGCTCGCAGGGCCAGCGGGTGCTCGCCCTCCTCACCGGCCCAGCGCGCATCGCGGGACAAGGCGGGCACGCCGTCGCCCTCGGCCGTCACTTCCAGTACCGCCGTCTCTTTCAGCGGCCCGAGCGGCGTCGGCAGGTCGAGAAGCAGCCAGCCCTCGGGCAGCGCCCCGGCCGGCACTGCCCAGGAGCCGACGACCTGGTCGCTCTCCGCGCCCAGAAGCCGGAGGCGCATGAGGCCGCTTCCCTGACCGGGGGCCGCGACATGCACGGCGATGGCCGCGAGCCCCGCAAGGCCGGTGCCCATGATATGACGCGCCGGCGCCTCCACCGGGGGTCCGTCCCCGGCCTCTCCGGACAGGACCACCCGGGGAGCGACAGGCGGGCGATGCGCCAGGAGGCGAGACACCCCCACCATGGCTTCCCGCGTCTCCTCCAGTTCCTGTCGTGCGACCACCAGGGCGCGGGCGGCCTCGGCCTCGCGAGCGCGCGTGGCGGAGAGCTCCCCGGCGAGGAGGGTGAGCAGCCCGGGCAGCGCCAGCTGGCCGGTGCCGGCCAGGATGAAAGGCGGCGCGGGCAGACCTGACGCCTCGGTCCACCAGCGTGTGACGGGAGCGATCCGGATGCGCTCGCTGGCCACCAGAGCGAGGGCCCCGGTTGGCGGGGTCTCCAGAGCGACGGCCTCCGCCGCGGCGGGGGGACGGGTGCCGGCGGGATGCAGCAGCATCTCGCCATCGCGGCTGGAAACCATCCAGACATCCAGCGCCGCAGCGGCAAGCGGGGAGGGGTCCATCACCCCCTCGGCTACGATGACGATGGTCGATGCGCCGGCTAAGCGCGGCAGATGAGCGGGATCGGCGCGCAGCGTCACGGGGCGGGATCCTTGTTCAGGCGGGCGAGAAGGTCGTGCATCCGGATGTCCCATCCCGGCAGCGCCACGGCGCGGGCATAGGCGGCGCGGGCGGCGGCACGCAGCGCCCCACGGTCCGCAGCCAGGGCGGCGAGCCGGGCGGCGAAATCATTGGCGACGGAAGGATCGTGCCCGGCCGGGATCAGGAATCCATCCAGCCCGTCGGTCACCATCTCGTCCACCGCGCCGGTCCTGGTGACCAGAGGCACGCAGCCCATACGTTGCGCCTCGGGGATCGTCAGTGGGGAGCCTTCAAACCGGGAGGGCAGGACGAGAACATCCGCCCAGGCGAAAAGCGCATCGAGCGCCGCCGGCCCATCCGGCGGCGGTTCCACCGCAAGGCCGGGAATCCCATCGGGCTTCTGCCCGAGCACCGCCCGCCCGGCGGCTCGCCACTGCACACCCGGCGTCAACGCCACGATATCGCGCAGCCGGTCCAGTCCCTTCTGCGGGTCCAAGCGGCCAAGGAACAGCGCACGGAGCGGCCCCTGGCGGAGCTCCCGCTCTGCCATCGCGGCTTCCGCTGTCCCTGGTGCGGCGGAATGGCCGGGGCCGTTGGGCACCAGGACAATCTTGGAGGCAGGCAGGCCCTGGGCGAGGCACCAGTCCCGCAGCCCGTGCGAGACCACGGCTACCAGATCATAACCCGCCTCATGCGCCAGCAGGGCATGTGGACTGCCGAGCGGCGCGCCGGCAGCGTCCCGCTCCACCACATGCAGCCCGGCGATGCAGGTGGCGCCGAGCTCTCGCAGGGCGCCAGCGAGCGCGTGGGCGCCCTGGGCATGGGTCGCGAGCATCGCGTGCATGGGCGCCAGTTGTCCCAGCGCATCGCGCGTGTCGGTGATCCCTGGCAGCGGTGCGCCGAGATGGGCGGCCACCGGGTCGTTTCCCTCAATTCCGCCGGCCTGAGGAAATTGCACGGTTTCGAAAACCGCCCGCGCCTCCTCTGGCAACAAAGCGCGGTCCGCGCCGGTGACGACGAGATGGGGCCGCCAGCCCCGGTCCCGCAGCACGCGCGCGTAATTCGTGACCACCTTCTCGACGCCGCCCAGCTCGAAGATCGGCACCGCGAGGGCGATGTCCCGTCCATCCACCGGTGCCAGCCAGGGCAGGACGGCGCCGGCGTTGATCAGTTCCCGATAGCCCTGATGGGCGGCGGCGCGGGGGCGGCGCCAGTCGCTGCGCCATTCGCCATGCTCGGGATGGCGCGTGGCGAAGGCCTCCGCCAGCGCCGTGAACTCCGCTGCCGCCTCGGCCAATACGGGCGGCACCTCATGGGCCAGGCCGGCGGGCAGGGTGATGCGGAGAGTCGCCGCGCGCCGTGCCACGGCCTCGAACCGCGTCCCGAGCGCGGCCTCCTCCTGCCAAGTGGCGCCGCGCAGCACGAGGAGGGCGGTATCACCCGGCACCGGGCCACCCGCGCGTTCGATCGTCAGATGGTCATCCTTGCCGCCGGCCAGGGTGACGGCCACCGCGTCGACGCGGCGCAGCAGGATCTCGGCCTGCCAGAGCAGGTTGTGGAGCAGCCGCCCCTCTGAGAGCGCGTGGAGCGCCGCATCGGAGGCGAAGACGGGAAAGGGTGGCGCATGCACGGCCTGTGGATGCCGGCTCGCCTCCACCGTCTGCCGGCGCGCTGCGGCGCGCGACAGGGGCGGAAGAACCGGGCGGAGTGGGTCCACCACAGGCTCGGCGATGGCGGAGCCCGACCGGTGCAGGAGGAATCGCGGAACCTCCGCGGCTTCCAGTGCCAGCAGGCGCCGAGGGTCGAGCAGCGTCCGGGACCGGTCGCGCATACCCTCCAGGATGCCGGCGCGCCGGCGTTCGGCCGCCAGCCGCATGCCGCCGGCCCGCCGCCGGTAGCGGAAGCCCGCCACGGGCAGGTGGCGCCCCCGGAACCCGGCCGCCGTGGCGCGCAGCCAAAAGTCCCAGTCCTCGAAGCCATGGCGCATGGATTCGTCGAAGCGCAGCCCGGCCTCGAAGACTGCACGGGCGACCAGGCTTCCCGCGTCGCTCGTGTTCTCCAGCAGATGGAGAAAGAGGCTGTGCGCCCCGGCGGCCGATGCATGTTCGGGGATGCCGAAGAAGTCGAAATCCGGATAAACCCAGCCGGTGGCGGGGCCTGACTCCTCCAGCAGCGCGGCTGCCCGGTCGATCAGCCGGGGCCCCAGCCGGTTGTCGGAGTCCAGCAGGAACACGGCCCGACAGGAGGGCCAGGCGCGCAGGGCGAACTCAATCCCGGTATTGCGCGCGGCGGAAAGCCCGCCATTCGCCCGCCGGAGATAGTGAACCCTGCCGGGATGGGCGCGGGCGAGGCGCAAGCCTGTTTCCTGCGTCTCAGGCATCGGGCAGCCATCATCCACAATGACCGCCGCGACGCGGCGCGGACCGCGTTGGGCGAGGACGGACTCCACGGCCTCGGCCAGCAGAAAAGGCTGCTGGAAGCTAGGGATAACCACCGCCACCTCGACGCCGTCCGCTCCGCCGGTTTCGTCACCCCTCGCGGGCGCCTGCATCCGGTGATCCGCCCCTTTTGTCCCGAGCCCCATGCCGGCCCGCGTTATCTCATCCGCCCCCGCCGCCGCCAAGCGGCGACAGGACAAGGCGGCGCAGCCGGGCGAGATAGCGCGCCGCCATCGCCTCAGCAGTCCAGGCGGTCGCAAGGCGCCGGGCGGCCTCGGCCCGCTCCGCCGTCCCGGGAGTGCCGAGCGCGACGCCGGCCAGAGCATCGGCCATCCCCGCGAGGTCATCAGCATCGGCCAGTGCCGCAACCCTGGGGGCGATTTCCCCCAATGCCTCCAGCGCCTCCGGGCTAGCGGCGACCGGCACTCCGGCCGATGCAGCCTCCAGGAAGGCGAGAGGGGCCCCCTCGAGACGGGAGGGCAGGACGACCGCATCAGCCGCGGCCAGCAGCCCGGCGGGCCGGGCCTGGTGGCCCAGCAGGCGAAGCGGATGCCCGGGAGGCGCTGCACGCTGCAATGTCTGCTCCAGCGCGCCCGACCCGGCACAGGCCAGCACCCCATCCGTCCGTCGGGCAAAGGCCTCCGCCAGCATTGGCAGCCGGTCCGCCCCTTTGGCGAGTTCCAGACGCCCGAGGAACAGCGCGACCGGCGTCCCCGGCTGGATGCCGAGTCGCGCATGCAAGGCGGCCCGCTCGGCCTCGCGGTCCAAGGCGGGGGGCGGGTCGATCCCGTTCGGGATCACCGTCATCCGCTCCGGCGCGAGATGGAGGAAGCGGGCGAGCCGCGCCCCGGTCGGTGCCGAGACCGCCACCCAGTCGGCCCTCATGGCACCTGCCGCCGCAAGCGCTTCGTCATCTAGCCCCGGCGCTTCCTCGGGGTGATGCGGGGCAAGATGGGCCACCACCATGGTGGGCAGGCCAGCTTCCGCCAGGGCCACCATGGTGCCGCCGCCCCGGTCGGGCCAGGGAAGGGGAAGCAGGGCTGCATCGGGTGCCGTGGCCGCGAGCGCCGCGCGGGTCGCCTCTGCCTGGGCCTGGCGTGCCCGCTCCACCAGTCCGCGGCGCCATGCGACAGGAAGGTCCAGCAGCCTTCGCCCCGGAGCCTCAAGCCGCGGATGCAGTGCGCCGTTCGCCGCAACCGTTACGGCCACCCCGGTCGCCTCGGCGGCGGCGCAGATCCGCACTGTATGCGCTTCGGCGCCACCAAACCGGTCACTGGGCAGGATGACCAACAGGTGCCGCAGCCTTGGTGCCGTCGCGCACGCGAATATCACCAGTGTTCCCTACCCTAGATTAACGACGCCATTCTCCGGACGATCTACAAGGCCGGTCCGACATAACAGCGGAAGGCAGCAGAACGCGGATGGGACGGTACCTTGTTACAGGGGGCGCGGGCTATGTGGGTAGTCATGTGGTCCTGGCCCTTCTGCAGCGGGGCGACGACGTCGTGGTGCTCGACGACCTGAGCCAGGGCCATCGGGAGGCGGTGCTACCCGGCGCGGAGCTGGTGCAGGGCCGCGTGGGCGACCGCAAGCTGCTTGGCGAGGTTCTGGCCGGCTGGCGCTTTGACGGCATTCTCCACTTCGCGGCCCTGTCCCTTGTCGGGGACAGCATGCGCGACCCGCTGCGCTACATCACCGAGAACCTGGGTAACACCATGGCTCTTGCGGACGCTGCCGTGAAGGCGGGGGTGAAGCGCTTCGTCCTCTCCTCCACCGCCGCCCTGTTTGGCATGCCGACCCGGATCCCGATCGACGAGGAGGAAGCCCAGAATCCCGTCTCGGCCTATGGCGAGTCAAAGCTGATGGCCGAGCGTGGGCTGGCCTGGGCCGACCGGGTACACGGGCTTCGCTCAGCTTCCCTGCGCTATTTCAACGCAGCCGGCGCCGATCCCGGGGGGCGCTTGGGGGAGGACCATAATCCCGAGACGCATCTGATCCCCAATGCGATCAATGCCGTGCTCGGCCTCGGCCCGCCCCTGACCGTCTTCGGCACCGATTACGACACCCCGGACGGCACCGCGATCCGCGACTATGTGCATGTGGCTGATCTGGCCGACGCCCATCTGCGCGTGCTCGATGGCCTGCGTGACGGCCCCTCCTGCCGCTACAATGTCGGCAGCGGCACCGGGGCTTCGGTGCTGGAAGTACTGGCGGCGGTGGAGCGCGCGGCAGGGAGGCCAGTTCCGCATGTGCTCGGCCCGAGGCGGGAAGGCGATCCCGCCGTGCTGGTCGCCTCCAATGCCAAGCTCCGGCGCGAGACGGGCTGGGTGCCCCGCCTCGGCGCGCTGGACGACATCGTCGGCACCGCCTATGCGTGGCGGGCGCGCCATCCGGGCGGCTACCGCGCCATGGTGGTGGAGGCCACGGCTTAATGCCGTCTGCC
The DNA here is from genome assembly GCF_049629625.1 of Roseomonas chloroacetimidivorans. Taxonomy (NCBI): domain Bacteria; kingdom Pseudomonadati; phylum Pseudomonadota; class Alphaproteobacteria; order Acetobacterales; family Roseomonadaceae; genus Roseomonas; species Roseomonas chloroacetimidivorans. The sequence continues at coordinate 20,927 of NZ_JBNBZS010000032.1, read as the reverse complement.
GAGGGCGGAACCCGGAGGAAGGGGCGTAAGCGGAGGGAACAGACCCCAGCCGATGCGCATTGCCCTGTTGATGAGCCATGCGGACCGCTCCATGACCGGAGCGCTCCGCGATATGCATTTCATGCGCTACCTGGCCAAAGGCGGCGCGACGATTGCCGTGTTCCGCATGCATCCCGGCAGGGAGTTGGAGCGGGAGGCTTTCCTGGGTGGGGCCGTGCCCGTCACCTTTGCGCCTTCGGACGACCCGCGTGAGATCCCGCACCGGCAGGTTTCCGCTGCACTTGTGGGCGCAGTGCGTGAGTTCGCGCCCGATGTGATCCTTCTCAAAGGCCTGAGCTATCGCGTGAACGCCGATCTGCATACGGCGCTGGGCGGCACGGTGCGTTGCGGCTTCATCGTGGGCGGCAGCGTCACGGACCCGTTGCTGGAACAGGCAGAATTCATCTTTGGCGAATATCCTGAACAGCTCCGCCGCCATTTTCCGCGCTTCGCCGCTGCCGGGCGCGACTTTGTCATGCCGAAATACGTCGATCTGGAAGCCTGCCGGCCCGATCCGCGCCCCGAGCCGCCGCTCCACGACATCATCAATGTCGGCGGCCTGCATGAGAAGCGGAAGAATCAGGAGGATGTGGTCCCTTTCACCGATTCCTGGCGCGTCGCACTGGTCGGCCCCGGAACGCCGCGGCCGGAGGTGGAGGCCGCGGTGGCCGATCCGTCGCGGCTCACCCTGGCCGGCAAGCTGCAGCAGCCGGAGGTGATCGCGCTGATGCGGCGTTCCCGCATCATGGTCCATACCTCCCGCATGGACGGGCTGCCGCGCTCGGTGGTGGAGGCGATGGCCTGCGGCCTGCCTGTCGTCGTCTACCGGGACACGATCTATGGAGGCTTCTCCCCGGGGGAGCACGGATTCATGGTCGCGCCCGATACGCTGCGCCACGCGGTGGAGCTCCTGCTGCGCGACGAGCCGCTCCGGCGCGCCATGGGCCGCCGCGCCCGCCGCTTCGTGGAGAAGCATCACGGCTTGCCCGGGCTGGAGCGCGCGGCGAAGGCTTTCCTTGCCTATCTCGCGGCGGACCCCGCCGCGGCGTCGGGCTGAGGAATTCGGGCATGGTCGCGCCTGCCTGCCGCCGGATCGTCTTCACCGGTGATGTGCTGCGGCCGGCCGATGCCGCCTTCCGCCCGGCGCAGACGGAGAACATCCTCTGGTTCCACCGTCTGGTCCGGGGCCAGGCCGCGGCGGCGTCGCGCTGCCCCGTCGAGGCCGTAACCTGGGGTTCCGGCATCGATACGGAGCGCCTCTACGAGCTCTGGGGCGCCGAGAAGAGCTGGCGGGGCTGGGCCCACATCTTTGACGCCGGCTTCGCACCGGAGGGCGTGCTGGCGGAGATGGAGCGCGCCTTCGAAGGCGCGGTGGTGATCGGCTTCGAACTGGCCGAAGCCATGAAGCGGATCCTCAGTCACCTCGGGATTCCCTTCATCGATTTCAGCGTCCATCCGGTCCGCTTCATGGACGACATCTTCTTCGCCGTGCAGACCAATGACGCTGCGGTCTTCGAGGCGATGCTGCCTGACCATGCCGAGGATGGCGCCTTCCTTGGGGCTGCGGGGCTGATCGCGGCCTCTGCCCTGAAATTCCGGCCCAACCTGCGGCCGCAGGGGGAGACGCTGGTGGTCGGGCAAACGCGGATCGACCGCTCCCTCGTTCGCGGCGGACGACTCCTGGACCTGTCGGACTTCGCCAGACCGCTACGCGAGGCGGCCGGGAACGGGCCGATCACCTTCAAGCCGCATCCTTACGCCTATAGCGACTTCGGGCTGCTGGCCGCGGGCCTGTCGCTGCGTGCCATGAACCTGACGCATGAAAACGTCTACGCGCTCCTTGCCTCGGAAGAGATTCGCCGCGTCATCGGCGTCAGCTCCTCCGTGCTGATGGAGGCGCGCTATTTCGGGCGGGAGGCGCATATCCTCTACCAGTCGCCCTTCGACATCCCGGACCGCCGGGCGGAAGCGGTACCAGGCCAGCATCTGAGCATCACTGAAGGCTGGGGCGATGCGGACTTCTGGCGCCGCATCCTCGCGCCGCTTCTGCCGGTGACGCGCCCTGACGGGCACCGGTTCCGCCCGCCGCCGAACAGCCTTCGCACCTCTCTCCGGAACTTCTGGGGCTTCAACGAGCTAACGACGGACTTCCAGGTCTCGATCGCACGGCACTGAGGGACCGCCCCTCAGATCCGCTCCGCCGCGACTCGCCGCAGGCCCAGCCCGAGTTGCCGGCTGTCCGTTCCCCGTGGATCGGGCAGCCTCGGCCCGAGGATGACAAGGCCGAGATTCACCCCGGCGACCTCGCGGCCCTCCCAAGTCGCGGCCAGGGTGGCGCGGCTGCCATTCACCCCGACGGCCTCGAAAGAAAGCGGCTCGCCATCGGCCAGCAGGCTCACTGCCTCGGCCCGGAAGGGTGTGCTGAAGGGCATGATGACGTCCAGCTCGATGGCGACTGCCCCCAGCCCGAGATCGGGGATCACGACCGAGGCGGCCGGTGCCAAGCCGCTCCAACGCCAGCTCTCGCCTCCCGCACGCTCAGCCGGGTACCACCCAAAGCCGGTGAAATCCGCGTCGTCGGCCTCGGCCTCGAAACGGGAGGGCGGGAGGGGGAGGGGGGCACCGCGGTCCTCGGGGATGTGGCGGAGCGGATCGATCTGCAGCCAGTCGCCGCGGCTGCGTTGCTGCGCGGCCGCGGCTTGCCGGGCTGCCTCCGCCCCAGCATCCACGCGCCCGATCTCGTCAATGATCGCCTCCAATGCGGTCCGGACCACCGGCGGCACGGAGCCAAGGGCCGGCTCCAGCCGCTGGCGCAGCGCCTGCGCGCGGAGCCTTGCGGCGGCATCCTCCACCGCCATGTCGGCCTCGCGCATGGCGACAAGGTCCAGCCCGTCGCTAGGGGTCTCAAGTGGCATAGCGGCTCCAGCGTATCAGGCCGCCAGCACCGGCACGGTGCGGGCAAGTTCGGAAAGGGTGCGGAAAGCGGCTCGGGCAGCCTCGGCCCCGAAGTGGGCGCCGCCGAAGCGGAAGGCGCCCTCGCCAATGCGCCGGCGCAGCAGTGGGTCACGGATCAGCCGGCGCAGATGCGCCACGTACTCGGCGCGGGAACGCGCGACCAGATAGGCCTCCCCTTCGCCGCCATGCAGGCCATAGGCGCCTTCCTCGGTCAGCACCGAGGGCAGGCCGCGGCAGAGATACTCCACGGTTTTGATCTTCAGCCCGCCGCCGTAGAAGACGGGGTTGATGCCGATATCTGCGGCGTCGAGGAAGTCGGTCAGGTCCTCCACCTCGCCATGCAGCCGGATGCCCGGGGTCGCGGTGTCGTCGATCGCCGAGCAGACCCGGCCGGCGACATGCAGTTCCACCCCCAGATCCGCCACGGCAGGCCAGGCCTGCTCGGCGAACCAGCGCAGCCCGTCGCGATTCATCGGGCTGTCGCCGCCGACGAAGACGACGCGCCGCACCCGCCGCATCGTGTCGGTCGGCGTCAGGTCCGGCACCGTATGGGGCAGATGCAGGGAGCGGCCGGGAAGGGCGTCGCGCAACAAGGCGTGCTCCGTTTCCTGGATGGCGAGCACCTGCTCGAAGCCATCCATGATGCCCAGTTCCTCCAGCCGGCTGATCCGCAGGAAGTGCTGACGCCCGAAATGTTCAAAATTCTCGGTGCGCGCCGACATGATGTCGTGGGTGTCCAGCACGCGCAGTGGCGGCGCCGGCCGGGCGTGGCGAAAATAGGAGAGGCGGATGTACTCGATCACTACGGACGAGTAGGTGCCGTCCTCCATCAGCGCCTCAAAGGCGGCGAAATGTGAGGCGTCGAAATGCTGGCGCTCGAAATTCGTCAACCTTGCATGCGGCGGCACGGGCCCGGCCACGCGCCCGCCCGGCTGCCCGGGGGCGGCGAGCAGCCGGCCACGGCGCCCAAGGACCTTCTGCGCCGCCAGCCGGTCCTCCGGCGTCGGCGTGCCCAGGAACATCGCGTCGAAATCCATCTCGCCGCGCCCGGCGCGGAGCATGGCCGCGATGCGGGCCTGGTTGCCGAGACTGTCCCGCCAGAATGGCACATCGGTCACCAGCAGGGCCCGCGGACGGGCGATCAGCCGCTCCAGCGCCTCCCGCGAGCGGAAGGGGGCGAGCTGGCGCCGCACAGTGCGGGCGTAGCGGCGGGCCAGCGCCGCGCTTTCCCGCGCCACCACGCGCCGGAAGCGTGAATCCTCGGACCAGCGCCGGACCAGCGCAGCGGTCGCTACCGCGTCTGGCGCCGCATGGAAGGCGGCCTGGGCACCGAGGCCGCGAAAGGCCTCGGCCGTCCCGATCACGGGGCAGCCAAATGCCAGAGCCTCGACGGTCTTGATCTTCAGCCCGGTGCCGCCCTCATGCGGGTTCACCGCGAGGTCCAGCCCCGCATAGAAGCCGGAGGGGTCGCCGAGGCCGCCCAGCGGCACGATCCCGGGCCGTGCCGGCTCCGCGAAGCGCGAGGCGCCACCGGCCACGTTCAGCTCCGAGCCCGACTCGGCCAGGGCCGAAAGGTCCAGTGCGCCAATGAAGCGGCTGAGGGCATGGCCGTTGATCGGGTTGGCGCTGCCGAGATAGCCGATCCGCCGCACCTCGCCCCGCGTGCCCGGCGCCGGCGTGACCGCCGGCATATAGCCGAGGGTGACCACGGGCCGGATCGTGGCCTCCTCGAAGGCTTCTCGCTCATCATCCTGGATGGCCAGGACCAGGTCGGCCCGGTCCAGCCCGCGGGCTTCCTCCGCCGGCGTGGTGTAGAAGAAGCCCACCGGCAGCCCCAGCGCTTCCAGCCTGTGGTGGCGGTTGGCGAAGATATCGTGCGTATCGAGCACGCGGAGCGTACCGGGCGGAAACAGCTCCAGGGCCCGGCTGAGGAAGACGTATTCGACGAGGACGAGGTCGTAGCGCTCGGCTGCGGCGATGTCGGTGATCGCCTGCTCAAGCTCTGGCGGGAACCAATCATCCAGCGCGAAGGTCGGGCCGAGGCTCCGCCGCTCCTTGCTGCGGTCATAGGGGATCAGGAACAGCGCGTCCCAGGCGGCGCGCATCGCCTCCACAGCCTCGTCCGAGACGGCCTCGCGCTGCACGAAGGCGAAGTCCACCTGATGGCCGAAGGAGCGAAGCGCGCTCAGCAGGGCGTAAATTCGCTGGCGATTCCCGGCATCCTGGGGATGCGTAGGCGTCGGCGAGATCACAAGGCAGTGCATTCGTCCTGGCATTCCGGCAGCCAGAGAGGATAGAGGAGGCATCGCGCCGGCGGTCAAGGCGGCCGGGTCACGCGAATGGGCCGGGGGGCGGCCCGGCGGGCCTTTCCTGGCCCGACTTTCGTCGGGCGGTCTGGGAATTTTCACAGCGGATGTATTTCGAGTTCGGTCAGGCGATCCAGGTGGGACTGGACGGCGCGGGGGAGATCGCCCCCGGCCAGGGCGCCGTCTTCGGCTGGGTGCGGCACCGGAAGGACGCAGCCCCGGCCTTGCGCGTGCAGGGCAGTCCGGGCCTCATGCTGGACACAATCCTGCTGCTGACCCACCCGCGCGCGGATGTTGAGGCGGACGAGGAAATGACCGTCACCGGTTTCACCCTGGTCCATGACACCTCGCGCGCCGCATTGGGGCGGGTGCTCGTCATCGCCCCCGGCACGGGCGGCCAGGAAGTCGCGATCGACCTCCTGGCCTATGACCTGCCCTCGGACTTGGCGGCCGTGACAACCATCCGGGACTGGGGTGGCTCCTTCCAGCTCCTTTACGCGGCCGTGCGGGAATCTTCCCGGTTTCCGGGCCTGTCCAGCGAGGGGGAAGCGGGTTCCCTCGGGCTCTTCGGCGGCTGGCTGGACCAGCTGCCGCGCTGCACCGGGCCCGCAGAATGGTTTAGCGACTTCCGGCAGGTGGCCGCGGTTCGCGGGTGGGATGGCGAGGTGGCGCTCTCGGGTGCCTTCGCCGGACCCGACCAGCCGGGCGCCTGGTCCGAGGTAATGGCCTGTGCCCTGATTCGCCCGGCCGAAGGCCCGCCCCGGATCCTGCCGGTCGGGCGCGGCAGCTCGGCCCCGCTCGAAGCTGGCTTCGCGTATCGCGGGCAGGTTCCGGCCGAGGCGGATGCGGAGGTAGACCTTGTCGTCCAGCTCCGCCGCGGGGAGCAGGTCTGGTGGTTCCGCGCCGAGGCGGCCACAGCGCCGCTACCCGCCTTCCTCTCCACCCTGTCTCTCTCGGGGCAGGAGCTGTCCGGTGGTGACGCTGCGGCACTGCATCGCTGGCTTCGGGGCGTGCTGGCGGACCGGCTCCAGGCGCTACGCGAGCGCATTTCCAGCTTGGCCCTGTCCTCCGGCGCGGCAGGCGGGCAGGGCGGCACTGCCCTGTTCTTCGACCTGCACGAGGACTACGCGGCCCGGCTGATTGCCCTCGCGGCACCACAGCTGGAGATGCAGTTTGGGCGCGTCGTGCTGGCCGGCGCGGCGGCAGGCCGGGCCGCGGCCGCGCTCATGGGGCGCGGGCGGCTTGAAGTGCTGGTCGGCGCTGATGCTGAGGATGCACTGGCCGTGGCTTCCCTGGGCTCCCCGACACTCACGCCGATCGACACCCCGACTCTGATCGATGCATCGGTCTCGGGAGAGATGGACATGCTCGACCGTGGGGCCCTGGCCGCGGACCGCCTTCCTCAGCTGGCCGCTTTGCACGCCATGGCTGGGCTCGGTGGGGTCGAGGGCACACTCCGCCGGGTGACTGCCTTGCTGGCCGGGGCGGAAATCAGCGCTCTGCCACTTCCGGCCCAGCGCCCCGACGCCATTGGCGCCCTGATTTCTGAACATTTGCGCAGCCTCTGGGACATGGTGGCGGCGAAGAAGGTAGCGGCATGAAAGCCCCGTCCGTCTGCATCATCGCCCACGCCCATCCCGACTTCTCGAAGGGAGGAGGGGAGACGGCAGCCTATCGCCAATTCCAGACCCTGGCCGGGGAGGGCTGGGACGCCCGCTTCGTCGCGGCCGTGGAACTGCCTGGCGGGCAGCCCCCCTCAGACCGCGGAGAGACGGTCGCGCCCTATGGGGAGCGCGAATATCTCTACGGGGTGGGCGGGATGGAGGAGGACCGCCTCTGGTGGCGCTCGGCCGAGGAGCGGCGCGCCCTGGTGCGCCTGCTCGCCAGCCTCAACGCCGAGGTCTACCACTTCCACCACTACTGGCGCGTCGGGCTGGACCTGATTGCGGAGCTGGCCGAGGCGCGGCCGGATGCACGATTCGTCATGACGCTGCACGAGATGCTCGCCATCTGCAGCCATCACGGCCAGATGGTCCGCACCCGGTCACGCGAGCTCTGCCGCAAGGAGACGCCGCAGCGCTGCTTCACCTGCTTCCCCGAGCAGACCCTGGAGCGGTTGCGGCTGCGCAAGGCGCTCATGCTCGCGGGGCTACGGCCGTTCCATCACTTCATCTATCCCAGCCATTTCATTGCCGAGCGCTACCGCGCCTGGGGTCTTCCACCAGACCGGGGAACAGTGCTGGAAAATTATCTGGGCGATGATCTTCTCGCTACGCCGCGCCAGCTAGGGGACAGCGTCCGCCTGGCCGGCCGCTTCGCCTTTTTCGGGCAGCCGACCGAATTCAAGGGTCTCGATATCCTCATCCCCGCCTTCGTGGCGGCGTTGCAGGAGAATCCGACGCTGCGTCTTGCCATCCACGGGACGACGGCGGACGAAGTGCTGCGCTTTTTCCCGTCACTGGAGAAATCCATCGCGGATGCCGCCGAACGGCTGACCTTCGCCGGGCGCTACGACGCGGCGGATGTGCTGGACCTCATGGCATCGGCTGGCTGGGTGGTGATGCCATCGGTCTGGTGGGAGAATTCGCCGGTGGTCATCCAGGAGGCGCGGCGCGCAGGCACGCCGCTTCTCGTCTCCGGGATTGGCGGCATGGCGGAGAAGGTGCAGGACGGTGTGGATGGGCTGCATTTCCGAGCAGGGTCCGTGCCGGACCTCGCCCGCGCGATGCTGGACGCAGCAGTGCCCGAGCGCCATGCGCGGCTCTCGGCCAGCCTGAGGGACGTCATCGGGCGGCAGGATTTCATCGAGGCACTCGGGCAGGTTTACCAGCCTGCCGCTGTGCTGATGGAGCACCATCCAGCAAAGGTGGCGTGACCCGCCGCCCTCCGAAGTGGTCGCAGGCATCCGATAGAGCTATATACCGGAAGTGTTCCGTTCACATCGGAGCCCGGCTTCTAGGCCTGGCGTGCTGGGCGGCAGCGTTGCGAGGTAGATCCAGCGTGTTTTTTCGCCACCCGCGTCCTGTTCACGCCGGCCAGTTTCAGCGGATTGACCTACGGGTCCGGACGGCGATCGTCGCTGCGGCTATCGGCTGCTCGTGGCACCCGGCGAGCCCCGCCCTGGCACAAGCAAGGGCGCCGGCGAACGGCCTGCCCCAGATTCCCTACCATGCCGCCGACGCAAACACGCCGAAGCGCGAAGAAGTAGTTGCGCCGCAGCAGGTGCAGGCGCCGTCACCCCCGCTACCGGCCAGCGTCGTGCCGCTTCCCTCGGAGCCGCCGGCGGCGACACGGGCGGGCGGCAGCCGCGGCTCTGCCGTTTTGCTGGACCAAGCGCATTACTGGATCGCTCAGTCGCGGCCAGACCTTGCCCAGCAGTCGCTGGAACGCCTGCTGCAAATCGAGCCGGAGAACCCGGAGGCGCTGGCGATCGCTGCGGAACTGGCTGTTCTCAACGGCAACCCGGCCGCGGCCCAAGGTTATCTGGCTCGGCTGAATCAGATCGCGCCTGGCTCGCAGGCGACGGGCCGTGTGGCGGAGGTCCTGCGGGCCACCAATGTGAATCAGACCGCCCTGGCGGAGGCACGACGCCTCGCCCAGGCTGGCCAGCAACAGGCCGCGATCCAGCGCTACCGCGAGAGTTTCTCGGCGAGCGGCGTGCCGGCCGCCTATGCGATCGAGTATTATCAGACGCTCAGCGGCGCCTCTCCTGAGGGCTTCAGGGAGGCCCGCGCGGCCATGGCTGCGCTCGTGGCCAGGGAGCCCAATAATCTTCCGCTCCAATTGGCTTATGCGCAAATCCTGACCTATCGCGAGACGACCCGCGAGGAAGGAATCGAGCGGCTCCGCAGGCTGACGCAGTTCTCCGATATCGCCAGCGGCGCCCGCGCGAGCTGGCGCCAGGCCCTTCTCTGGCAGGGACGCGGGGAGCAGTCCATCGCCCGGATTAAGGAGTACCAGAGCGTATTCCCCGACGATCCGGAGATCGCACAGAAGCTCGTCGAGGTGCAGCCCACCTTGGAGGACCGGATGGGCGCCATCCGGATCCGTGCATTCGACCTTCTTCCGCGCGACCCGCGCGAAGCCGGCGAGCTTTTCGCCCAGGCCCTCGCTGCGAACCCGGAAGACGTCGACGCGACGCTCGGGCTTGGCATGGTCCGCCGTGCCCAGCGGCGCGAGGCGGAGGCACGGAAGCTCTTCGACCGTGCCGTTGAACTGGCCCCTGGCCGCAAGGATGAGTTCCAGCGGGCCATGGGGTATGTAAACCGCGATGGCGTGCCCTATTCGCAGGCTGGCCAGGGTGGGCGCGGGCAACCCGGTCCCGTTGTGCTGGGACCGCTGGCGCAGGCATGGCGGGCGCTGAATCGTGGAGATCTCAACGAGGCGCAGAAGCTGACACAGGCTGCTCCGCAGAGGAATTCGGCGGAACGCGCCGAGGCCGCGCGGCTCCTGGGCTACGTCGCCCTGCGGCAGCGGGACTTTGGCCTGGCTGAGCAACGCTTCCGCGAAGCGCTCAGCCAGCAACCCAACCAGCGTGAGGTGCAGGCGGCCCTCTATGGAGCTCTTCTGGAACAGGGGCGGTTCCAGGACGCTGACCAATTTGCCAGCCAGACGGGGTTCCGGCCCAACGTCAACAGCCGCCTTCTTCAATCCAATGCGCTGCGCGCGCAGGCGCAACGCGCACCGGACAATGCATCGCGCATCGCGTTGCTCCGCAGCGCAGTCGCTGCCGAGCCCGGCAATGTATGGGCGGCGCATGACCTGGCCCGCCTCCTGAAGGGCGTCGGGCAGTTCGAGGAGGCGAAGCGCCTCGAGCGGGATCTCGCGCAACGCGGCACGCCTGACGCGCTCTACGCCGCCGCGCTGCTTGCAGAATACGATGGCCGGGTGGCTGATACGGTGTCGCGCCTGAACTCCATCCCGGCCAGCCGCAGAACTCCGGAAGCCAATCTGGCCCTGGAGCGAGGGCGGCGTCTGCTCGAGGTTCGTCGCCTGGAGCTGGCCGCGCGCGGGATGCCGAGATCGGCGGCCGCACAGCAACTGGTTGCCATGGCGGGCCAGCCGGATCCGAATGGCGAGCTGCGGTCAGCCATCATCCTGGCCTTCAACCGCTTGCGCCAACCTGAGAACCTGGCGGCTGCCGTGCGCGCAGGTAACCCCGGCGCATCCTCGACGACACCAGAGGCGAAGGCAGCCATTGCGGCCGCCCTGATGGATGCCGGCCAGCTTCAGGCCGCTGAGAATCTGGCTACCCGCGCGGAGCGCGACCCGCGCCTCGTCGCCGCCGTGCGGCAGACTGCCAGTGTGAGCCGCGCTAGGTCGGCCGGTTCTCAAGGCGGGGCGGACACCGCGATAGAGCCGGCGCCGGAAAACTGGCGAGCGCAGCTCTCGCTTGCCAGGGTTTACGCCCGATCGGGACGTGGTGACGAAGCAGCCAGCATCGCGGAAGGCGTTTTGCGGCGACACCCGGAGAACGTGGATGCGCGCTCAGTGGCCGGGGAAATTGCCGTCGTGCAGGGCAATCTCTCCCGGGCAGAGCAGATTCTTGCGGAAGGCCAGACCCGGCGGGCCGACGAGCTGCAGATGGCTTTGCTGGAGGCCCGCATTGCGCGTGCGCGGGATGACCAGGTCCGGGCGCGGCGTGCGCTGGAGATGGCAGCGCGCCTGCGAAGCGAGCAATTGCGCGAGGCAAGCCGGTAGGCCTCGGTCCGGGCCACCCTTCCCAAGCATGGGAACCCTAGCCCCTGCCTTGTTGCAGGCAGGGCCAGGGGCGAGGCTTGAACTGGCAGTCCCGCGCGGTGCTGACCCGAAAGCCGCGCTTCGGTCCGGGCTGGCGCCAAGGCGCCAGCCAGCGGAGTCGTCCGCGGACCCTAAGACCGGCTAGGTGGCGGCCATCCTCTCGTGACGCGAAGACGCCGGAAGCGGCTGGGCAGGATCACGCAATTCGCCTGTTCCGCCATCGGAGATCCCAAGATCGGTCGGGTGCGGCCCGGGATTGCAGGCCAGCGAGATGCCGGTGACGCCACGGAAGACGCGGAAGGGCGGCTTCCAATCCATCACCGCATCGGCCGCCGCGCGCAGCCGGGCAAAGGCGGCAGCCGTCTCGGCAGGCGGCGTCTCGGCCAGCAAACCGGCAATGGGCAGCGGCAGCACCGCTATGGCCTCTCCGCCACGCGCGACCGACATGCCGCCGCCGCAGCTGATTAGCGCATTGGCGGCAGCCGCCATGTCCGCAGGGTCCCGGCCGAGAACGAGCAGGTTGTGGTTGTCGTGGCTGATCGTGGTGGCCAGGGCGCCGCGTGGCTCGCCCCAGCCATCAGCGAGGCAGACCACCGGAGCAGGGTCGCGGCGCCCGTGGCGATGCATGATGGCGATGAGCGCGTGGCCCGGCGGCACGGCCGCGACGCCATCCTTCACCGTAACCTCGACCTCGGCCCAATGCACGACACGGGCTCCGCCGACCACCGGAAGCCGCACCTTTCCCGCAGCCACGCCATGTGGCCGCAAGCTGAAGGCGGCTGCGGGCTGCGGCGGCAGCCGCATCGTGTCGCGCGGCGAATCTGCCGGCAGCTCGCGGGGCAAGGGAGCGAGCATGGCGCCGTCCCGCGCCACCAACCGCCCGCCCACATAGACGCGCTCCACAACGATGCCCGGCAGATCGGAAAGAACCACGATCTCTGCGCGGCGGCCCGGGCCGATCAGGCCGATATCGTCGCGCTTCAAGCGCATCGCACCGTGCAGCGTCGCCATCTTCAGCGCGTGGATCGGCGGCAGCCCATAGGCGACGAGACGCGTCAATGTGTCGCGCAGCCCGCCCCTCTCCACGAGCTCGTCCGGAAAGATGTCGTCCGTGCAGGTGACGAGATTCGGGGGCAGGGCGGGCAGGGCGTTGATTGCCTCCACCACCCCCGGCAGCACCGAATCGTGGCTGCCACGCAGCTCCACCGTGAGCCCGGCTCGCAGCTTCTGCAGGAAATCCTCCGGCCCCATGACCTCGTGGTCCGAGGTGACGCCGGAAGCGGCATAGGCCTGCAAGGCAGGCCCGATCAGGTCGCGTGCATGCCCGTTCACATTCTTACCCGAGGCGATGCCCGCCCCGACGATCCCCTCCATGCGCGCGCTGCCGGAAAGTACGCCGGCCATGTCCATCACCTCGGCCACTCCCGAGACCTCCGGCCAGGAGAGCATCTCGGCCATTTCTTCCGGCCCAATTTCCGCCCCGGCTAGTTCCAGGCCGGGGGCGGAAGGAACGCAGGACGGGGCCGCCACCAGCACGCGCAGCGGCAAGCCGCGGGACTGCTCCACCGCCCATCGGACACCCGGGACGCCCAGAACATTCGCCAGCTCATGCGGATCCCAGACCGTTGTCAGCGTCCCGTGCGGGACGACAACGGAAGCGTAATCGGCCGGTGACATGAGGGAGGATTCGAAGTGCAGGTGGCTATCCACGAAACCCGGCGCAAGGAAACGGCCGGTCACGTCATGCGTCTCCGCGGCGTCCGAGCGCGTGCCCGGCGGATGGACCGAGGCGATCAGGCCACCGACGATTCCGACATCCGCCGCGCGCAGCTCGCCCAAGGCAACATCCACCACCGTGCCGCCGGTCAGCAGCAGATCGAAGGGCGCATCGCCCTTCGCAGCGCGGATCGCCGCACGGCGGGTTTCGGCGGGAATGGGTGTGTTCATCATCACAATTCTCAACGGGCCTGTCCGGCGGATTGGGCGAGGGTCATCTCATCCGTTCGCGCCTCATAGGTGACGCCGCGCCGCATCGCCCATGTATTAACCTGGAAATACAGCGGGATGAGCGCCGTCTGTTCACGGACCGCCCGGTGCGTGGCCTCGCGGGTCAGGCGGGCGCGCATGTCGTCATTCATAGTCTCACGGGCCTGCTGGATCAGCCTGTCGACCTCCGGGTTGCTGAAGCGTCCGCGGTTGGCGCTGCCGAGCCCAAGCGAAGTGTTCCAGCTATGAACCTGAGTTTCCAGCATTCCCAGCACCTCGGGGTTCGGCGAAAACCCGGCGAGGTTCACGCTGTACTTCAACTGTGCCGCCTCGCTTAGCCAGACTCCGCGCGGCCTGGTCTCGACCGTCGCGGCGATGCCGAGCCGGGTCCACATCTGGGCGATGGCCTGGACCACCTGCTCGTCATTCACGAAGCGGTCGTTCGGGCCGTTGATCTGCACGGCGAAGCCCTGGGGAAAGCCGGCCTCCGCCATCAGCCTGCGTGCTGCATCGAGATCGAGCGGCTCGGCCGTCAGGTCCGGGGAGGTGCCGAAATAGCCGGGCGGGCCGAGATCGCCCGCGGGCAGCGCCTGGCCGCGCAGGACGCGCTCCGCGAGCGCCTGCCGGTTGATGGCCAGGGAGAGAGCCCGGCGTACCCGTGCGTCCCGCATCGGGTTGGAAATGGGCGAGCCATCCTTCGCGCGGATATGGGGGCTCTGCTCCCGGTCACTGTCGACCGTCAGGAAGATCAGCCGGTTGGACGGGCTCTCGCTTGTGGCGAAACGCTGGTCGGCGCGGAAACGCTCGAATTGCTCGGGCGGAACGATCTCGATCAGGTCCACATCGCCGGCGTTCAGAGCAGCGACGCGGGAGGCGGCCGCCGCGATTGGGCGGAACTCCACCCGGGCGAAGACCGGGGCGGGGCCGTGAAAATCGGGGCTCCGCTCAGCAACAAAGGGGCTGCCGGGCTGCCAGGAGACATGGCGGAACGGGCCGGTGCCGATCATCGCCTTGCCCGAATTATAGTCCTGCGTGGTGGCTGCCTCGCCATGCTTTTTGGAGACGATCATCACCAGGGCGAGGTTGTTCGCCAGCAGCGGCGTCGGCACACGCGTGCGGATACGCACCACGCCCTTCCCGGCATCCTCCACGGCCGTCACGACACGGGTGGCGTAGCTGAACGAGGAAGGCGAGTTCGGGACATTGCCCGCCCGCTGGATGGTGAAGGCCACATCCTCCCAGGTGACGGGCGCGCCGTCATGGAAGCGCGCCTTTGGGTCGATGGTGAATTCCCAGGTCAGGTCGTCCACCACGCGCCAGCTGCTGGCGACGGCCGGACGCAGGTTCTGGCGCGAATCCTGTTGAACCAGTGGCTCGAAGACGTGGCCGGCAAAGGCTATGTTGGTGATCAGGCTGGCATAATGCGGATCAAGGCTGGTCGGCCCCGCCTCCACCCCAATGCGCAGAAGGTCCTGCGCCGCGGCCGCGCCCGGAAGAAAGAGGGCAGCGGCAAGTAAGGCGGCGCGCAGGCGCATGGAGACCTCGGCGGATAGCTGGTGATGAGGGTGCCAAGCTGGCATGGTCCCCGCCACCCCGCAACGGAGCCGCCACTGCCCATGCCCAACGTCGAGGCCTTGGAGCCGCTTGCCGAGCGGATGACTGCATGGCGCCGCGACATCCACGCTCATCCCGAACTCGGCTTCGAGGAACACCGTACCGCCGCCCTCGTCGCGCGCGAACTGCGCGCGGCTGGAATTGCCGTGGAGGAAGGAATCGCGGGCACTGGCGTGGTGGGCACGCTGCGCGGAACGGGGCAGGGGGCCGGCGGCAATCGCGCCATCGGGTTGCGCGCCGATATGGACGCGCTGGCCATGGAGGAAGCGACCGGCGCCTCCTATGCGAGCCAGGTGCCGGGGAAGATGCATGCCTGCGGCCATGACGGGCATACGGCCATGCTGCTTGGCGCCGCGCATTGGCTGGCGGCGAACCGCGACCGCTTCGCCGGCACCGTGCACCTGATCTTCCAGCCCGCCGAGGAGTCGCGCGGCGGCGCCCAGGCCATGCTGGCGGATGGTCTGTTCGAGCGCTTCCCTGTTGATGCCGTCTACGGCATCCACAACCTGCCTGGCCTGCCGCTCGGCACCATCGCCGTGCCCAAGGGGGCGGTGCTCGCCAGCTCCGACACCTGGGAGGTGAGTTTCCATGGTCATGGTACGCATGGGGCAAAGCCGCATCTCGGCACGGACTCCATCCTGGCCGCGTCGGCCTTCATCCTCGCATTGCAGTCGATCGTGTCGCGGGAACTGGACCCGATCGCGACCGGCGTGGTGAGCGTCGGCCATATCGCCGCTGGCCATCCGGAGGCGCCGAACGTCATTCCTGCGCAGGTTCTGGTGCGCGGCACCGCTCGCGCTCTGTTGCCCGAGGTGCGGGACATGCTGGAGGCCCGGATCGTTGGTATCGCGCGCGGCATCGCCGCGACTCATGACGTCGAGGCCTCTCCGGTCTACACGCGCCGTCTGCCGCCCACGGTGAACCACCCGGCTCAGGCCGCCCTGATGCATGCCGCCGCAGCAGCAACGGTCGGCACCAGAATGGCCCGCGACGACCACCCACCAATCACGGCGGGAGAGGATTTCGCCTGCATGCTGGAGGTGCGCCCCGGCGCCTATGCCTGGCTCGGCACCGGCGATCCGGCACATCCCGAGGGGTGGCACCACAACCCGCGTTTCGACTTCAACGACGCGGCCCTGACCACCGGCGCCGCGTTCCTCTGCGGCGTGGTCGAGACGGAGCTGGGCAAGTGAGCGATGTCCCGGCCCGGCGCCGGACGGTAATCCTGGACTGCGATCCCGGAACGGACGACGCCCTGGCCCTCTGGCTGGCCCTTGGTTCGCCGGAGATCGACCTGCGCATGGTCACCGTGGTCGGCGGCAATGCGGGGCTGGAGCGGACGGTTGCCAACGCCTCCGCCGTGCTTGGCCTGGCACGCTCCACCGTGCCCCTGGTCCCCGGCGCCGACCGGCCGTTGCGCGGGCGTTTCGCGGGCGATGGGCTGGTGCATGGGGAGAATGGCCTGGCCGGAGTAATCCTTCCGCCTGGCCCACCGGCAGTTCCCGCTCTCGCCGCCGACGCGATCCGCGCGCTCCTCCGCGCTGCGCCGCCCGGCGATACAACGCTGGTTGGCATCGGCCCGGCCACCAATCTGGCGCTTGCCCTGGCGACGGAGCCGGGACTGGCGAACCGGGTGCAGGAAATCGTCCTGATGGGCGGTGCCTGGGGGGAAGGGAACTGGACCCCCTCGGCCGAGTTCAACGCCGCCAGCGACCCGGAAGCCCTCGATATCCTCTTCGCCCTGGGCGTGCCGACCACGCTGGTCACCCTGGACCTCACCTCGCAGGCGCTGCTTACGCCCGCGCGGCTCGAGGTGATCCGCCAGCTCGGCAATGGCGCCTGTCTCCGCGCGGCCTGCGAGATCCTGGCCGCCGTCCCACCCTCACGTCGGCTGGGCGGGGCAGGGCACCCACTGCATGACCCTTGCGCCCTGGCCTGGCTGGTCGCGCCCGGGCTGTTCCGCACCCGGATGGCGGCCGTGCAGGTGGATTGCGGGTATGGCCCGGCGCGTGGCCGCACCCATGTGGATCGCTGGGGCCGCAGCGGCGCAGAACCTCATGTGACGCTGCCGGAAGTATTCGACGTCGAGGGCTTCTTCCGACTGCTTGGGGAGAGGCTGTCTCGGCTTCCCTGATCCGGGGAGCGGTCTAGCGCCGCTCCGCCGCCTTCGCGGCCTGCCAGCGCTCTTCCATTTCCTCCAACGTGGCATCAGCGGGCGACCGGCCCTCGGCCGCAAGCCCAGCCTCGATCGCGCCGAAGCGGCGCTCGAACTTGGCGTTCGCACCGCGCAGACAGGTCTCCGGGTCCAGGTCCAACTTGCGGGCCAAGTTCGCCAGCACGAAGAGAAGATCGCCCACCTCATCCGCCAGCCGTGCGGGATCAGCGGTGGGAAGCTCTGCCCGCAGCTCGGCGGCCTCTTCCTCCAGCTTGTCCAGCACTTGGGCGGCATCCGGCCAGTCGAAGCCGACCCGGGCAGCTCGCCGGGTCAGCTTAGCCGCACGGGCGAGGGCAGGGAGGTTGGACGCCACCCCGGCCAGCGTGCCCGTTTCGGCCCGCGCCGCGCGCTCCGTCGCCTTCTGCGTCTCCCAGGCCACGGTCTGGGTCGCCGCATCCCGGGCCGCTTCTTCTCCGAACACGTGAGGATGGCGCCGGATCATCTTGTCGCCGATGGATTTCGCCACGTCCGCAAAATCGAAGCGGCCGGTCTCTTCGGCCATGCGCGCGTGATAGACGACCTGGAACAACAGGTCGCCCAACTCGTCCGGCAAGCCGGTCCAGTCCTGTCGCGCGATCGCGTCCGCGACCTCGTAGCCTTCCTCGATCGTATAGGGCGCGATGGAGGCGAAATCCTGCACTTGGTCCCAGGGGCAGCCATCCGGCGCCCGAAGCCGGGCCATGATGTCCAGGAGCCTGGACAGTTCGGAGGAGGCGCGGTCCGGCGTCATTCCCGGCCACCCTCAGGTCGCGTAATGTATATTGGGTAAAGAGTGAGTTGCTGCCCAATATCTTGAGCGGCTTCGAGAATACTAACCCAGTGAAGCGCCATGTCTTTTCCTATCGTCCTGTGGATGTTCTGTCTAGCCATTACAGTGGGCGGGTGCGTGGCTTGCTCATCATGCGGGCCTGGGCTGCGGCAACCTCTGTTTTCGCCAGCGACATTACATTGAAGGGTGTTTCCTTGGTGTTGCGGCTGATGGCCTCCAGACGATTCGCCAGCTCGCGCAGGATGGCCGCCTGCCGCCGCAGGTCCACCGGGTCATGAAGGGGCATTCGCATCTGGGCGGACTTGCCGACCAAGCTCCGCTGCCAGGGGTCCATGCAGTCCCCTGTCTTGACCACCTTCATCAGTTCCCCGTCGGGCGAAAGCTTGGTCGGGAAGGGGCTGTCCCCGACCCCGTGGGGGTAGCGCTTCATTTCACCCACGTCCGTGGTCCTCCTCTGCCACCCCCGGGGCGGGGGCGGGCTTCACTGGCGGGAAGCGCCCCTGCGATCCATCGGCCAGCGTGAAGGCCACGAACGTGTCCTCTATGCGGATCGTCGAGACCTTGGGGTGCAGCGCCAGCATCTCCAGCGCCTCCTTCCGGGCATTCCGCCGGGGCAGTGCCGCTATCCGCGCCTCCAATGTCTCGACGGTGTCCCGCTGCTGGAGAGCGTTCCAGAGAAGGCGACGAACCGCCTCCGTCTCATTGGTCAGATGGACATCGGCCATGTAGGCCCGGATGCCGTCAATCAGCGCCTCGGGCAGGACATAGACGCGGCGGTGCAGATCCCCTCGCCCCGCGCCGTCTTGCTTCTTGTCCGGGGCCATCACCACACGCACCCATCGCAACTGCACTGGGCGACGATGGCCAGGACGACGGCCAGACCGAGCCATTCGACGGCCCGAAAGGCAACATCCTTCCACGTCATTCCTTCCCCTCCACCCCGGTCGCCTTGGCGGTCAGGTACTCCACCACCGACTGGTAGGACGGTGCCTTGCCACCATTTGCCGCCTTGCAGGCGACCAGGGCGCGCTCCAGCACGTCATAGCGGTGCCCAGCCAGGGCAAAGAGCTTGGCGAAGGCCGGCTGCATGGCGGGGTCGGCGCGGTAGGCGATGGTCATGGCTTCCCCTCCACCCCCGGCACAGGGCGGCGAACCTCCAAGCTGCGGAGGGCTCGATGAGCCGCCAGTGCGTCATTGAGGGCGCTGCACCGGATCGAGGGGAAGGCATCCTTCCAGGCCATCCCATACCGGCGCTCGTAGATGGCCTTCGCCATTGCCTCTATCTCTTCACTCTGGGCCGGCGGGTTCAGTTGCTGATCAGCCATCATTCCCCTCCACCCCCGGCACCTCCGGCTTCTTCAATGCACCAGCGGCTATTGCCGCCCGCAGCCGCTCGCGATGTTTCGTCTGCTTGTCCACCAAGCCCATCTTGCCCGTGGCAGCGATGCTGGCCTGCACCATGGCGTCAGTGGGATTCCGGTGAACAATGGCCTGCCCATGCATCTCCAAGGTGGAGAACAGAGCCTGCACGTTGCTGATGCGGCCCTCGGCCAACAGCATGTCCAGTGTTCGATGGGTCTTCTGCCCATAGAAGTAGTTGGGCTGCACGTTCCCCGGTTCACGAGAGCCAAGCCACACCGTCCGGATTAGATGCCGGACGGTCGCCGGCTTCTGGATGCCGGCCTGATAGAAGGCCCGCACGACGCTGTAGCCAAACTCGTGCACGAGGCACCGCCACTCAGCCGGCAGCCGATCAACCAACTCGATGTCGTGCAGTGCGCCCGCCATAAGCGCGGCCATGGGGGCTATTTTACCCATTGGACCCCTCCACCCCCGGCACCCCGGCGGCTTGGTTGGTCGCGAAGGGATGAGGAACCGGGCGCCAGTCCCGGCAGGAAAGGTTCCACAATCCCTCGTCTCGATACGTTGCCCGTCTGCCGCCCTCCGTCAGGGCGCGGGCCAAGATGCGTTCCTGTCCAATGGCGGTGATCTCGATGACGGTAGGCCCGCGACCCTCGTCACCCTCCAGGCATGTTCCCGCCGCCCATCCACGTTCACGGCAGATGAGGGCGGGGTGCCGGGGATCTTGGAGAGTGGAGCGCTTCCCCCGCCCCGCGCCGCCCTGGCCTGGGGGGCTAGTCATGGGTGGTGGCCTCCTTCTTGCTCCAGATGCGCTGGAAGCCCTGCCACATGAGGCCGCCGACGCCGCCGAAGCGGCGCTGCTTCGGGCTGAGCATTCGTTCCGGTTCAACCTCTTCGACCTCGACAGTCGGATCGTGCCAGACGCCGATCACACGCCAGAGCTTCCCGTTAGCGTCGGCGTAAACGTCGCCGGGCTTCGCGTCGTGTACGCTCACGTCGCACCTCCCGCCCCGCCCGCCGGAGGGGTGGGGAGAGGCATCCAGTGGGATGTATGGACGCGATGTGTCAGCCCTTCCCACGTGGCCCAGTGGTCGACATTCCAGAAGCCGACGAACACAGCGAAGCCGTCCCATAACAGCATCGAGCGCTCATCCCTCGGCGCCGTGCTGATGTCCTGCCACTCGTTCATCCCCGCCCCTCCCCCTCGGCCTGGCTGGGGCGGGTTCCGCGGGCGCGGATGGCGTCGGCTATCTCCTGAGCCGCCCCGATCTCGCCTCCGAAGCTGCCGGCGGCATAAGAGTTCATGTCCCACAGCCGCCCCATCTCGCGGCGTTCTTCCGCCATGTTCTCCTTCGCCTCAGTGCCAAACTGATCGGCCAGCTTGGCGCATTCCTCCCGCTCCTTCTGCACCGCCTCCTCCACGCGGGCGGCGACTTGGGCGGGAAGTTCAACCGGGCCGAGATATTCGTGGTCGCCGGCCAAGTCGGCTGGCAGGAAGTCCTCTTCCTCGGCCACAAGGTTCCAGAAGCCACGAGCATCCCATCGGGCGATGGTGTGTGCATCGGCGCGCAGATAGTTCAGCGCGTGCCAACCATCCCGCTCGGGGTTCTGAGGCATCCCATCCCATCTGTTGCCGCTCATCGTGGAGCCTCCCTCTGAGCATCCTGTCGCACACGCACCGCCGTCACGGGCTTGTCCTCCCGCACCAGCATGGACAGCCCACGCACCAGGGACGGGATAGCCACGCCCACACGCTGGGCCATGCGGTCCACGGTCACCCCGGACTGCACGCAGCGGCGCAGCTCCTCCAGCATCGGCTCCGTCCAGCGCACCGGGCCGTGCTGCTTCCGGGCGAGGGAGATGCCCAGGCGCCGGGCGGTGGCACGCGCGCTCTCCCGCGAGGTGCCGACCCGGTCTGCCAGTTCCGCCGAGGTGAGGGGGC
>NZ_JBNBZS010000031.1:0-71010 GCF_049629625.1 Roseomonas chloroacetimidivorans | reverse complement strand
ATGGGGTTCCCGTGCAGCCGCGTGCCCGGCGTGCCCTCCGCCATCTCCTCCGGCCGGCAGAACTGGGCGTTGAAGGGCACCGCGTGATGCGCGGGGATGACGGCATCCTCGATCACGACGGTGTTGGAACCGGAGGAACGCATCCCCAGGATCTCGTCCCCGCCCCAATCCTTCAGGATCGTGTATTGCCCCTGCGGCACCACGATGAGCACGGGGGAGGGTGGCGTTCCATCCTCTTTCTGCAGCAACGCAGTGCCGATGAAATGCGTCGCATGCGGAACGCCCGAGGAATAGTTCCAGCGCCCCTTGATGCGCAGGCCGCCCGGCACGGGCGTCGCCGTTCCCAGGGGCTGGGCCCGGTGTGGGGAGATGAAATGGCCGGTTTCGCCGAATAACTCGCGCTGCGCCTTCTCCGGCCAGTGGCTGGCCAATAGAAAGGCATGTGAGGCCGCCAGCGTGAGGCACCAGCCCACGCCTGGATCGCCGCGAGAGACCTCCATCATCGTCCGAAAGAAGACGGGCAGGCTGAATTCATAGCCGCCAAACATCCGGGGCTGCGTAATGCGGTAGAAGCCCATCCGCTCGAAGGTGGCATGCACGTCTTCGGCATAGGTGCCGAGCAGCTCGTGCTCCTCCTGCCTCTCCCGCAGCATGGGCCGCAGGGAGATGGCACGGTCGAGCAGGTCACGCGGCGTCAGTCCTGGCTCAGGTACTGGAAGAAAAGCGGCGGGCGCGGGTGACGGGCGGCCAATGACGGCGAGCGGCATGCGAACGCGTCCTTCCCTGTGCCGCGCCTTCCATGGAAGCCCGGCGTCTAGTGCACGGTTCGTTAGGCGCCCCATGAACGCGCAACGATACAGTGCATCATTTTGTGTGACGCTATTTCGTGCTCGCGCGTCCTGTCAAGCCTCCCTCTGGCGGCCCAGTTCAGGCCCGGTCCTCAGCGGCACACATACCCAGGCGCCAGGCGGGCAGGATCGCTTTCTGCCAGAGAGCGTCAGCAAACCTTGAAGGCGCCAGCGAAGACATCACCTCCTGCGATCCGAGGGCCATCCCCGCGCCCTCGCCGATTTCCGCGGCGGCCGACCTTCCTTCCTGGGCCGTCCCGAAGCACACCACCGGGAGTTTGCATGTCCGAACCGTTCCGCTTCCTGGTCGCCGAAAGCGAGGCACCGGAGGAGCGAGAGGCACGGCGCAGAAGCGTCGGTAGCAGCTCCGGCGAAACCTATGTGGAAAGCCTTCTCTCTCTCGCCCCCGGCGCGATCTGCGACCAGATCAAGCCAGCCGAGGAGGACAGCCCGCGGCAGGAACCGGAGGTTCTGCGCCGCTATGACGCGGTCTTCCTCTGCGGCTCCCCCATGCATGTCTATGAGGACAGCCCGCAGGCGCGTCGCGCCCTGGACTTCATGCGCACCGTCTTCGCCGCGGGCACGCCGGCCTTCGGCTCCTGCGCTGGCCTTCAACTCGCTGTTGTGGCCGCGGGTGGCCAGGTCGGCCCCCGGAAGGACGGTAAGGAGGCCGGCTTCGCCCGCTGTATCGCCCTGACGGAGAAAGGGCGCGAGCATCCGCTGCTGTCCGGCCGTCCCCTGGCCTATGATGCGCCCTCAGTTCATTCGGACGAGGTGAAACAACTTCCGCCCGGCGCCACGCTGCTGGCCACCAATGAGACGAGCCCCGTCCAGGCCGCCGAGATCCGCTGCGGCGACGGAATCTTCTGGGGGGTGCAGTACCATCCGGAAATCTCGCTGCACGAGGTGGCGGAGGCGCTGCGGCGCCAGGCCGAAAGCCTGGTCAAGGACGGCCTCGCGGCGGATCGCCTGGCGGTCGACCGCTATGCGGATCAGATCGAGGCGCTAGCTCGTGAGCCGGCACGGCACGACCTCGCCTGGCAGCTCGGGCTGAATCACCAGGTCACAGACCCGGCCCTGCGGCAGGTGGAGCTGCGCAACTTCATCCGCCATCTCGCAGAGCCACGACGCGCCCGCCGCAACGCCGCCTAAGCGCCCGCCGGTCAACCCCGGGCGAGGAGAGAGTCGTCGTAGCGGGCCAGCAGATCGGCAGGCCCCTTGTAGATTTCGACGCAGCCGGCCTCGCGCAGCCAATCCTCGGGGAAGCCGCCGCAGAGCACGCCAATGGTGCGCAGCCCCGCCTTGGCCGCCGCCTCGGCATCGTAAGGCGTGTCGCCGATCACGATGGCCCGCGATGGATCGACCCCACCCAGCCGCGACAAGGCCGCCTGAAAGATATCGGGGTGGGGTTTTGACTTTTCGGCGTCGTCCGACGAGGTTTCCTCGTCCACCAGATCCTCGATGCCCGCGATCTTCTTGTAGATCTGCAGTTCATCGGCCTTGGCCGAGGAGGCGAGCACGATCCGCGTTCCGTCCTGCCGGATGCGCTGGAACAACTCCCGCACCCCCGGAAAACCCGTGATCTCCGGAAGATAGCGCTCCTTCATCAGCGCGACACGGTGCTTCTCCAGCTCCTTGCCCCTCGCATCCAACTCCTCCCGGCTCAGGAAAACCGGCATGAGCTGGTCGCCCCCCTTCCCGATCTGGTCGCGAACGGCTTGAAACTCGAACTCATGGCCGAAATCGCGAAATGCGTCCTGCCAGGCCCGCGCGTGAAGATCGACCGAATCGATCAGCGTGCCATCCACGTCGAAAACTGCGGCCTCGATCATCCTGCGCTCCCGGTCAGTCGGAAGTAACGCGGCAGTTTCCATTCTGATGCTCCGCATTCCCACCATGGCGGGCGCGCGAGACCGTTAGAGCCAGACTTCGCATAGGTGAACGCGCCGTCGCCGCGTACGGACCATGGAGCCCTCCTCCCGCGCAGCCACAGAGCGACTCATCCGTTGTTCGGGCGCCCGGACGCCGCAGACATGGTGGAACACGCATGACCGATCAGCCGACCAATATCGCGGGCAAGCCGCGCACGACCTCGGGCAGCAACAGGCCAGTGATCGTCATCACCGGTGCGTCCAGTGGCATCGGGCGTGCCACCGCGCAGGCCTTCGCCCGGCGCGGCGCCTCGCTCATCCTCGCCGCGCGCCGCGCCGAGATGCTGGAGGAGGCGGCGCGGGAATGCGAGGCGCTCGGCGGCACCGCCATCGCCGTTCCGACCGACGTGACCCGTGAGGAGGAGGTTGAGGCGCTGGGCCGCCGCGCCATTGAGCGCTTCGGCCGCATCGATGTCTGGTTCAACAATGCGGGCGTCGCGGCCTTCGGGCGGCTGGAATCCATCCCGATGGATGCCTGGCGCCGGGTCATCGAGATTAACCTGTTCGGTTATGTCCATGGCGCCAAGGTCGCCATGCGCCAGTTCCGGGCCCAGGGGCACGGAACGCTGATCCAGAACGCCTCCATCATCGGCGAGACCTCCAAGCCGGACGGCACCCCCTACGCGACCAGCAAATTCGCCATTCGCGGCTTCTCGGAGGCCTTGCGGCAGGAGGTGCTGGACCAGCCGGGCATCCAGATCTGCACCGTCATGCCATCGGTGATCGACACGCCCTTCTTCCAGCACGCCGCCAATTTCAGCGGCCGCCGCGTACGCGCCGCGCCGCCGGTCTACACGGCGGATGAGGTGGCGGAGACCGTGGTCGCGCTGACCCAGCAGCCGCAGGCCGAGGTGATCGTCGGCGGCTTCGGCAAGATGGCCGCAGCCCAGAAGCGCATGGCCCCGACCTTCACCACCTGGTTCACCGGCCGGGCCCTCCACACCGGCTTCCTGTCCGAAGAAGCCAGCGGCGACACGCCCGGCGCCCTGTTCGAGCCCGTGCGCGACGGCCGCGGGGTGGATGGAGGCTGGCGCAGCCATCCCGAGAGCGGCGGCGCGCCGCTTGCAGCCATGACCTCCATGGCGGCGCTTCCGCTGGAATTCGCGGCGATGCCCTTCCGCATGGCCGATGCCGGCCTGGCATCGGCAGCCCGCTTCCTGGAGGCCATCCTGCCACCCGGCCCGCCGGGCCCGACCTCGAAATAGGCATGGCGATCCATTCCAGCTCGGCCGAAGGGACAGCCGCATTGCAGCCGTCGTCAACAAGCCAGGGCACCGAGCACAACCTGGGCCCGATGCACGCCCTGGTGCTCGCAGGCGGCATCGCCCTCGGCGCCTATCATGCCGGAGCCTGGGCCGCGCTGCAGAAGGCAGGCGCGCCAACCCCGGAATGGATCGCCGGCACCTCGATCGGTGCTGTGACGGCCGCGATCATCGCCGGCAACCCGCCCGAACGTCGCGCCGAGCAACTTCTCCGCTTTTGGAATGCCGCCAGCGACGATCCAATGTCCCTCTCCTTCTGGGCGGCACCACTGGGCGTGACGGGACCCTGGCGGGAGACGCAAGGCTGGATCAGCGCGATGCAGACCCGAATGCTCGGCCGCCCCGGGCTGTTCCGCCCGCGGCTGGCCGCCTTCGGCCAAGGCGCGGCGCCCGGACTTTATGACCTCGCGCCCCTCCATCGCCGGATCGAGGAGGTGGTCGACTTCGACCGGGTGAACAGCAAGGACGCGCCCCGCCTCAGCGTTGTCGCGACAGATCTCGGCTCCGGCGAGCGCGTCGTGTTCGATACGCGGCGTGGCACGCGCATCGGGCCCGAACATGTCATCGCCTCCTCCGCCCTGCCGCCTGATTTCGCGCCGGTCGAGGTTGATGGCCGGCTTCTCGGCGATGGCGGGTTATCCGCCAACACGCCGCTTGACCTGATCCTGGACGAACCTGTTGGCCGGGACCTGATCTGCTTCGTGCTGGACCTCTTCTCCCGTGAAGGTGAGCCCCCGCGCTCTCTGTCGGAGGCGGCAGCCCGCGCGGAGGACCTCGTCTTTGCCGGGCAGACGGGCCTCATCCTGGAGGGCCGCCAGCGCGAGCAGCATCTGCGCACCCTGATTGCCAAGCTCAGCACCCGCCTTCCGCCCGAAATCCGGGAAGACCCGCAAGTAGCGCCCGTCTTGGCGGAAGGCCGCGCCACCGCCACGACGATCCTCCACCTCGCCTACCGGAGCTCTCCCGGCGCGACGGGCATCCAGAAAACCTTCGATTTTTCGAGAACCGCGCTTGCTGAGCGCCTGGAGGCGGGCGAGCGCGACATGCAAGCTGCCCTGCAGCAGCTCGCGACACTGGGCGAAGGCGCCCGCCCGGCGGCGGGCCTCACCCTGCACACGATCCGGGGCTGACGCGCGCCGGGCAACGCCTCAGCCGGCGCCGCTCACCGGCGCAGCGCCGGTAGCACCTCCCGGCCGAAGATCTCGATGAAGGCGCGCTGGTTGCGCCCGACCTGATGCAGCTGGATTTCGTCAAAGCCCAGCTCCACCAGTTCGGCCAGCCTCGCCACGTGCCAGCGGGGATCCGACGAAATCCAGACGGATTCCCGCATGTCCTCCGGCTTCACGAAACGCGTCGCGATGTCGAACTGCTCGGGCGTGCGCAGCTCCCAGTTCACGTCACCGCCCAGGACATTCGTGCGCCACTGCTCATGCGCGCCGGCCAGCGCTTCCTCCTCGGTCGGAGCCCAGTTCAGCCCGACCTGCACCACCAGCCGCTTGCCCTGCCCACCTCCACGGCGGAACGCCTCGATTACCTTCCGCATCTGGTCCGGCTCCCCGGAGACGGTGAGCAATCCGTCCGCCCAGGCCCCAACCTCCTCCGCGGTCGCCTCCGTAACCGCGGCGCCCAGCAGCGGCGGCGGCTCCGCCGGCCGGCTATAGAGCTTCGCATCCACAACGGTCACGCGCCCGTAATGCGAGACTCTCTCGCCGGCCAACAGCGCGCGCACGATGCCGGCGCATTCCCGCAGCCGTGCATTGCGCTCCCGCCTCTCCGGCCAGGCCAGGCCAGTGATGTCCTCGTTCAGGCGCTGGCCGCTTCCAAGGGCGAGCCAGAACCGGCCCGGGAACATCTCCGCCAGGGTCGCCGCGCCCTGAGCCAGGATGGCGGGATGATACCGGTATCCCGGCGCCGAAATGACGCCGAGAGGCAACCCCGTCCTGGCCATTGCGGCCCCGAGCCAGGACCAGGCGAAGCCGGAATGCCCCTGCGCCGCTCCCCAGGGACGGAAGTGATCGGACGACATGCCGCAGTCGAAGCCGGCCCCTTCGGCATCCTGGATAAGGGCAAGCAGTTCGGAAGGCGGAAACTGCTCATGCGAGGCGTGGAAGCCGAAGCGTGCCGTGGCCATGCTGCCCCCCCTCCTGATTCCTTGCAGAAACCCGGCCCGGAGCCCCAGGTTGCCGGAAGCCAGCGCTTCTACCGCTTGGCCCGCGCGACGACGTGCGCCACATGGGCCAGGCTAGGCCGGCCTGGCCACATCAACAATGCGGCCTCACCGCCGGTGGCCCTTACCCGGTCCCCCGAACCCTGCCCGGCCCATGGAAGCCTCTGGCGCGAACGCCCTGCCCGGCATCCCCGGCAGGGTATCCGGTGACGATCTTCTGAAGCAGCCCGGGGCACGAACGGAGATCGATGGAGAGACGACACAACAACATGGGCGTTCGTTCACGATCTTCTGCTAGGATCACCATGTCCCAGTCCGGCCCACCGATGCTTCAGACTCGCCGTTCCCTCGCCCGCGCCCTGCTCCTCGGCGCTGCTTCCGCGCCCTTCGGGGCAATGTTCCGGCCGGGCGCCATGGCCCAGGGCCTGCCCGTAGTGGCCGTGCCCGATTTCCGGGCCCAGCTCCGCTATGCCCGCGCAGCAATGCCCCCGGCAAATCTGCGCGGCCGGTATGCCGTGGACCGAACGCTCGAACGCCTCGACGACCTCGGGGTCGATTTCTCGGCGGGGCGGCTCATTCTCGTGAACATCGCTGCCGCCGAGCTCATCGCCTATGACATGGGTCGGGAGGTTTTGCGCTCCCGTGTGGTCGTGGGGGCGAACAAGACCCGCACCCCCCAGCTCGCCACCTTCGTCACCTCCGCCCGCTGCAATCCCCCCTGGTACGTGCCCGCAAGCATCGAGCCCGAGGTCCGCGCTACAGGCGCGGTGGGGTTCCGGGTGGTGAACGGGCGCCTCATCCAGCCGCCGGGCCCCACCAACCCCCTCGGTCCGATCCGGATTGGGCTGCTGGATTCGGATGGCATCTTCCTGCATGGCACCAACAGCCCCGCAGCCTTCGCCCGGCAAAGCCGCGCCGTCTCCCATGGCTGCGTCCGGGTTGAGCGCATCCGCGACCTCGCGGCCTGGATGACGGACCGGCCATCCCCGGCCATCCAGGCAACCCTCGATACGGGCCGCACCATCGAACTCATCCCCACCCAGGAGGTGCAGGTCGCCCTTGGCTATCTGACGGTCTGGCCCGACAGCCGCGGCCGGCTTGTCCTGCACGGGGATCCTTACGGCCTGGATGTGCCAGGGGCGCGCCGGGCGCCCTATCGGCGGATCCCCCGCCCGCTGCCGCAGGCGCCCGATGAGGCCGAGGCGGTCGCCCGGGCCGAGAAGCCCGAGGACAACCCGCTTTAAGGGGCAGATTCACGTCGGCGGGCGCCCCTGCCTCCGGCGACCCACTCCAACGAACAGCCCTGGGACAGCTTAGCGATAGCCCCAGAACTGCGGTTGGTAGGCGTCCCGCCGCCCCGCCTCATAGGCCCGGCGCTCGGCCATCTCGCGCCGCTGGCGCCGGAACTCGCGCCGCTGCTCGCGCCACTCCATGTGTTGGTGCCAGGCTTCGCGTTCCCAGGACGGGGACGGATACGGGGCATAGCCATACCCGTAACCCTGCGCCTTCGCCTCCGGAACCACCGACAAGGCGCCCGCTGCCGCGATCAGCGCACCGAATACGATGTTCTTCATTTTGCGCCCTTCACCGGACCATCCCGGCACTGACCAGGCCCATTCTCCCCACCATTCCGGCAGCCCCTGGGCGCAGTGCGCCGCCTTTCCGTCACGATGCGGCGGCTGGAAGGCGGGTGTCTGTCAGGACGCCCAGAGCGCGGCTAGTCTCGCCGGAGCAGGAGGAAGGAAGAGCGCCGATGGACATGAACATGCAGGCCGACGCCGCGGAACTCGGGCTGTCCCGGCAGCGCCTCGCCCGCATCGACGGCTGGATGGATCGCTATGTGGAGGAGGGCAAGCTTCCCGGCCTGGGCGTGACCGTCATGCGGCGCGGCCGGATCGCCTATAGCCGCCGCACCGGCCTGGCGGACCGGGAACGCGGCACGCCCGTGGCGGAGGACACGATCTTCCGCATCTATTCGATGACCAAGCCTCTCACCAGCGTCGCGATCATGATGCTGTATGAGGAGGGCCGCTTCCAACTCGATGACCCGATCACGCGCTTCCTGCCCTATTTCGCCAACCAGCGCGTCCTGACCGGCGGATCGCGTGGTAAGCTGGAGACGGTGCCGGCGGTGCGCGACATCACCTTCCGCGACCTGCTGACCCACACCTCCGGCCTGACCTATGGCTTCATGGAGTCCACGCTGGTCGACGCGCTCTACCGCTCCGAAGGCGTGGACTTCCAGACCTCGGACGCGACGCTGGCCGAGGCGGTGGAACTGGCCGCGCGTCAGCCCCTGATCGCGCAGCCCGGCACCGCCTGGAACTACAGCATCGCCACCGACGTGCTCGGCCACCTCGTCGCCGTCATCTCCGGCCGCCCCTTCGAGGAATTTCTGCAGGAGCGCGTCATCGGCCCGCTCGGCATGGTGGATACCGCCTTCCACGTGCCCGCGGAAAAGCTGCCACGCTTCGCCGCCAATTACGGGCGCGGCCCCGATGGCGCGCTGAAGCTGATCGACGATCCCGCCACCAGCCGTTTCGCCACCCCGCGCAAGATCTGCTCGGGCGGCGGCGGGCTCTGCTCCACTGCCAGTGATTATCTGCGCTTCTGCCAGATGATGCTGAACAAGGGGGAGCTGGACGGCCTGCGCCTGCTGGGCCGCAAGACCGTTGAGCTGATGACCACGAACCATCTGGGCGGCGACATGGCGGCCATGGGCCAGCCACGCTTCAGCGAGTCCAGTTATGAGGGCATCGGCTTCGGCCTCGGCTTCTCCGTCATGCTCGACCCCGCGCGCGCCCAGGTGCTCGGCACCCCCGGGGAATATGCCTGGGGCGGCGCCGCCAGCACCGCCTTCTGGATCGATCCGGCGGAGGAGATGGCGGTGATCCTGCTCACCCAGTTCATGCCCTCCTCCACCTATCCGATCCGGCGTGAGCTGCGCGTGCTGACCTACCAGGCCATTATCGACTGAGGCGCGACCAGAATATGGACGAGGAAGATGGGGGCAGCCTGACGCGGCTGCCCCGCGGCAAGTTCTACATGACCCCGGCGGGCGAGGCCGCGCTGCGGGCGGAGCTCGAGGCCATGCGAGCCGAACGGCACCGCGTGGTCGAGATCGTCGCCTGGGCCGCCGGCAATGGCGATCGTAGCGAGAACGCCGACTACAAGGAGGGCAAGCGCCGCCTTCGGGAGATCGACCGCCGCCTGCGCTATCTCGGCCAGCGGCTGGACCAGGCCGAGGTGGTCGACCCGGCCGCCCAGACCCAGCGAGACCGCGTCTTCTTCGGAGCCACTGTCACCTATCTGAACGAACGCGACGAGGAGGTGACCGTCACGCTGGTGGGTGTGGACGAGGCCAATATGGCGGCCGGCAAGATCAGCATCGGATCCCCCATGGCATTGGCCATGCTGAAGGCGCGCGTCGGGGACGAGGTGACCGTGCGCACGCCGGCCGGGCCAAGCTCCATCGAGATCATCGACA
Source organism: Roseomonas chloroacetimidivorans (assembly GCF_049629625.1). Lineage (NCBI taxonomy): Bacteria > Pseudomonadati > Pseudomonadota > Alphaproteobacteria > Acetobacterales > Roseomonadaceae > Roseomonas > Roseomonas chloroacetimidivorans. Next base: position 61,315 of record NZ_JBNBZS010000031.1, on the reverse strand, counting down.
TCCGCTACCCCGAACGGTCGCCCGCTACACCCTAGGCAGGGAACCCAAATCATCTACCCACTCGACCTTCGCCTGCCGGCGCCGCAACGTCGTCGAACGCCTCCTCTATCGCCTCAAGAGCCGGAAGACTGGCCACGCGGTACGATCGCCTCGCTCAGAACTATCTCGCCAGCCTCGCCCTCGTCGCCGAGCGGAGCTGAATGAGTCCCCTACTCGATGGAACTCAGCCGCAAGCTTTGAGAGCTCATATCCTTAGATAGGCTCCTGCCAGCCGCCCGATCAGCCCTGGGAAGCGCAGCCGTCCGCGTGTCGCTATCAGGCAGACACAGTCACTTAGCCCCTCTGCCACCGGCCGGTGGCTGACATCATCCTCTGCCTCGGCCATATCCCCAGCGTTGTATTGCTCCGTTCCGTCGGCGAAGGCTCCCTCCAGCACGCAGGTAAGCTCGCTGCCCTGGTGGCCGTGGCTGGGCAGCGCAACGCCCGGCGCGACGCGCAGGAAAAACAGCGTCTCACAATCGTTGCTCCCCCAACGTTCCTGCAGCAGCAGGGCAACACGAACACCTGGGGCAGCCCAGCGCAGCTTGGGAACAGGCAAGCCGAGACGGTCAAGCGTGATCGCCGCTCCTTGAGTGGGACCCGCCAGCGCTCCCGCAGATACCATATCGGGCGGGGGCGTAGGGGCAGCATGGAGCCGGTCCATGGTTCGCTGCAGAGCGTCGGGGGCAAGCGGCGATAGCGGCAGCTCGGGGATTGTCGGCCCAACAGCCTCCTCGGGCATGCTGGCCGTGGCAAGACATTGTTCGCAGTGGAGAAGATGAGCTGCGACAGCAATGCCCGCCGCCTGCCCGAGATGGCCTGCGGCATAGGAGGCCAGCGTCGCCGCACTGGGATGACGGCGGGCCGTGCGCTTTCCTTTTCCAGTCATCTTGCCTCATCTCCCAATGCCCGGCGCAGTCGCCCGAGGACAAGCCTCAGGCGGCCCTTAACAGTACCAAGAGGGATGCCAAGCTCACTGGCGACCTCAGCATGTGACTTGTCGTCGAAATAACAGAGCTGAACGACCTGTGCCTGCTCGTGGGGCAAGCGGTGCACCGCCGTCCTCAATCGTGCCTGCTGCGCGGAGGAGGCGAACTGCTCCTCCGCATCCGGAGCGGTATCGGGAACCGCCTCCTCCGGCGCCGTGATCTCATGCCCGGGGAATCCCCTGCGGCGAAGAGCATCAAGGCGAAGGTTCCGGGCAATCGCATAGACCCAGGTAGAGACTTCAGCCCTTTCGGGATCGAACAGCGCCGCCTTCCTCCAGACAAGCATCATTGCTTCCTGCGCCAATTCCTCCGCCTCCCCATCAACCATGCCTAGCCTACGCAGGTATGTCTTCAGCCGCGGTGCAAAGTGAGAGAACAGATCTGCGAAGGCGGCCCGGTCCTGCGACCGCGCCACTGCGGCGACGTAGCGTTCCAGCGCCACCTCGGTGCAGGTGCGGGGCGAACGGTGCGACTGCAATGACGACGCTCCAGCCCAATACGTGACGAGCGCTCCGCTAGATCACTTTGATGACCTGCTCAGGCCCACAGGTCACATTCATAACAGACATACATGGCGGGTACCGCACCGAGCCCGAATGGTCACGTGAGCGTGACCCTGTGATCCAGTGCGTCTCTCCCTCCGTATCACCTGGCGCCAACGAACGAAGATAGGGAGATGTCACGCGATGAGTAGCGATCGTCACAGCAGCGGCCAGGACGGACTGGCAGTTGGTGGGCTGCAGATATTTGCCACTGAATTCACGGCGCTCAACAACTCCGGCGTCGATGGACAGGCGCTTCTGTTCCTCGACGCGCGCAGCCAGACGCTGACCGTGCACATCAAGGCTGAGGGGCTTGAGCCGAACCAAGTGCACCCGCAGCACATCCATGGCTTCGACAATGACATGGAAGCGAGGACCCCGACACTTGCACAGGATGACGACCGAGACGGCTTTGTCGAGCTTCTGGAAGGGCTCGATACCTATGGACCGGTCCAACTCAATCTGACCCTCAACCCTGACAACTCGGTGCATGACCATGGCACGGATGGCCATGACCACACCGCGGCAGCCGTGTTTCCGACTGCGGATGAGAACGGTGTGCTGCGCTACACTGAAACCTTCCGCTTCGATTCGTCGGACGAGAACGCACAGGCGATCTTCGGCGGCATCACGCCCCTCCAGGCCAAAGAAATCGTGCTGCATGGACTAACCCTGCAGGAAGGACAGGGTGCGGGGGGCGGTGAGGCCGACGGGGTCCAGGGCTACAAGGCTGTCCTACCCATCGCGTCGGGCGAGCTGCAGCAAGTCGGAGCCCATTTCTTCTCATCGCAGATCTTCGGTTTCCTGCATGACGGCTCAGCAGATGACGCCGACCTCACCCCCACCCTCGCGGCCACTGGCTTTGCCGACCACCTGACCGGCACCGATGGCGGCGACATCATCGACGCCGAAGGCGGCGCCGACATCGTCGAGGCGGGTGGCGGCAATGATCGCGTGATCGGTGGCACCGGTGACGACCAGATCGACGGCGGCCTTGGAGACGACCGCGCTGCGGGCGGCAACGGCAGGGACACGTTGCTCGGTGGCGCTGGCGATGACACGTTGCTCGGCGACGCCGGCAAGGACATGCTCCACGGTGGCGATGGCGACGACATCCTGATCGGCGGCGCGGCCATGGACGTCCTTACCGGTGGGGCAGGGAGGGACCACTTCACCCTCACCACACTTGAGGATTCCAAGAGGGGCAGCGGCCACGATGTCATCACCGACTTCGGCGATGGTGACATGATCGACCTCGCCGCGCTCGGCGCGATGTTGAATCTGAATGGCGGGCAGACCTTCGCATTCCTGGGTGCCGGGGAGTTCACTGGCGCAACCGGCGAACTTCACGCCGTTCAGTCCGGCGGCAACACGCTCGTCGAGGGCGATCTGAATGGCGATGGCGATGCCGATTTCCAGATCGAGCTGACGGGCGAGCATAATCTCTCTGTCAGAGATTTCATCCTCTGACCTCCAGAGGATGAGTGCCGGCCCGGATCACCCTCGAGATCCGGGCCGCGCAGGCGCCTGCTCCTGGAATTCCAAGCAGGATGGCTTGCCGGGCCTGCCGTGCGGCAGGTGCGGATCGATGGCCGCCCAAGCCTCACCCGAAGGCCAGAACAGACGCGCCACTGCTTCCTCCCAACAGCCAAACCTGATCAGGAGGTAAAAACATCAGCAGACCCGGGCGGTTATTCGGGTTGCTTACCTAAGGCATGGCGCTGGTCTACGGGCGAAGGCCAGCCTAACCGCGGCGTGCATCCCGGGTCCGCATGACAGCCGGGCGGACGCGCCGTTAAGCGCGGCATGATAACGCCGCACCTGCCTGGCCGTGACCAGTGCCGATGCCAGCCATGAGGCTGCGCTCTTCCTCCCCAGACCGCATATTAACATCGGTTCGAAGCGACTCGGGGGGACGCGGGTGCACTGCGGTCGCCCCACATGCATTCCACGAGTCGCCTCGCGCGCCGGTTCGTCCCGCAGATAGGCGCGCCAGCTTCTTCTCTGAAGCGGATGCGCCTCTTATGCGTTCCGGAGCAGAGTTCCTGAGGGGATGCGAAGGTGAGAGAGATAGCGTGCCCCGCCATCCGGGCGAGGCACCATCGATGGAAAGCGCGTGCAACCGGCGCCAGGCCCAATGCGCCGGACCGCCCGCGCCGCTCGATCGCGCTGGTCCTGCTCGGGCTCCTGACAGCCGGATGCGTCCTCGCAGCCGGGCAAGGCGTCCTGGCCGCCACCCCGGAACAGCCCAGCCCGGGCAATGAGGGCCTCAGCCAGCTGCGGGAGCTAACACCCGCCAATATCCGGCAGCTTCAGTTGGCCTTCTCCTTTCCTGTAAGCCACCCCGGACGCGCCACCCAGCCTCCCCTCGTGGCCGGGAACACGCTGTTCCTGATGACGCCCTTCCCCCATACAGTCCTGGCGCTCGACCTCGCCTCGCCCGGCAAGGTGCGGTGGAGCCGGACCCTGCCCGCGGACAGCTCGGCCGCGGGCCGCTCCTGCTGCGGTGGGGGTGGGGGCGGCATGGTCCTGGCCGGGGATCGGCTCGTCCTGAACACGCTCGATGGCCGAACCCTGTCGCTCGACGCCGGCACCGGACAGGTGGTCTGGGAAGTGCGGATAGCGGACCCGTCCGAAGGCGAAACCCTCGCCTCCGCGCCGCTGGCCGCCGGGGACCGGATCATCCTCGGCAATGCGGGCGATGATTACGGCGCCCGCGGATGGATCGCCGCCCTCGACGCCGCCACGGGCCAGACCCTCTGGCACCATCACAGCACCGGGCCGGATACGGATGTGGGCATCGGCCCCGGTTTCCGCCCGCTTCTCCCCGAGGACAGGCAGCCGGACCGGGGTACCACCAGTTGGCCACCCGCCGCCTGGCAACATGGGGGCGGCAGCGTGTCCGGCCCCATCCTTTTCGATGCAGGGGCCGGCCTTCTCTTCCACGGCACGGGCTACCCGGCGCCCTGGAACCCCGATCAACGCCAGGGCGATAACCGCTGGACCTCCGGCCTGTTCGCACGCGATGTGTTAACCGGCCAGGCACGCTGGTTCGACTCGATCAACGCCCACGACCTTTACGCCCTGGGCGCCAATGCCCCGCTCCTGCTCCTCGATCAGGAATGGCGCGGCGCCCAACGCAGCCTCCTCGTCCACCCGAATGGCAACGGCTATGTCTATGTGCTGGACCGCCTCACGGGGGAAATGCTCTCTGCCGAGCCCTTCGTGCCCATCAATGCCACGGCGGGCGTGGATCTGCGCACGGGCGCCCTGCGCCGGAACGAGGACAGGGCAGTCCGCCGCGGCATGATGACCCGCGACATCTGCCCAGGCCGCCCTGGCGCCGCCGGCGACGGCATTGCCTTCCTGCCGACGACCGGCCTCCTGTACATTCCGTCCCGCCGCCTCTGCATGGACATGGAGGCCCGGAACGCGAACTACATCCGCGGCACCGGCTTCACCGGCGCCAATATCCGCCTCCGCGCTTCCGATGGAGAGCCCCGAGGCGCCCTGGTCGGCTGGAACCTGGCGGAAGCGCGCCCGGCCTGGACGGTGCCGGAACGCTTCCCCCTCTTCGGCGGCGTGCTGGCGACGGAAGGCGGGCTGGTTCTTTACGGAACGCCGGACGGGCTGCTGAAAGCCGTCGATGCCCGGACCGGCACGGCGCTCTGGCAATACCAGGCCGCATCGGGAATCGTGAGCCGTCCCATCACCTTCCAGGGGCCGGACGGCCGCCAGCAACTGGCGGTGCTGGCCGGCTCCGGCGACGGCCCCGCGGCGGAGATCGACCGCCGCGACGCGACGGCGGCCCAAGGATTCGGCAATGTCCTGCGCGACCTGCCTCAGCCACGCGATCCCGGCGTGACGCTCCTCGTGTTCCGTCTGCCATGAGAATTCTGCCGGCCGCGCTTGCGGCACTTCTCCTCCTGACGGGCTGCAAGCGCGAACAGCGCCAGACCCGCCTCGATCCCCCCATGGCCGAGTCCTTGGACAGCGTTCTCGTCATGCCCTACGGCATCGGCGGCCGCCCGCCTGGCGTCTACGCCGCCATGGGTGAACCCTATCGCAGCAACGCCTATCAGCTCGGCCAGGGAAAGCGGCTCTACGAATGGTTCAACTGCCAGGGCTGCCACGCCGATGGCGGGGGTGCCTCCGGGCCCGCCCTGATGAATGGATGGTGGCGCTACGGCTCCGATCCCGTCTCCGTGTTCCTGTCCATCCGTGACGGCCGGCCGAACGGCATGCCATCCTTCCGCGACAAACTGACGACCGAGCAGATCTGGCAATTGACCGGCTACATTCAGAATCTCGGCGCCGCAGCCGCCAGCGGCGCCGCGCCAAGCCGGAACGACGCGATGCAGACGCGCCCCGCCGAGAACCGGGCGCCCGCCATGAGCAGCCTCTCGACGCCGCCCAGCCGATGAATCAACGGATATTGCGGCGGGCTTTCCCCTTCGCGCTTCTCCTGCTCTGCACGGGTTGCGCCGGCTGGCAATCGGTGCTGGACCCGCGCGGCCACCAAGCCCAGGACCTGCACGGCCTGTTCTGGCTCTTCACCATCACCTGCACCGTGGTCTGGACGGCTGTGCTGCTCGTCCTGGCCGGCGCGATCTGGCGCGGCCGCCGGCCGACGGATCGGCCCACGTCCGAACGAAAGCGGTCAGAGCGCCGCTCGGCGATCGCGGTCGGCAGTGCCCTGGCAGCCACCGCGCTGATCATCACCGCGCTCACCCTGGCCAGCTACTTCGCGACGCGTAGCATCGCGGCCGACCACCCGGATGCCCTGACCATCCGCGTGCGCGGCCTCCAGTGGTGGTGGGAAATCACCTATGCCGACCCCTCGCCGGACCGGGTCTTCATCACCGCCAACGAAATCCACCTTCCCCTGGGCCGGCCCGTCCGGTTCGAGCTTTCGGCCGCCGATGTCATCCATTCCTTCTGGGTGCCGAATCTGGCTGGCAAGCAGGACATGATCCCCGGGCGCGACAACTCCCTGACCCTCACCCCGACCCAGCCCGGCACCTATCGCGCGCAATGCGCGGAATTCTGCGGGCTTCAGCACGCTCATATGGCGCTGCTGGTCATCGTCGAGCCACCGGAAGAATTCGAGCGCTGGCGCACCGCCCAGATCGCCGAGGCCGCCGATCCGCACGGCCCGGAAGAGGAAGCCGGCCGGCAAATCGTGGAAAGCAAGGCCTGCTCCGCCTGCCACACAGTGCGCGGCACCTCCGCCGCCGGCACGCTGGGGCCGGACCTGACCCATGTCGGCGGCCGTCAGACCATCGCCGCCGGCATGCTGCCGACCACGCGCGGCGCGCTGGCCGCCTGGATCGCCGATCCCCAAACCATCAAACCCGGCAACAACATGCCCATGGTGCCACTGACCCCGGACGAATTGCAGGCCGTTTCGGCCTATCTGACGAGGCTGCGATGACCGCCGAGGAGAAGAACCCGGACCGGCGCGACACCACCTTCGACGAGGCGCGTGACCCAGGCAGCCTGGAGCGGCGGCTCGCGCATACCTGGCGCACGCCGGGCGGGCTGATCGGCATCCTTTCCGCCGTCGACCACAAGATCATCGGCCGCCGCTACATCGTCACCGCCTTCGCCTTCCTCTTCCTGGGCGGACTCCTGGCGATGCTGATGCGGCTCCAGCTCGCACAACCGGAAAGCCGGATCATCGGACCGGATCTCTATAACCAGATCTTTACCATCCACGGCGCGAACATGATGTTCCTCTTCGCCGTACCGATCGGTGAAGCGGTCGCGCTCTATCTGGTGCCGCTGATGATCGGCACCCGCAACATCGCCTTCCCGCGCCTGGGCGCGTTCTCCTACTGGGTCTTCCTGTTCGGTGGCCTCCTGCTCTGGGGCGCCTTTCTCCTGCAGATGGGGCCGGATGTCGGCTGGTTCGCCTATGTGCCGCTTTCCGGCCCGCAATACGCGCCCGGCAAGCGCGCCGACATCTGGGCGCAGATGATCACCTTCACCGAGATCTCGGCCCTGGCCGTCGCGGTGGAGATCGTTGTGACCGTGCTGAAGCAGCGCGCCCCCGGCATGTCGCTCGATCGCATCCCGCTTTTCGTCTGGGGCATGCTGGTCACCTCCTTCATGATCATCATGGCCATGCCGGCCGTGGTGACGAGCAGCTCCCTGCTGATCCTGGACCGGCTCGTCGGCACACATTTCTATAACCCGGCCGAAGGCGGCGATGTGCTGCTCTGGCAGCATCTCTTCTGGTTCTTCGGACATCCGGAGGTCTACATCGTCTTCATCCCGGCGGTCGGGATGATCTCCTCCATGCTGCCCACCTTCGTGCGGCGCCCGATCTTCGGCTATCTGCCACTGGTTCTGGCGCTGATGACCATGGGCCTCCTCGCCTTCGGCCTCTGGGTCCATCACATGTTCACCACCGGTCTACCGCGAATGGGGGAAAGCTTCTTCACGGCCTCCAGCATGGCGATCGCCATACCGGCGGGGGTGCAGATCTTCTGCTGGGTGGCGACGATCTGGCTGGGCCGCCCGATCTTCCGCACGCCCTTCCTGTGCATCCTCGCCTTCTTCTTCACCTTCATCCTCGGCGGGATGACCGGCGTAATGGTCGCCTCCGTGCCCATCGACACCCAGGTGCACGACACCTACTTCATCGTTGCGCATTTCCATTACGTGCTGATCGGCGGCGCGGTCTTCCCGCTGATCGGGGCGATCTACTACTGGTTCCCCAAGATCACGGGACGGATGATGAGCGAGCGCCTCGGCCGCTGGGTGATCGGCCTGCTCTTCTTCGGCTTCAATTTCACCTTTTTCCCCATGCACATCCTGGGCCTCCAGGGCATGACGCGGCGCGTCTACACCTATCAGGCAGAGATGGGCTGGGGCGGCTGGAACCTCTTCATCAGTTTCAGCTCCGTCGCCCTCGCGGCCGGCTTCCTGCTCTTCGCCATCGATGTCGTCCGCAGCGCCCGGTCTGGCACGCCAGCAGGCGACAATCCCTGGAATGCCTCCACCCTGGAATGGGCGACCTCCTCCCCGCCGCCGCCCTACAATTTCGCCCGTATCCCGGTTGTGACCAGTTCGAACCCACTCTGGGATGAGAAGGAGGGCCTGCCAGTGGCGCAAGGCCTCGCCGTGGGCCGGCGGGAGCTTCTCATCACCACCATGGCCGAGGCAAAGCCCGAGGTCCGGGAAACATCTTCCCGCAACTCCATCTGGCCCTTTTTTGCAGCCGTCGCGACCAGCATCATGCTCGTCGCTTCCATCTTCACGCCCTGGGCGGTCGTCTGGGGCTCCATCCCCGTCGCGATAACCCTGATCGGATGGTTCTGGCCCCGCGGCACGCCGGAGGATGACGCATGAGGCACCGGGTCGTCGCGGATCTCGCCCATCTCCCCCTGCACGGCAAGGGCAGCGCCAGCCAGACCTGGTGGGGCACCCTCGCCTTCATGCTGATCGAGGGCACGGGCTTCGCCATCGCAATCACTGTCTATCTCTACCTCTTCAGCCTTGCGCCGCAGTGGCCGATCGGCGCCCCGCCACCCGATCTCGGGCCCGGCACGGTCATGACCCTCGTTCTGCTCGCGAGCCTGCTGCCAAACTGGTTCGCTGCGCGCTGGGCGAAGGCGGAAGATCTCCGCAAGGTGAGGATCGGCATGGTCATCATGTCGGTGGTGGGGATCATTCCCCTGATCATCCGGATCTTCGAGTTCAAAGCCCTCAACGTGTCCTGGGACAGCAACGCCTATGGCTCGATTCTCTGGGTTCTGCTCGGCCTGCACACGACCCACGTTATCACAGACGTGGCCGACACCTTCGTGTTGGCCGCCGTGATGTTCACCCGCCACGGGGACAACAAGCGCCGCTTCGGGGATGTGAGCGACAACGCGCTCTACTGGTATTTCGTGGTCGCAGCCTGGCTGCCGCTCTATGCCTGCCTTTACTGGGTGCCACGGCTATGATGGCGCCCGACACAGGATGGCGGATGCTCCTGCCCTGGGCCGGCGCCCTCCTCGGCCCCGCCTTCTGGTGGCTCAATATGCAGTTGGGTCTCATCCTGCCTTACCCGGAATGCGGCGGGGGATTCCGGACCAGCATCCTGACCACCTTCCTGGGCGTCGGTGCCTCCCTTATCGGGGCCTTCATCTCCTATCGCGCCTCGTCCTTGCGCCATCCCCGGGTCGGACCGCTCGGCTTCGTCGGCTCGGTCGCGGCGCTGCTCGGCGTCGTCTTCGCCTTCGCGCAGATCCTGCAGGCCGCCTCTGTCCTGGTGCTGACGGGATGTGAAAGATGAGGCGCGCCCTTCCCCTCACGCTCGGGCTGCTGCTCTGCGCGGGCGGCGCCCAGGCACATGGCGGCGCGGATCATGGCCACGGCCCAAGCTGGACCTTAGATCCCTGGGTGGTGACGCCGCTTCTGGCCTCGCTCATCCTCTTCGCCGGCGGCACCTTCCGCCTCTGGCGCCATGCCGGGATCGGGCGAGGAGTCGGGACAGGCCAGGCCGCCATCTACGCGGCCGGCTGGCTCTCGCTCGCCACCGCGCTCCTCTCCCCTTTGCATTGGTTCGGCGAACGGCTCTTCACGCTGCATATGGTGGAGCACGAGATCGTCATGGCCGTCTCGGCCCCGTTGCTGGTGCTGGCGCGGCCGGGCGGCGCCTTCGCCTGGGCACTTCCGGCAGGCCTGCGGCGTCCGGTCTGGCGCATCGGGCGGCTGCGCCCGCTGCGCGCCACCTGGAACGGGCTCACCACCCCTCTGGCGGCGAACCTCCTGCACGGCGCCGCCATCTGGATCTGGCACGTGCCCGCCTTCTTCGATGCCACCGTGCTGCATGTCGGCATCCACCGGCTCCAGCATCTGAGCTTCTTCGTGACCGCCCTGCTCTTCTGGTGGTCGCTGTTCCGGCGCAGCGAACCCGGCCCCGCGGCCGCCCATGTCTTCTTCACCATGCTCCATACGGGTCTTCTGGGCGCACTGCTCACCTTCGCGCCCCGCGTGCTCTACGGCGCCCAGACCGCCCGATCGAGCCTGTGGGGCCTCACGCCGCTGGAGGACCAGCAGCTCGCCGGCCTCGTCATGTGGGTTCCGGCCGGAACGATCTATGCGGGGGTGGCGCTCGCCTTGCTCGCTTCCTGGGTGCGACGGTCCGGACGGGCCTGGAGGGCAGCCGATGCGCCCCGCTCTCTCTAAAGGCCGCTGGCGGATGGGGCTTCGGGGGCTCGCCGCCCTCCTGCTTGGCGCCGCGGCGCTGCGCTTCGTCCAGGGCCCCGGCCTGACCCCGCCGGGAGAGTCCGAGCTGGGACGGACCCGGCCGCCGCGCTGGCGCTTCCGCGCCTTCGCGGCGATCGGCCTCGGGCTCCTCCTCCTGGGCACGCTGGGCGTCGGCGGCATGGGCCTGATGGCCAGCCGGGAAAAAGAGGCGGTCGCGAAGGCCCTGACCTCAGGCGACCCGAGCCGCGCTCCGGCGCTGATGACGCGCTATGGCTGCGGCGGCTGCCACACCATCCCCGGCATGCCTGGTGCTAATGGAAAAGTGGCCGGACCGCTGACCGGCATGCGGGAACGCGTCTATGTCGGGGGCGTCGCGCGCAACACGCCGCAGAACATGATCAACTGGATCGTGAATCCCCGCGCCTTTTCGGCGAACACCGCCATGCCGGCCACGGGCATCACGGAGACGGAAGCGCGCGACGTAGCGGCCTATCTCTACAGCCGCTGAAAGAAGTCCGGGAGAGGCATTCTCCCGCCTTCTTCTGCCGGTGGCGCCAGTGCACCGCTGAATCTCGCGCGCGCTCGGCCCGAAGAAGCGCCGCCCTCAGTTCTGCATCCCGGGCGTCGGCCGAGATGGAAGTGAGTGGACATAGGTGGCAATCGCCCGCCGGTCGCCCTCCGGCAGGGCGGAAATGTTGTTGACCACATCAGCCATGGAAGACGATGCCTTCCGCAGGTCGGGCGTCATGCCCGTGGTCAGCACCGCAACCATATCGTCGACCGACCATGTGCCGATCGCCTGGGGCGTGATGTTCGGCACGAAGCCCGTCCCCTCCTGGTCCGGCCCGCCGGCGAAGCGAGCCGAAGGCTTGATGGCGCCCAGCAGGTTCCGCGTCGAATGACACTCCGCGCAATGCGACACTGCCTCGACCAGATAGCGCCCGCGGTTCCAAGCCGGATCCTTGGACGGATCATCCGTGACCGGCGTCCGGTCGAAGAAAAGCAGCTTCCAGGCGCCGACACCGCGCCGGATGGTCAGGGGAAAGGGAAGGTCATGCGGCGGTGCACGTCCGGATACCGGCTCCAGGCTCCGCAGATACGCCCATAGGTCCCGCACGTCCTCCGGGCGCATATGCGCGTAGCTCGTATAGGGAAAGCCGGGATAATAGTGTTGCCCGCCCGGCGACACGCCCGCCATCAGTGCATTGGCCAGGTCGATGCCGCGCCAGCGCCCGATCCCGTCTTCCGGATCAGGTGAGATATTGGGCGGATAGAAAGTGCCGTATGGCGAACCCAATGCGAGGCCGCCGCCAAGGCGCAACCGGTCCGGCTGCCCCGGAGAGGCGTGACAGGACGAGCATTGCCCTGCGTTGAACACGAGCCTGCCGCGTGCCGCATCGCCATTCTCGAAACGCGGTGCATCTGCCTCGGCGAAGCCGGGACGCGGCGCCGTGACCACCCATCCTACGCCGCCGGCGCAGAGAACCAGAAACGCGGCCACAAGAAGCAGAATGCGGACCATCACCCGGTCCTGCCTGCTGATAAGACGTTCACACAAGAGCCTGTCATGCGCCGTCTGTATCAGGACCGGGTGATGACGGAAGTTGCTCCGAGGTCGTCAGCCCCGCGGGCCGAAGGACTCCAGGAAGTTCAGGTGTTCGCGGATCCGGTCGGCCGCCAGGATAGCGATGCCTCGGTCCGACAGCGGCGATGCGCCGCTCTGCTGAATGGCCTGATAGACAGCCAGCGCCTCGCGGTGCCCCTGGGTCTGCGCGGCGACGAACAGACGGTCGAACTCCGCCCCGTTCGCGGCCTGGAGCTGCTGCATCAGGGCCGCTTGCTGCTGCGTCGGCGGCGGCGGGCTCACCCGCTCACCCTGCAGTGCCATGGCCTGCATGATGCCCTGCTGCTCGCTCACCTCGAAGGTCGCGAAGCGGCGCAGCTCCGGCCGCAGCGCCCTGTTCATGCCGAGTTGCCCCGTCTGCATGAGGAAGGCGCCACCCTGCAGCGCCGTGCTGCGGAGAGCACCCGGGGTGCCGGCCATGCCGGGCCCAAGGGCTGGCTGGGAGTTTGCGGCACAGCCGGCCAGCGCCGCCCCCGCAAGGGCAACGCCCAATATCCGTCGTTCGAGCAAGGTCGTCTCCACCATTGGTCCTGCCGATCGGCCGGGACGTTGTTGGAAGAAGGGCGGCCGCACCGCGGCCGCCTGCCTTCAGATGCCGGCCTGCGTCCCCTGGGCGGAACGCATCGCGTATTTCCGGACGATCGCGTCGAGGTTGTCCTCGCACCACTGCGCCATCCGCTCCTCTTCACGCAGCGATTCCTGCAACGCGGCGGGGGAACGGGTGTCCCCGGCCAGATCCGCCAGGGTCAGCAGCGACTTGTAAGAGGCGATCTCGAAATGCTCGAAGGCGTAGTTCGCCAGCGAGTTCTTCAGGATCTCGTCGGGCGCAATCCCATGCGCCATGGCGGCCATGTTGCCCATCGCGCCGGTCACAAGATCCTTAAGGCCTGAGCTGGAAGTTCCCAGGGATTCCAGGATGGCGTCCAGCCGGTCACGCTGCTGCTCGCTTTCGGTGATGTGCCGGCGCAGGACCTGCTCCACCTCCGGATAGTTTTCCAGCCGCTCCACCTGGCGTGACAGGAGCTGGATCGCCTCCGTCTCGACGGATCGTGCGTTGACCAATCCGGTCACGTAGATCTCGCGAATGCTTTCCTGCATGGTGTCAGTCCTCCGTTATGCCGTGTGATCGATCTGGGATGAAGTGGCCGAAGCGCTAGGCTTCCACCTCTTCTTCTTCCTGCTCAGCGCGCAGCGCAGCCGGAAGGATCGCGCTGCGGGTCACCTTCGTCAGAAGCCCGTCCTGCGCCTTCTCCTCGGCCAGCGTCTGGGCCAGAAGGTTGGCGACCTCTTTCTCGCCCATTGCCTTGGCCAACTCGACCATCGTGCCATAGGCCGCAATCTCGTAATGCTCGATCCGCTGCTGGCTGGCCACGATCACCAGATCCATGACCGGCCCCTTGTCCTGCTCTTCCATTTCCTGCACGGCCTCTTCGACCAGCCCACGCATCGCTTCGCAGACCTTCCGTCCCGGGCGCACCTGCATCAGTTCGAGCGCCTGCTCCACGCGGTCGCGCTGCTCCTCGGTCTGGGCGATATGCGCCTCGATGCCCTCCCGTAGTTGCGGCTCGGATGCCTTGCGCAGCGTCCGCTTCATGATCTGGATCGCCTGCTTCTCGGCGCTGAAGGCGTCCTTCAGCTGGTCCACAAGCATTTCGCGCAGCTCGGACATATGGCCTGTTCCCCTCATTCACTGGCGCGCCCTGCCCGATGCCCGGCTGGCCGCGTTGGATGTTGCGGGCGAACAACACATCTGCGGTACCGTGTTTTCGAGCACCCCACTCACATCTTTGTAATCGTTAACATGGATCAGCACCGCGCCCGTCATCGGCCTTTGCCGGCCAACCTGTGTCACGGGCACAGCTGTCTCACAGATGCGTGACGGAGATGGCGTAAGCTCGATCTGCGCGTTCGGACACCGGAGCGGGCCTGCTCTGAAGGAGGCGGGTCTTCCGCATGACCTCCATGCAGCCCTCCTCCCCCGCCGCAAGGGCCCGTCAATCCTTTGTGCGCCTCATCCTAGGTTAAACCGGGGCCGATGTTCCGTCGCTAGCTGCGCCGGCGGCCCATTTCTTCGACAGGAAGCAGCCATGTTCTTCGCCAATCCACGACTTCAGTTCCCGGTTCGGGTCGAAACACCCAACCCTGTCTTCGCGCGGGCTCTGCAGCAGGCGATCGGCGGCGTGGAGGGTGAGATCCGCGTGATGCTGCAGTACCTGTTCCAGTCCTGGGGCGCGCGCGGGCCGATGAAGTACCGCGACATGCTCCTCAATACCGGAACGGAGGAGATCGGCCATGTCGAGATGCTGGCAACTGCCGTCGCCCTGAATCTCGAAGGCGCTCCGCTCTCCTTCCAGGAAGAGATGTCGAGGGATCCCGTGGCCGGTGCGGTCCTCAACGGCATGAACCTGCGCCACATCCTCTCGACGGGCCTCGGCGCAACGCCGGAGAACTGCAACGGCGTTCCCTTCAACGCCAGCCATGTCTATGCCAGCGGTAATCTCGCGGCAGACATGTACGCCAATGTCGCCGCTGAAGCGACCGGCCGCGCGCTCGCCACGCGCCTCTACGGGATGACCGATGATCCCGGCATGAAGGAGATGCTCTCCTTCCTGATCGCGCGCGATACCATGCACCAGCAACAGTGGCTGGCGGTGATTGAGGAACTGGGTGGCACGGCCGCGCTGCCGATCCCGAACAGCTTCCCGCAGTCCCAGGAAAAGAGCGAGTTCGCCTACGCCTTCTTCGTGCACAGCGCGGATGGCTCGGTGCCGGAAGGACGCTGGACCAGCGGTCCCTCGCTGGACGGCAAGGGCCAGTTCGAGGCCATGATCTCCAAGCCGCTTGGGGATATCCCCCAGCTCGCCCCGGCCCGCCCCGATGGTGGTGCCCAGACCGAGCAGACCAGCATGGTACCGCCGACTGGCGCCACCACGGTTTGATGCTATAGCCATCCAAGCAATGGAACCCCGGCCGGGGCGCAGCCTTGCGGCGCGCCCCGGCCGCCTTGAATCACAGCAGGAGTGATGACCGTTCCTCCCTCGTCGCCAGACAGCACGGCGCCCCGCCCGCCGCTGATCCGCCTCTTCCATCCACGGAACCTCCCGCTCCGGGCAAAATCCCGGCACGACAATCAGATGATCGCGACAGGTGGCTCTCATGTTTGACTGGTTGGTGGTTGGCGCGGGCTTCGCAGGTTCCGTCCTCGCGGAACGCCTGGCCTCCGTGCGCGGTGAGCGCGTCTGTGTCATCGATCGTCGCGACCATGTCGGCGGCAACGCCTTCGATGAGCTGGACGCAGCCGGGATCCTCATCCACCGCTACGGCCCGCATATCTTCCACACGAACAGCGAAGCGGTCTTCGCCCATCTCTCGCAGTTCACGAAATGGCGCGCCTATGAGCACCGCGTGCTCGCGCGGCTGGCCGACGGCATGCTCGTGCCGATGCCGATCAACCGCACGACGGTGAATCGGATGAACGCGCTGAGCCTGACCACGGCCGAGGAGGTCGAGGCCTTCTTCGCGTCGCGCGCCGAGCCGGTCGCAGAAATCCGGACCTCCGAGGATGTCGTGGTGTCGCGTGTGGGCCGGCAGCTCTACGAGACCTTCTTCCGCGGCTACACGCGCAAGCAATGGGGCCTGGACCCGTCCGAACTGGACCGCTCCGTCACCTCCCGCGTGCCGACCCGCGCCGACAACGACGACCGTTATTTTACGGATACGCACCAGTTCATGCCGCTGGATGGCTACACCGCCATGTTCCGCCGCATGCTGGACCACCCGAACATCACGGTCATGACCAGCACCGACTACGCCGCCGTGAAGGACAAGATCCCGCATCGCCGGATGGTCTGGACCGGCCCGGTGGACGAGTTCTTCGATTTCCGCTTCGGCAAGCTGCCCTACCGTTCCCTCGTCTTCCAGCACGAAACCCATGACCGGGAGTGGTTCCAGCCGGTCGGCACCGTGAACTATCCGGGCGAGGAAGTGCCCTTCACCCGGGTCAGCGAGTACAAACACCTGACCGGACAGGTTCACCCGAAGACCAGCGTCACCTACGAATTCCCCTCCGCCGAGGGCGACCCCTACTACCCCGTGCCGCGGCCGGAAAACGCTGCCCTGTACAAGCAGTACGAGGCCCTGGCCGACGCCACGCCGGATGTGTGGTTCGTTGGCAGGCTCGCGACCTACCGCTATTACAACATGGATCAGGTGGTGGCCCAGGCGCTGGCAACCTTCCGGCGTATCGAGGCCGCTGTGCCGCCGCACGCAGAGAAGGAGGCGCGCCCCACCCTGGCGGGAGAGTGAGGCGCTTTTGATGGTAGACAGGCTGTTCCCCAGCTTTTTCATGGGGGGCTTTGAGTGCTCAACCCACCGGCGGCATGACAACCGCCGGCTGGACCTGGTGGCATCGACCCGCCACGACGAGCTCGCCGAGCAGGACTACGCGGCCCTGGCTGCCGAAGGTATGTTCGGTGCGCGCGACGGTGCGCGCTGGCATCTGATCGAAACGAAGCCGGGCCAATATGACTGGTCCAGCATCCTTCCGCAGATGCGGGCTGCCCGCCGCAACGGCGTGCGCGTCTCCTGGGATCTCGCGCATTACGGCTATCCCGACTTCATCGACCCCATGTCGGATGAATTCGCGGACTCGCTGGCCCGCTATGCCGCCGCCTTTGCCCGGCTGGCGCTGGAGGTGGAAGGCCAGCCCCCCATCCTCTGCCCCGTCAACGAAATCTCCTTTTGGGCCTGGGCGGGCGCCGAAGTCGGGCACTTCAACCCCACCCTGCGCCACCGCGGCGGCGAGCTAAAGCAGCGCCTCATTGCGGCCTCCCTGAAGGCCGCCCGCGCCGCCCGGGAAGCGGTGCCGGGCACCCGGATCATCGTGGTCGATCCCCTCATCCGCGTCGTGCCGCTGAAGCCGGAGCATGAGGAGCACGCGAAGATCTACACCGCCTCCCAATGGGAGGGCTGGGATGCGCTGCTGGGCCGGGGCTGGCCCGAGCTGGGCGGCGGCGATGACGGCTTCGACGTAATGGGCGTGAACTACTACTGGAACAACCAGTGGGAATATCTGGGCGAGAAGATCGCGGCCGGCGACCCGCGCTACCGCCCCTTCCGCGAGCTGCTGCTGGACGCCTGGAACCGCTACCGCAAGCCGATCTTCCTGGCCGAGACGAGCATCGAGGGATCCGTCCGCGCGCCCTGGCTCCGCTATGTCGGCGCGGAGGTGCGCGCCGCCATGCGCGCCGGCGTACCGATCAGCGGCATCTGCCTCTATCCCGTCGTCAGTCACCTCGGCTGGGACAATGACCGCTACTGCCCGAACGGTCTCTGGGAAATGGAGGCCACGAACGGGCAGCGCTCGCGCCACGAGCCCCTGGCGAAGGAACTGCGGCGGCAGCAGAAGCTGTTCGACCAGATGCTTCGCGGGGAAGAGGTGCCCGAAGACCCGGAGGCGCTGGAGGAACTGGCCGCCGAGTTGCGGACCCTGGCCGCGGCCTGACCAGGCGGCGCGCCCGGGCCGGCCCGCCGCCCGGACGCGTTCCGGGCGGCGGACATGCTCGCGGCCGACGGCACGATCCCGCTCGGCACGGGCCGCCAAAAAAACACGGTTCGCCCCGCCACGCTGGAGCGGCGCACCGACCGCCGGACCGAACCCGGCCCTTGGCGGTTGAATTTTTCAGAGTCCTGCACTCGGACCGAAGCCGGTATAGGTCATTCAAGGGGCGAGGGAGCCGAATGCCTTGAGTGACCAGACCGGGAAGATCGGCCCGCCCGAAAGCGGGCCGGTGGCCGTGATCGGCCTGGGGGCCTCGGCCCCGGCCTTCCGGTCCCTTGAACGCCTCTTCGCCCTCATACCACGCGACAGCGATGCGGCTTTCGTCATCGTGTCGGAAGCCACGCACCCTCTCGACACCGACGCGCTTGTGGCCACGCTGAACGCCCATGGCGGCCCACAGGCCCGCATCGCCGCGGACGGCGACCGGCTGGCGCCGAACCAGATTCATGTCGCGCCGGCCGGCGTCATGGTCACGCTCGAAGACGGCAAGCTGCGCCTCTCCCAGCCTGAGCAACGGTCGGGCCATCGCGGCACGGTGGACACCTTCCTCCTCTCCCTTGCCGAACAGCGGCGCAACGCCGCCGTCGGCATCATCCTGGCAGCCGTGAAAGCCGCAGGCAGCCTGGGCATCGCCCGGCTGAAGGAATGCGGCGGCCTGGCCATCGCCGAGGCTGAACCAGAGCACCCCGAACCCGATCCCCAGGATATCGATGGCGCCGCCGGCATGGCCGATATCCGCGTGCCGCTGGAGGAGATCCCGGCCCGGCTGCAGCGGCTGATCGAGCACCTGCTCGAATCCACCCGGATTGCGACGCTCTTCCTCGACAACGACCTGCGGGTGAAAAGCTTCACCCCCAGCCTGTCCGAGGTGTTCCACCTCACCGACAGCGACCTGGGCCGTCCCATCGCCCATATCGCCGCTCGCCTGCCTTATCCGGACCTGGCGGAGGATGTGCGGCGCGTCCTGCGCACCCTCTCCAATGTCGAGCGGGAGATCGGCACGCCGGAAGGCGGCCGCTATCTCGCGCGCGTGCTGCCCTATCGCAGCGTGGACAACTTCATCGCCGGCGTGGTGATCACCTTCCTCGACATCACCGCGGCCACCGTCGCCCAGGCAGCCCAGCAAGCCGCGGAAGAACGCACGCGGCTCGCCGCCACGGCAGCGCGGATCGCAATCTGGGAACTGGATGTGGAAAGCCGCCAGTTTACCCATTCCGAGGGTTTCGAGACAGCCTTCAACATCCCTCCGCCGCCTGCCCTCCCCGCGCTTCTGGCCAGGACGGCGGCGGAGGACCGGCACCGCCTTTCCACCGCCTTTCACGCCGCGATCGAGGAGTGCGGGACGCTGGACGTGGAAGTCCGCATGAATGGCCTGCGCGGGGAGGTATGGGTCCGCTTCAGCGGCAGCCGGAATGGCGGAAAGCTGCTCGGCGTGCTGCAGAACGTGGACGAGCGGCGCCGGGCGGAGGCGCAGCAGAACCTGCTGATGGCGGAGCTGCAGCATCGCGTGAAGAACATCCTGGGCGTCGTGCGCTCCCTCACGGCCCGCTCGCTCGAAAGCTCGACGAATCTGGCGGAGTTCGCCGCCCGGTTTCCGGGCCGCATCGACGCGCTGGCCCGCACCCAGAGCATGATGGCCAACCGCGGGACCGGCGGCATCCGGCTGGACGAGCTGATCCGGGATGAGCTGGAAGCCAGCACCGGAAACGGAAACGACCGGGTGGAGATTGGCGGCCCGCCCATCCTGCTGAAGGACAAGGCAGCGGAAACCTTCGCCCTCGGTATTCACGAGCTGACAAGCAACGCCGTGAAATACGGGGCACTCTCCACCAAGGAGGGCCAGCTCACCGTGCGATGGGGCGTCACGAACACCAGCAACGGCGCCCGCCTCGCGCTCACCTGGCAGGAGCATGGCGTCCGCATGCCGGATAAGCCTCCCGCCCGCACCGGCTTTGGCCGCCGCCTGATCGAACGCGCCCTGCCTTATGACCTGGATGCGGCCACGGCGCTGGAATTCGGCCTCGACGGCGTGCGCTGCACGGTCGAGCTGCCGCTTGGGCGGCACGTGATCGCATGGGAGCAGGACGCCATGGAACCGGTGGGCCGCGGCAGGGAAACCGCCGCATGACCGCCGCCGGGAACACCACCCGCCCCCTCGCAGGCCGATCGGTGCTGGTCGTCGAGGATCAGTATCTGATCGCGGACGAGTTGTGCACGATGGTCGAACAGCTTGGCGGCCGGGTGCTCGGCCCCGCCCCGAATATAACCTCCGCCTTCGCCCTGCTCACGGAAGACCGGGCGGACCTGGCTCTGCTCGACGTAAATCTGGACGGGGAGGAGGTCTACCCGCTGGCCGAAGCCTTGCAGCGCGTCGGAACGCCCCTGGTTTTCACCACTGGCTATGGCCACCGCTCCATCGACCCGCGCTTCGCCGACGCGCCGCATCTGGAGAAGCCGATCGGGCTCCAGGTCCTGACCGAGGTCCTGCGGCGCCTCAGCCTGGCCTGACCCGTAGCCGTCGGGGGAAGCGGTGCCCCCGCGCCTTACTGTCAGAGCGCTTCCGTCAGGCTGCCGTGGCCGGGCCCTTCACCCTCCGGGGAGGCGGGGGCCAGCACCCAGTCCGACAGGGGCAGCTCGATCCTGCAGCACAGCCCATCCGGCCTGAATTCCTGCCGCACCTCCGCGTTCAGCTCATAGGGAAGGCTGCGCTCCAGCACGTCGGTCCCGAAGCCTCGGTGCCGCGGCCCCTCCCTCATGCCGCGCACGCCACTCTCCTGCCAGACCAGCACAAGCGTCCGGGCGCCGGCCCTTTCCTCGACCTCCCAGACCACCTCCACTGCGCCCCCGGGGAAGGACAGGGCACCGTATTTCACCGCATTGGTGGCCAGCTCGTGGATGGCCAGTGCCAGCGACTCCGCGGCCTTGGCGCGCAGCTGCACAGACGGCCCGTCCACCCGCACCCGCCGGCCCTCCCGGGCCAGCTGGGCGCGCAGCTCGTCCGCGATCAGCTGCGCCAGATCCAGCCCGGCCCCGGGATCACGGGTCACGGCGGCCTGCACCCGGGCGAAGGCGTCGATCCGCCCGTCCACATGCATGGCCAGGTCCTCGACCGTCTCGCTCGCCTCCACGGTACGGCGGATAATGGAACGGATCACCGCCAGCGTGTTGCGGACCCGGTGCTGCAACTCAGCGAGAAGCAGGCGCTGCTGCTGCGCCATGCGGCGCAGCGCATCCACGTCGGTGGAGGTGCCGACCCATTCCACGGGCATCCCGGCCTCATGGCGCACGAGCCTGGCGCGGGTCTGGAACCAGCGGTAACGGCCCTCCCGGGCGTCATGGATGCGGTACTCGACCTCGAAGCCCGCCCCGGCTTCCGCCCGGCGCCACGCCTCCATCGCCGCCTCGCGGTCCTCGGGATGCAGGGCGGACAGCCAGCCCAGCTCCTGGCTCGCCGCCTCGGACAGGCCGGTATAGGCGGTCCATTGCGGGCTGGACCAAGTCCAATGCCCGCCATCGGCAGCCCGCCAGACGAGCTGCGGAATGCCCTCCACGAGGCTACGCAGCCGCCGGCTGTCCTGCGCCATCGCCGGGCCGGCGCTGGCCGGAACAAGGGTGCCGAGCAGTCCGGCAATTCCACCCGCCGCGTCACGCAGCGGAACGCAGGACAGTGTGCCGCACCATGGGTCCGGCACGTCCTCCTGCGCCGCGCCGGGGCCGACATCCTCGCGCAGGCCCCCCTCGCCGCACCGCGCGCGGGCTGCCATCGGGCCCAATGTTTCCGCGATCGCCGGCCAGGCTTCGAGCAGCGGTTTGCCGAGAGCCTCCCTGGGCTCGCGGCGCGTCAGGGGAATGGCCGCGTCATTATGGATCTGGATCAGCTCCGCCCCCCAGGCGACGAAGCCCGGCAGGGGCGAGGCCAGGCAGATCTCGACGGCTACGCAGAGGCCATCCGGCCAGGAGGAGACAGGCCCGAGCGCCGTTGCCGCCCAGTCATACGAGCGAACCAGCCCGCCCATGGTGCCGCCGCCTGCCGGCCAGCCAGGAGGCGGGCGCGAAATCGCAACCTGGGTCATGCTACGCCCGCCGCCGCAAGAACGCGCCCACATACGGGCCGGGGGAGATCTGCGTCTCGCCTTCCAGGCAACAAGAGCCGTGGAAGTGCAAGGGAAAGCCGTCCGCCCGGCATCTAGTCGTTCGCGTCCAGATGCTGCCCCTCGCGACCGAGGTGCAGGTAATTGGGGTTGAACTGGGCGGCCAGCTGAAGAGCCTCCAGATCCGGGATAACCAGGGTTTTCCCCTTCAGCACGATCAGGTTTGCCGCCCGCATCTCCTGAAGCGTGCGGTTCACATGCACCGTGGAAAGCCCCATCGCATCCGCCAGCTCGGACTGCGTGAGCGGAAATTCGCAGCGATTGCCATCCGTCAGGCCAACACCCCGGAGCCGCAGGAACAGCTCGCACAGAAGATGCGCCATGCGCTCAAGCGCGTCACGCTGGCCGAGGCTGACCGTCCACTCCCGTTGGACCGCGGTGCTCACCAGCGATTCCCACCAGAGCGCCTGGGTGATGCGGGGATAGGCCAGCGAGACCTCCTCCACCCGCCGGCGGGGGATCTGGGCGAAGGTCACGGGGGTCAGGGCCCCGACGGAATGGTCCATTTCCCGCAGAACAAAAACATGGCTGTCACACAGGTCACCAGGCAGGAAGAAAGCGATGATCTGCCGCCGCCCATCCTCCAAGTGCTTGTAACGGCAGGCCCATCCGGAAAGCAGGAGGTTCAGGACCTGCGGCTGGTCCCCCTCCCGGATGATGTCCTCGCGCGCCCCGATCTGGCGAACCCCACTGGCGGCAAGCTCATCAAGAAGTTGTTTTTCGGAGGATGCAAGCCGTGTGAACTGTTCCAGTTTTCGGACCAGAGGATTTGACATCAAAGGATTCCTGTGACGCAGGCCGGTGACGCTCCTGCGTCCGGTGCGTTAACATGGGTAGTTGCGGGGTGCTTTGCCCCGCCGGACAGACGTTGGCGACAGACAGAGGCACCGGGTCCATGACCGAAACGACACCGCCGAAGGACTTGTCTGGCCAGCGGGTTCTGGTGGTGGAGGATGAATTCTTCGTCGCGGATGATCTGGCGACCGCGCTCAGCGATCTTGGCGCCGCGGTGATCGGCCCGGTGGCGACCGCCGAAGGGGCGCTTGCCCTGCTCTCCCGGACGGAGCGGATCGACCTCGCGGTGCTCGACGTGAACCTGCGGGGTGATGCGGCCTTCCCGGTAGCTGATGCCCTGAACAACCGCGGAGTGCCCTTTATTCTCGCCACCGGATACACGCAAAGCGCATTGCCGGCGCGCTTTATGGACGTGCCGCACTGGGAAAAGCCGTTCGATCCCCGCGCGCTGGTCCGCGCCCTGAGCGCGTTGTCCCAGCGCGCCTGAAGCCAGGCCGCCGCAGCGCCAGCCTGTCACGAGGCAGGCGGGCGGGCCAGCACGTCCGTCACATCCTGATCGGCGGGAACCAGCGTCCTGATAAGGGCCAGAATACGCTGGCGGGTGGCTGGACGCTCTATGCGCCGGTAGGCGCGCACGAGATCCAGCATCTCCCCTTGCCGGAGCAGGTCAGCCGGCACTCCATCCCCCTCGGAATCCTGGCAGGCGGAGCCTTCGCGCGGGGGCATCTCCTCGAAGAAAAAACCGATCGGCACGTCCAGGGCCCGCGCCAGGTCGAACAAGCGGCTCGCCCCGATGCAATTCTGGCCCTGCTCGTATTTGTGGATCTGCTGAAAGGTCACGCCGATCATCTGGGCCAGTTCATGCTGGCTCACGCCCATAAGATTGCGGCGCAGCCGGATGCGGCGGCCCACATGGGCATCCACCGGTCTGGCCCGCATCCGGCGGATCGGGGGTGGCATATCAAGCGGGTGCCCAGCCTCTGGCAGGCCTGCCGAAACATGCGTCACAGGCGGGTCTCCCTTCCGGTTGCACTCTGTTGGCGGGAGGCGAGCAAGTATCAGGAAGAGGCGATGCGTTAATTACTATATGTTAAAGATCAATCCGGCCATCGAATGCATCCATGAGAAGCATGGTCGAAACGTCTTCCCCCGCTGAACTCAACCGCAGACTGCTTCAGGCGCGGCTGGTTTTTGGGCTTTGCAGCCCGTCCTCTCTGCGCGTCGCACCGGAGCGTCGCTCGCCGGATCGCCAGGATAACAAGCAGGTGCTGGCATTGATGGACCGAACGCCGCCGGCCACCGCCAGCGAGAACGGCAAGCTGGCCTGAGGCGAACGGAGCGAGGCTGGCCCGCATCCCCCTGGTGACACCGGCTCGGTGACACCGGGACGGGACGGAGCCGCCGCCTAGGAGACGATGCTGGAACGCGGCGTCGTGGATCTATCGCCCACCTTCCGGGCCTGACGCGACGAATGGCACGTGCCCGCGCCCGGATCATGGATTCCCCACACAGCCGGCAGTTCGGGCTCACATCCCGGTACGGGAATGCTCCCACCCGACATGATGGCAAGGCAGCTGGCTGCCCGGCCCAGGCCCATGACGCACCAGCTCAGGCACCCCATCTCCAGCACCCACTCGGAAGAAGGGAGAGCAGAGATGCGTTCCGTCAGGTCCCTTGCCGCAGCCGTGCTGCTCCTGGCCATCGCGGGTGGCGGATCCGAAGCCCGGGCAGGCGACGCCCATGTTACCTTCATCGCCCCGGAACATTTCACCGATGCCAACCTGAACAGCGACCGCCCTGCCAAGGCCAACGCCCCGGCCCTGCGCGAACTGGCCGGGCACATCGAACACATGGCCAGGAACGGGCTGCCGGATGGCCAGAGGCTCGATGTCGAGATCACCGATATCGATCTGGCCGGGCGGTTCGAGCCCTGGCGCCTCGAGGCAAGGGACGCCCGCGTCGTGACGCCGGTGACCTGGCCCCGCATCGCCCTGCGCTACCGGTTGCAGGAAGGCGGACGGACAATCAGCACCGGCGAGGATGAGCTGCGCGACCAGGCCTTCGATATGCGCCCGGGCCGCCTGCGCTCTGGCGACCGGCTTTTCTCCGAAAAGGCAATGCTGGACGACTGGTTCCAGACCCGCTTCCCCGGCCGGCGCGGCTGACGGCGGCCCAAACCGGGACAGTTCGGTCTCCTGGACGGCATACCGGTTGCATCCTGCTCCTCGCGCCGTGGCACGGATGGGCGCCGATGCCGCGGCCAGCCCACCGGCCAGGAGGATCCGATGCCCGAAGACCTGCCCCCGCTGCCGGATGACGCCGCGCTGCTCATCTGTCTCGACGCTGCTGCCGCGCTGCACGGTATCCCGGTGGACCCGGCCTGGCGCGGCGAAATCCTGGCGAATCTGAGAACCATCGGGAACGCCGCGCGCCTCGTGCAGTCCTTCCCGCTGGAGGACGAGGCCGAGCCTGCGCCGGTGTTCCGGACATGAGCGAGGTCACGGGCGCCGGTGCCACGGCCTCGGCCATCGCCGCAGCCGTCGCATCCGGCACGACCACCGCCCGCGCGGTGATCGAGGCCGCGCTGGCGCGGATCGCCGCGCTGAACCCCGGCATCAACGCCTTTACCGACATCACCGCAAACCGCGCCCTGGCCACTGCGGACGCCCTGGACGCGCGCCGCTCGGCCGGCCAGCCGCTCGGCCCGCTGGCCGGCGTGCCCTTCGCCGTGAAGAACCTGTTCGACATCGCGGGCCGGCCCACCCGCGCCGGCTCCCTGATCAACCGGACCCGCGCGCCCGCCACGCGGGACGCCGCCCTGGTTCGCCGGTTGGAGGCAGCCGGCGCCGTGCTGCTGGGCGGCCTCAACATGGGCGAATACGCCTATGACTTCACCGGCGAGAACGCGCATGACGGCCCGTCCCGCAACCCGCATGACCCCAGCCGCATGACCGGCGGCTCCTCCGGCGGCTCGGGCGCGGCGGTGGCGGCGGGCATGGTGCCGCTGGCGCTCGGCTCCGACACCAACGGCTCCATCCGCGTGCCCTCCGCCTTCTGCGGCCTCTTCGGCCTCAAGCCCACCTATGGCCGCCTCAGCCGCGCCGGCAGCTTCCCCTTCGTCTCATCCTTCGACCATCTCGGCCCCTTCGCCCGCTCGGTACAGGATCTCGTCCTCGCCTATGACGCCATGCAGGGCGAGGATCCCGAGGATCCCGCCCAGGCCCCACGCCCGGCGGAACCCGCGCTTCCCGCCCTGGAAGCCGGGGCAAACGGCCTTCGCATCGCCGTCGCAGGCGGTTATTTCGCGCGCGGCGGCGATCCGGACTGCTTCGCCGCCGTGGCCCAGGTGGCCACGGCGCTCGGGGCAACGGACCGCATCGAACTGCCCGAGGCACATCGCGCCCGCGCCGCCGCCTATGTCATCACCGCCGCCGAGGGTGCCGCCCTCCACCTTCCCCGCCTGCGCGCGCGCCCGGCTGATTTCGATCCGGCCACGCGGGACCGCCTGATTGCCGGCGCCGCCATCCCCGCCGCCTGGGTCCAGCGCGCACAGCGCTTCCGCCGCTGGTACCGCAGCCAGGTGCTGGCGCTGTTCGAAAGGGTGGACATCATCCTCGCCCCTTCCACCCCCTGCCGCGCCCCCATGCTGGGCCGGACGACCATCGCGATGGATGGCGCGACCCTGCCGCTGCGCCCGAATCTCGGCGTCTTCACCCAGCCCATCTCCTTCATCGGCCTGCCCGTCTGCGCCGTGCCGGTTTGGCTGGATGGCGGCCTGCCGCTGGGCGTGCAGGTGATCGCGCCACCCTGGCGAGAGGATCTGGCCCTGCGCGTCGCACGGGCGTTGGAACGGATCGGCGTGGTGGGATGCCGCCCAGCGGTGTCATGAACGGTCGTGGAGGCGGCTGCAGGAGGCTCTGCCTGCTGGACCTCCGCCGGGGCCCCCGGCCCCCGCGATCCGTTATCGAGGAGGGGACGCAGGCCGAGGGATCGTCGCGCCGGTAAACTGCCGCTAAGGGTTGCGCCCGGGACCGGTCACGAGGGTCAGGGCCGAATGCGCATCCTGCTAATCGAGGATGATGTCGCCACCGCCGATTACGTCGCCAAGGGGCTGGGCGAGGAAGGCCATGTCGTGGACGTGGCCAAGGACGGCAGGAACGGCCTCTTCCTGGCCCTGAACGAACCCTTCGACGTCATCGTCACCGACCGCATGCTGCCCGGCCCGGATGGGCTGACGATCCTGCGCGCCCTCCGCGCCTCGAACATCACCACCCCCGTTCTCGTGCTCACCGCCCTCGGCGAGGTGGACCGGAAGGTCGAGGGGCTGGAAGCCGGGGCGGACGACTACCTCGCCAAGCCCTTCGCCTTCGCCGAGCTGCGCGCCCGCATCCGCGCCCTGGCCCGCCGCCCTGCCGCGCAGGCCGAGCAGCACGAGCTGGTGGTGGGCGACCTCCGCATGGACCTGCTGCGCCGCACCGTCACCCGCGGCGCCCGCGCCATCGAGCTGCTGCCGACCGAGTTCCGCCTGCTCGAATACATGCTGCGCCATCCCGGCGAGGTGCTGACCCGCACCATGCTGCTGGAGAAGGTCTGGGACTTCTCCTTCGATCCCACCACCAATGTCGTGGATGTCCATGTCAGCCGCCTGCGCCGCAAGCTGGAAGGCGGCGGGGAGGCGCCGATGATCCGCACCGTGCGGGGCGCCGGCTACATGCTTTCTCCGCCGGAGCCGGCCAGGGCCCCAGGGTGATCCGCCTCCGCAGCTTCGCCCCTCGGGTGGCGATGACCATCGCGGTCGTCGTGCTCGTCACCTCCTTCCTGGGCGCGGGCTGGGGCTGGCTGCGGGCGCAGGGCGCACTCCGCCAGCAGCTCGACCTCGTCCTCGCGGCTGAGGCGGAGGGCTTGCTGCGTGACTACGAGACCTATGGCCTGCGCGGGCTCTCCGAGGCCGCGGAGATCTACACCCGCCGCCGTGGCCCGCTCTTCGTGCTTCTTCAGACCCCCGATGGCCGCCCCATCGCCGGCCGCCTGCCCGCCCCTCCCGCCATCCTTCGCGGTTTCGCGACGCTTACTCCGCCCGGCGGTGAGCCCCCGCTCCGCGCCCTGGGCGCCATCCTGCCCGGCGGCGCGAACCTGATCGTCGCCACCGACCTTTCCTCCGTTGATCGCGCCGCCCTGGCCCTGGCCTGGACACCGCCGGTGGCCGGTGGCCTGGCCGCCCTGATCGCCATGGGCCTGGGCTTCCTGCTCGCCAATGGGCTGGAACGACGCCTCGCCGGCATCAGCACCGCCGCCCAGGCCGTGATGGCGGGCGACCTGACCCAGCGCCTGCCGGAAAGCGGCCGGGGCGACGAGTTCGACCGCCTCGCCGTCACCATCAACGCCATGCTGGCGCGGATCGAAACCCTGGTGGCCGAGGTCCGGCAGGTCACCGACGACATCGCCCACGACCTGCGCTCCCCGCTCTCCCGCCTGCGGCAACGGCTGGAAGCCGCCCTGGCCCGCGCCCGGGATCCGGAGGCGGATGCCGAGATGCTGGAAAGCGCCCTGGAGGAACTCGACCAGATCCTCGCCACCTTCTCCGCCCTCCTCCGCATCGCCCGCACCGAGGCCGGAACGGGACGCGAGGGCTTCGCCGAGCTCGACCTCTCCGCCCTGGTCGCCCAGGTGGCCGAGGCCTATGCCCCTGTGGCCGAGGAAGCCGGTCGCCAGATCGAAACGGCCATCGCCCCGGGCCAACGCGCCACCGGCAGCGCGGCCCTGCTGCGCCAGGCCCTGGCGAACCTGCTGGACAACGCCCTGACCCATGGCGCCGGCACCATCCGCGTCGTGCTCCGCCCCGCTTCCGCATCAGGGGAACCAGGGCTGGAAGTCTCCGACCAGGGCCCAGGCATCCCACCGGAGGAGCGCGACAAGGTCATGCGCCGCTTCTATCGCCTGGACCGCAGCCGGGGCACGCCGGGCACGGGTCTCGGCCTCTCGCTCGTCGCCGCCGTGGCCCGCCTGCATGGCGGAACCCTGACGCTGGATGACGCCACGCCCGCCCCCGGCCTCCGGGCGGCGCTGACTCTCCCACGGGCGACGCCTCCCGGATTCTGAAATCCCTTTCATGATCCTGTCGGCGATCCTCCACCGCCGCCGTCCCAGATTCCCGCCATCCGACGGGCCATCCGTCGCAGGAACAGGACACAGGCAGATGTCGAACCCCTCCAACCGCCGCCGGGGCGCCGCCCTCGGCGCCCTGCTGCTGGCCGGCACCGCCCTCTCCGGCGCCGCCGGCTGGCTTCCCGTGCCGGCCTTCGCCCAAGCCCAGCCGAATCTGACTCAACCGGCCCAGACCCAGACACAGGCGCAACCCACCCAGACGCAGCCCAACGCCCCCGCCGTGGCCGCCCCGCAGGTCGCGCTGCCCGGCTTCGGCGATCTCGTCGCGCGCGTCCGCCCGGCCGTCGTCACCATCACCGCCACCGAGCGCGCCGAGGCCGAGAATGTGGGCTCCCCCTTCCCCAAGGGCTCACCGCAGGATCGCATGTTCCGCCGCTACTTCGGCGAACAGGGTCCCAGCCGCGGCGAGGGCCGCCAGGTCCAGGCGCTCGGCTCCGGCTTCATCATCGATGCCGCGGGCCATATCGTCACCAACAACCACGTCGTGAACGGCGCGACCGAGGTGAAGGTGACGCTGGATGACGGGCGTAAACTGCCTGCCCGCATCGTCGGCCGCGACCCACGCACCGACCTCGCCTTGCTGAAGGTTGATGCCGGCGCCCCGCTGCCTTTCCTGAATCTCGGCAACTCCGACACAGCCCGGCCCGGCGACTGGGTGGTGGCCGTCGGCAACCCCTACGGCCTCGGCGGCACGGTCACGGCGGGCATCGTCTCGGCGCGCGGCCGCGACATCCACAGCGGCCCCTATGACGACTTCCTGCAGATCGACGCGCCCATCAACCGCGGCAATTCCGGAGGCCCGCTCTTCGCGCTGGACGGCTCGGTCATCGGCGTGAACACCGCGATCTTCAGCCCCTCCGGCGGGTCGATCGGCATCGGCTTCGCCATTCCGTCCAACCTGGTCAGCAGCGTCATCACGCAGCTCCGGGAGCACGGCCGGGTGGAACGCGGCTTCCTCGGCGCGATGACACAGCCGGTTGATGCGACCATGGCCCGCGCCCTGCACCTGCCAAAGCCCGAGGGCGCCCTGGTCGCCCAGGTCGAACCCGACAGCCCGGCCTCCCGCACCGGCCTGCAGCCCGGCGATGTCGTGACGGCGGTGGGCGACACCCCCGTGCACAGCCCGCGCGACCTGGCCCGTGCGATTGCCGATCTGCGGCCTGGCACGGAAACCACCCTGATCGCGCAACGCAACGGCAAGGAAACGCGGCTTGAGGTGAAGGTCGCGGCGCTTCGCGACCAGCAGGCCGCGAATGATGCGGGTGACGAAGGCCAGCAGCGCGGCCGCCTCGGCGTCGCTCTGGCGACGGTGGAGGAGGCGGAGCAGGCCGGCCTGGACCTGCCGCGCGGCACACAGGGCGCCGTCATCGCCGAGGTTCAGCCGGGTAGTCCGGCGGACGACGCCGGTCTGCGGCAGGGCGACGTCATCACCGCCATTGGCGGCAAGAAGGTGCAGAACCCCGAGCAAGCCGTCTCCGCAATTCGCGACGCGCTGCGGAGCAATGATGGCGCCGTGGCCCTGCAGGTGATCCGGGACGGGCAACCCGCCTTCGTGGCGGTGCAGGCGCCGGCTCACGGCCACGGTCCGCGCCAGGGCTGACAGAGAGCGGGCGGCGGGGGAGCATCCCTCCCGCGCGGCCCGAACTTCCCCGATCTTCCGCCGCGATCCCCGCAACCGGAGATCGCGGCGGCTTCGGTTCTGGCCTCAGCGCCCGGGCTTGTGCACCCGCAGCGGCCCGAAGCTCTGGGCCACCGGCATCACCTGCAGCGTGTTCACATTCACCCGCGCCGGCCGCGTCGCCACCCAGTGCACGGCATCGGCGATGTCCTCCGGCGTCAGCGCATCCGCGCCCTCATAAATCGAGGCCGCCTTCGCGTCGTCGCCGTGGAAGCGAACGTTGCTGAACTCCGTGCCGCCGACCAGCCCGGGTTCGATATCCGTCACCCGCACCGGCGTGCCATGCAGATCGGCCCGCAGGTTCAGGCTGAAATGCCGGACGAAGGCCTTGGTCGCGCCATAGACATTACCGCCGGGATAGGGCCACTCACCGGCCGTCGAGCCGATATTGATGACATGCCCATGCCCGCGGGAGACCATGCCCGGCAACACCGCGCGCGTGACATAGACGACACCCTTCACATTGGTATCGATCATCGCCTCCCAGTCATCGAGATCCGCCTGCTGCGCCGGCGCCAACCCCAAAGCGAGGCCCGCATTGTTCACCAGCACGCTGATCCCGGACCATTCGGGCGGCAGGTCGCCGATACCCGTCTCCACGGCCACGCGATCCCGCACATCCAGAACCAGGGGCAGCACCTTGTCGCTGCCCAGCTCGTCCCGCAGCGCATTGAGCCGCTCGGCGCGCCGGCCGGCCGCGATAATCTTCGCGCCGTCCTGCGCGAAGCGGCGCGCGATGGCCAAGCCGAACCCGGCCGTCGCCCCGGTGACGAGAACGATCATGCCACGGCTCCTCCATTGACGGCCTGCCAGACGCGCGGCGGCGTCGCCGGCATATCCAGATGCTTCACCCCCCGCTCGGCCAGCGCATCCACCAGCGCATTCATGACGGAGGGCAGCGAACCGGCGCAGCCCGCCTCACCGCAGCCCTTCACCCCCAGCACATTGGTGCGCGCCGGCACGGGATGGCTGGCAAAACCGAAGAAAGGCGCATGCCCCGCCCGCGGCAGCCCGTAATCCATGTAGGACCCGGACAGCAGCTGCCCCTCGGGGTCATAGGCCGTCTGCTCCAGCAGCGCCTGGCCGATACCCTGCACAATGCCGCCATGCGCCTGGCCCGCTACCAGCATCGGATTCACCAGCACGCCGAAGTCGTTGACCGTCACATAGCTGACCACGGCCACCTCGCCCGTATCCGGGTCCACCTCCACCTCGGCGATGTGGCAGCCATTGGGGAAGGCGGAGTCCTCGTACTGGTCAGTGGTCGAGACATCGAGCGTGGCGGGCGTGCCATCCGGCAGCGTCCCCATCCCGCGCGCGCGCTCGGCGAGCTCCAGGATGCCGATGCCGCGATCCGTCCCCACGATGGCGAAACGGCCATCCGAGAACTCAATATCCTCCGCCGAAGCCTCCAGCGCCTGCGCCGCGAGCTTCCGCCCCTTCTCGATCACCTGCGTGCTGGCCGTGACGATCGCCTGCCCGCTCGCCATGATCGAGCGCGAGCCGCCCGTGCCGCCGCCCGCGATCAGCAGGTCGCTGTCACCCTGCTGCAGCCGGATCCTGTCGAACGGGATACCCAGCCGGTCCACCAGCACCTGCGCGAAGGGCGAGGCATGGCCCTGCCCGTAATCCAGCGTGCCCGTCAGGATGGTCACGCCGCCATCCTCGTCGAAGCGGATGCCGCCCATTTCCTTGGAGGGCGGCGCCGTCACCTCCAGGTAGTGCCCGATCCCGATGCCGCGCAGCTTGCCGCGCTTCCGGGCCTCCGCGCGTCGTGCCGGGAAGTTGTCCCAGTCCGCCGCGGCCAGCGCCTCCTCCAGGATCGCCGGGAAGTCACCGCTGTCGTAACGCATGCCGGACGGCGCGTCATAGGGGATCTGGTCGGCACGGATATGGTTGCGCCGGCGCAGCTCCACGCGGTCGATCCCCATCTCCCGCGCGGCCGTGTCCACCAGCCGCTCCATGTAATAATTGCCTTCCGGCCGCCCCGCGCCGCGATAGGCGCCGACCGGCGTGGTGTTGGTGAAGACGCAGCGCGTCGAAACCTCCACCAGCGGCGTGCGGTACACGCCGATCACATTCTTCACCGTGTTGCCGGTGGAAGGCAGCGTCGTCGCGTTGCTCA
This sequence comes from Roseomonas chloroacetimidivorans, assembly GCF_049629625.1. Taxonomy (NCBI): domain Bacteria; kingdom Pseudomonadati; phylum Pseudomonadota; class Alphaproteobacteria; order Acetobacterales; family Roseomonadaceae; genus Roseomonas; species Roseomonas chloroacetimidivorans. The sequence continues at coordinate 28,443 of NZ_JBNBZS010000031.1, read as the reverse complement.
TATAGGCGCCGAGATTGCCGTAGCCCGTCAGCCGCACCGCGAGGAAATGCCCCTCCGCGTCCAGCGCCAGCTCCGCCTCGAAATCATGGTCGCGCCCATGGCTGTCTGAGAGGAAGCTTTCCGAGCGCGAATCCGTCCACTTCACCGGCCGCCCGAGCTGCCGCGCGGCATAGAGAAGCGAGGGATATTCGGGATAGACGCTCGCCTTCATTCCGAAGGAGCCGCCGACATTGCCCGTCAGCACGCGCAGCTCCTCCGGCTTCACGCCCATCACCTTGGCGATGTTGCCGCGCATGCCGAACACGCCCTGGCTGCCCATGCGCAGCACGTAGCGCCCATCCTCCCAGGTCGCGAGCGCCGAGCGCGGCTCCATCGGGGAGACGACGACGCGGCTGTTGCGGATGGGCAGCTTCGTCACATGCGCCGCCCGCGCGAAGGCCGCCGCCACCGCCTCGGCATCGCCGTAGTGGAAATCGACGAGCTGATTGCCGGGCACGTCGTCATAGAGCTGCGGCGCCCCCGGCGCGACGGCGTCGCGCGCCTCGGTCACGGCCGGCAGCGGATCGATGTCCAGCACCACCGCCTCCGCGGCATCCCGCGCCTGCTTCGCCGTTTCCGCCACCACGATGGCCACGGGATCGCCGACGAAGCGCACCTTGTCCGTCGTCAGCACGGGCTGCCGCGGCGGGCGCGGCGCGCTGCCGTCGCGGTTCTTCTGCCCGATCAGCAGCGGCATGGGGCCAATCCCCGCCGCCTCCAGATCACGTCCGGTATAAATGGCCAGCACGCCCGGCATGGCGGCGGCCTCCGTCATGTCGATCCCGTTCAGGACGCCATGGGCGTAAGGGCTGCGGACCATCACCGCATAGACCTGCCCGGGCAGGGCAAGGTCGTCGCTGTAGCGCCCCTGGCCCCGCAGCAGCACGGGGTCCTCCTTCCGGGAGACGGGCTGGCCGATGCCGAATTTCAGCCTGGAGGGGTCGATCGGGGCGTTCATGCGGGCATCCTAACCTCTGTCCAGACCCCGGCGGAGCGCACCGGGATACCGCCGCAAGGTGGGCGGAGATGCTGCGCCGCGAAAGCCCCCCCGGCCGCGTCCCTGGCCAGCAGGCCGTCCCGGCCCGGCCGGTTCAGCCCTCGGCGGGGCGCGGATTGCGCCCGCGGAACTCCCGGCTGCCCAGCAGGATGTCCCGCACTTGCCGCACGGAGTGCCGCTCGGCCAGCGATTCCACCGCCTCATCCTCCGGCAGCCGGTCCAGCAGGTACCGGAACAGCATCACCACATCCTCGCGCGTCGCCGGCCGGTCCCGCTCCAGCCGTGTGCGCGCCTGCTCTTCCAGCAGCTTCGGCAGGCGCTCGGCCCGGTACTGCTCATGCCGCTTGCGCGGCTCGGAGATGATGGCGGACACCTGCGCATCCACCCCCGCCGCCAGGCGGTGTTCCGGCCCCTCCACCCAGCTCATGCGGTCGAAGCCCATGGCCCGGAACTTTTCCTCGCGGAAGGAGGCGCCCTGGGCGCCGATGTAGCGGCCAAAGCAAACATCGGTCATCACCCGCGCGATGCCCAGGGCGTTGCAGCCCACCGTCTTCACCGCATCCTGCGAAGAAGCGCCCGTTGCGACATCCAGCGACTCCATCCAGCGAAAGATCGCCAGATGGTCCCGGGCGGCATAATCGGCCCTGTCCAGGATCTCGTAATAGGGCGCCAGCCAGGCCCGCAGCCGCCTCCAGGGCTCCCGCCGCAGCCCGAAGCCCCAATGGTGCTGCAACATGGTCAGCCACGCCTCTGGCCCGGGCAGCGCGATATGGTGGTCGCCATAAGCCGCGAAATAGCCGACGCGCGGGTCACGATCCGAGAGCGCCCGCAACGCCTCCATGATACGCAGATATTCCGGGCCCAGCTCCAGGTCGTCCTCGAAGAAATAGGCGCAATCGGCATCCAGCGCCTCGAAGGCCAAGGCCTCGCCGCGCCGGATATTCGCCGCGATGCCCAGATTTCCGCGCGCCGCCGCGACCTGCCCGCGCGGAAAATGCGCGCGGAAGGCCCCGATGGAGGCCTCGATTTGCGCATCCTCCGCATAGCGCAGCCCGGTTCGGGGGGAGACGGGCCCATCCTGCAGCAGAAAGACCCGTCGCGGGTTCAGCACCACCCCTCGCTGGTTCGACAGGGAGGCGCAGACCCGCTCCAGATAGGCCGGCCGATTGAAGCCGAAGAGGATGATCGGCACGTCCAGCGGAACAGGCGCCGGTTCCGCATGCAGGGCCGGAAGAGGCAGTCCATCACTCATGGCTTCCGCCCCACCTCACGCTCGCGGCTTCGTGAAATTCATTCAAGAACGGATGGCTAGGGCCTGTGCGGCGGGAAGGCAACGGTCAGCCTTCCTCCCGCCCCAGCTCCAGCGCCCGGGCATAGACCTGCCGCCGCGGCAGCCCCGTGGCCGCCGCCACCATCGCCGCGGCATCGCGCAGCGATTCCCCGGCGGCCAGCGCGGCGCGCAGCCGCGCATCCACCTCCTCCACGCCGCTCGGCGCATCGGCCGCCGCCGGACCCACCACCACCACGATCTCCCCCCGTGCCGCATGTTCCGCGTAATGCGCGGCCAGGGCCGGCAGGGAATTTCGCCGCACCTCCTCGAATCGCTTGGTCAGCTCCCGCGCCACCGCCGCCGGGCGATCGCCAAAACCCTCGGCCAGGGCAGCCAGGCATTCGGCAAGCCGGTGCGGCGCCTCGAAGAAGACCAGCGTGGCCGAAAGCCCGGCCCCCTCCGCCGCGCGCAGCCGCGCGATCGCCTCCGCCCGCGCCCCCGCCTTCGGCGGCAGAAAGCCCATGAACAGGAAAGGCAACGGCGGCAGGCCCGAAAGGGTCAGCGCCATCACCGCCGCATTCGGCCCCGGCACGGCGGAAACAAAGATCCCCGCCGCCATCGCCGCCCGCGCCAGCCGGTAACCGGGATCGCTCACCAGCGGCGTTCCGGCATCGGAGACCAGCGCCAGCCTTGCCCCGCCCCGCAACCGCTCCAGCAGCCGCGGCACTTCCTGCGCCTCATTATGGTCGTGCAGGGCGTGCAGGGGCACGCCGATCCCGTGCCTCGCCAGCAGCGGTGCCGTCACCCGCGTGTCCTCGCACAGGATCAGATCCGCCCCCCGCAGGGTCACGACCGCGCGGGGAGAGAGGTCCCCCAGGTTGCCGATGGGGGTCGCGACCAGCCATAAACCAGGGGCGATTCCTGCGACCTGACCGCCAGCACCAGAAGGGACCCCGCGTGGATCCTCGTCCGTTCCGGGCCCCGGCCCTTCATCCCCGTCGCACTGCAAACCCGGTCTCCTCGCGCCATGACGTCCGCCTGCCGCTCTCCAAGGGGGCGGGACGCCGCCTGGGAGGCCTCGCGGCCCTGCTGGCCGTTTTGGGCCTGGCCGCCTGCGCCCCGCAACCGCGCAGCTTCCAGGCCCGTCCTGCCGCGCCGCTCTTCGGCGGGCCCAACCCCTATGCCGCGCAGGTTCCGCAGGAGCCCCCGACCGCCAAGATCGCCGTCCTGCTGCCGATGAGCGGCCCACAGGCGGCCCTTGGCCCCGCCATGATGAACGCAGCCACCCTCGCCTTGTTCGATGCCGGGCAGCCCGGGGTGGAGTTGATGCCGCGCAACACCACCGGCACGGCCGGCGGCGCCTCAGAGGCCGCGCGCGCCGCCCTGGCCGAGGGCGCCCGCGTGGTGGTCGGCCCGCTGACCGGCGCCGAGACGGCCGCCGCCGCCGGCCAGGCCCGCGCGATGCAGGTACCCGTGCTGGCCTTCACCAATGACGTGGACCAGGGCGGCAACGGTGTCTGGCCGCTCGGCATCACCCCAGCCCAGCAGGTGCGGCGGCTCCTCGCCTCCGCCCAGGCGGCCGGCATCCAGCGCGTCGGCCTCGCCGGGCCGGAAGGCGCCTTCACCCGCCAGCTCGCCGCCGCCCTCCGCAACGCGGCGCGCGATGCCGGGCTGCCCCCGCCCGTCGTCGTCACCTATCCCAACGCCGCCTCCCGCGCCCAGGCGGCCGGGCAGGTCGCCGCCCAGGCCGGCCAGGAGGGCCTCGGCCTGCTGATCCTCGGAGAGAGCGGCACCCAGGCCCGCGAGATGGCCGCGGCCCTGGCCAGTGCCGGCCTGGCCAGCCCAGCGATGCGGTTAGGCGGTACCCTGCTCTGGTTCGGCGACGCCAGCCTGTCCAGCGAGCCCGCCCTGGCCGGCGCCTGGATTCCAGGCCCCGACCCCATCGCCCGCAGCGGCTTCGAAGCCCGCTATCAGGCCGCCTTTGGGGAGCGTCCCCCGCGCCTCGCCGCCACAGCCTATGACGCGACGGCGGCGGCGCTGCGGGCCGTGCAGCCCGGCAATCCCACCGCCCAGGCCCGCCTGCCGGTGAACGAGCCGCTGACCGGCGCTGATGGCACCTATCGCCTGCTGCCCGACGGGCAGGTGCAGCGAGCGCTGGCCGTCTATGCGCTGTCCCCGGGCGCCGAGCCGCAGCCGGTCGACCCGCCGCTTCTGCCTGGTCTGGCCGGCTTCTGAGCGCACGTCCCTCCTGGCCGGCCCTGCTCCGGGTGGCGGGGCTTATGGGTGGTGTTCCGACCGCCGCCCTTCTGCTCCTGCTCGCCCAGGGGGCCGATCCCACCACGGCGGTCCTCGGGCTGCTGGCCACGATCGTGGCCGCGCTGCTCCTCGCCCGGGCCTGGCTCGGTACACTGGCCGGGCTGGAGGCCGATCTGCGAGCCGCCGCCGAGGGCCGCCCCGCCCCGCCGCATGATCCCCTGCTGCCCTCGGCCGCCCGCGTCTCGGAAGCCGCCGCCCGCCTCACCCGCAGCCTGGCGGAGCGGGAAGCCCAGCTCAGCCGGATGCGGCGCGCCGATGCCGCCATCATCGAAGCCCTGCCCGATCCGCTGATCGTCCTGGCCGGGGATCGCAGCCCGCTCCGCGCCAATGCCGCCGCCGCGCGCTTCTTCGGCACCGGCCCGGATGGCCACACCGCGGACACCGCCGCCTTCCTCCGTCACCCCCGGATCGCCGGCGCCGTGGACCGGGCCCTGGCCGAGGGCGCCCCGCAGACTGCCGAGGCGATGCTGCCCGTGCCCGTGGCACGCGACCTCTCCACCCAGGTCATCCCGCTCGACCCGCCCCTCTCCGATGGTGGCCGCCTTCTCATCGTGCTGGCTGACCGCACCCAGGCCCGCGCGGCGGAACGGATGCGCGCCGATTTCGTGGCCAATGCCAGCCACGAGCTGCGCACGCCGCTCGCCTCCATCATCGGTTTCGTCGAGACCCTGCGCGGCCCCGCCGCCGGGGATCCCGAGGCAAGCACCCGCTTCCTGACCATCATCGCCGAGCAGGCCGACCGCATGCGCCGCCTCATCGAGGATCTGCTCGGCCTTTCCCGCATCGAGATGACGGAGCACCAGGCCCCCACCGGCGAGGCCCGGCTGGACGCCCTGGCCCGGGACGAGGCCGCCGCCATGGCCCCCATCCTGGCCAGCCGCAACGCCAAGCTGACCCTCGATCTCTCCCCCGCCACCGTCACCCCGGCCGATCCCGGCCAACTCGCCCAGGTGCTGCGCAACCTGCTGGAGAACGCGGTGCGCTACGGGCGCGAGGGCGGGAAGATCACCCTCTCCGTCCGCGCCCTGTCCTCCCCCGAAGGCGGCCTGCCCCCGGGCGTGCTGCTGAGCGTGGCCGATGACGGGCCGGGCATCGCGCGCGAGCACATCCCGCGCCTGACCGAGCGCTTCTACCGCGTCGATGCCGGCCGTTCCCGCGCGGCCGGCGGCACCGGGCTTGGCCTTGCCATCGTGAAGCACATCGTCGGCCACCACCGCGGCCGGCTTCTGATCGAGAGTGAGCTTGGGCGGGGGACCGTGATGAAGGTCTGGCTGCCGGGAGGCTGAAAAGGCTGGCTGAAAAGGAAGGCCTCCGGCCTTCTCCTACCGGCCCCGCGCTTCTGCCATCCGCCCCATGATCTCCCCCAGATGCTGCGCGAAGGCCGCCGCCGCGGCCGGCAGCGTCGTTTCCGCCCGGGCATAGAGCCCCAGCTCGCTCAGCACCGCGGACCGCCCCTGGTGCAGCGGCACATGCACCAACCGCCCGGCCTCCAGCTCCGTCTCCAGCCCTGCACGGGTCATGAAGGCGATGCCCAGCCCGCGCAGAACCATCTGCTTCAGCAGTTCCACCGAGCCCGCCTCGTAGCGTACGCGCCGCCCCGCGCTGCGCCGTTCCAGCAGCGCCTCGATCTGGTCGCGGTTGGCGAAATTGCCGCGCGGCAGGATCAGCGGCATCCCCGCGCAATCCCCTAACCCGATCGAGGCCCGCCCCGCCAAGGGCGAATCCGGCGGCACCACCGCCCCCAGCGGCAACCGCGCCACCGCCAGCTGCCGTAACCCCGGCCGCCGCCGCACCTCGAAGGCCAGGCCCAGATGCGCGTCGCCGGACAGAATCGCATCGGGGATCTCCGCGCTGCCCAGGATATCCGTGCTTAGCGTGATGCGCGGCCGGCTCGCCGCCAGCGAGGCCGCCGCCTCCGGCACCACGCGGTGGCACAGCCCCTCCAGCGTCACCAGCTCCACATGGCCGGTCCGCAGCCCATGCAGCGCGTCCAGCTCCGACCGCGCCCGCTCGGCATCCCGCAACACGGTCATCACATGCTGCGCCAGCACCTCCCCCGCCGCCGTCAGCCGCAGCCCGCCCGGCAACCGCTCGAACAGCTTGGCGCCCAGTTCGTCCTCGATCTTGAGAACCTGCCGGTTGACGGCGGAGGAGGCGATATTCAGCCGTCGCGCCGCCTCCCGGATGGAACCGGCGCGGCGCACCGCGTCGAAATACTGGATGCCTGGAGCATGGATGCGGAGATTGCGCGACGTCATGGGCCTGATGCCAATTCGGCATCACCTTGCACGAAAAACTCTTCTTCGGCGAGCGGCACGCATTGGATAGCGCTCACCCTCAATGCACCGTAAGGACCATTACGGGCTGAAGGTATCGCCCCGGCGCGTGACGGGGCCTGGCGACCTGCCGAGGAGATCTTTGACGATGAAGCGACGCACCCTGGGCGCCTCTCTGCTGGCGGCCGGTACCCTCCCTCTCTTCGCCATCCGTGGCTCCGCCCAGGAAGTCCGCACCCTTCGCATCGGCAGCGCGCTGGACCCGCAGCATCCCATCCTGGTCGGTGCCCGCCACATGGCGGAAGTGGCGGAGAAGGAGAGCGGCGGCAAGCTGAAGATCAACCTCTTCCCCTCCAGCCAGCTCGGCGCGCAGAGGGAGATGTGGCAGAACGTCCAGGCTGGCGTGCTGGACGGCATCATCGACGCCTCCGCCAGCATGGTCACCTTCATCCCGCAATTCGGCGTGCTGGACCTGCCCTACCTGGTTCAGGACGAGGCCGCTGCCTTCCGCCTGCTGGACGGCCCGGTGGTGGAGGAAGAGCTGGTGCGCCGCGCCGCGACCTCCGGCTTCCGCGTGGTGAACTTCTGGGAAGTGACCTTCCGCAACATCTATACGCGCAGCAAGGCCGTCAACGCCGTGGACGATCTGCGCGGCCTGAAGATTCGCGTCATTCCCAACCCCTCCTTCATCGCCCTCTTCCGTGGCCTCGGCGCCGCGCCCACGCCGATGGCGCTGGGCGAGGTTTACACCGCCCTTCAGCAGGGCGTGCTGGACGGGGCGGAGAACGACAACGTCACCTTCCTTTCCTCCCGCCACCTGGAGGTCGCGAAGAACCTCGCGATCACCAACCACATGATGCTGGTCAACACCTTCGTCATGAGCGAGCGCGGCTGGAACCGCCTGCCGGAAGAACTGAAGGCCGTGATGCGCAAGGCCTCCCTGGAAGGCCGCAAGGCCGTGATGGAAGACCGCCACAAGCGCGATGTCAGCGCCATGGACCAGATCAAGGCCGCCGGCGTGAACGTCACCCAGCCCGATCTGGCCCCTTTCCGCGAGGTCGGCCGCAAGACCTACACGCAGTTCGAGGAGCGGCTCGGCAAGCCGCTGGTCGATCGCATCGTCGCCGCCGTCGGCTAAACGGCATGCTGTCCCTTCTTCGCTTCACCGACACCTGGCTTGCACGTCTGGAAGCCTTCGTCCTCGCCCTGCTCGTTCTGGCGATGACGGGGGCGACCCTCGCCCAGGTGATCGCGCGCTACGCCTTCAACGAGCCGCTGATCTGGTCCGAGGAAGCCGCGCGCTACCTCTTCGTCTGGGTCAGCCTGCTCGGCGCCGCGCTCGCCACGCGGGAGGGGACGCATTACGTGCTGGACGCGCTGGTGCAGCGCTTCCCCCGCGCCGGCCGCCTGGCCGCGCGGGCGGCGGCCTTCGTGGTCAGCGCGGGCTTCCTGGCCATCCTGGTCCGCACCGGCATGAACGAAACCGCCCAGGCATCCCTTCAGGATTCCGCCACCCTGCCCATCGGCATGGCGCTGCCCTATGCGGCCATCCCGGTCGGCGCCGCGCTCATGCTCTTCCACCTGCTCGCCGGGCTGCTCATCAAAGAGCCTCAGCCCGAGGCGCCGCTGCCTGAAGCCGTCGGATGACCGCAGTCCTCTCCCTTTTCCTCGTCTTCGTGGCGATCGGAACGCCGATTGCCTTCGCGCTGGGCGGCGCCGCCGCCATCGGCCTCTGGCTGATGGAGGGCGTGCCGATGGACATCGTGGCCAGCCGCACCTTCGGCGCCATCGACAGCTTCACCTATCTCGCCATCCCCTTCTTCATCCTGGCGGGTGAGCTGATGGAGACAGGCGGCATCTCCCGCCGCCTCATCACCTTCGCCACCGCCCTGGTCGGCCATGTGCGCGGTGGGCTGGGCAATGTGGTGGTGCTGGCGATGATGCTCTTCTCCGGCATCTCCGGCTCGACCAATGCCGATGCGGCCGCGGTGGGCTCGGTGATGATCCCCTCCATGAAGGAACGCGGCTACAGCGGCGCGCGCGCCGGCGCCATCGTGGCCGCCGCCGCCGGCATGGGCATCCTCGTCCCGCCCTGCCTGACCATGGTCGTCTATGGCAGCGTCACCAACACTTCCGTCGCCGCCCTCTTCGCCGCGGGCTTCCTGCCGGCCTTCATCATGGCCGGCGCGTTGATGATCCATCTGCGGATCCAGGAGCGCCGCGCGGGCCTCTCGCCCGAGCCGCGCGTGTCCTGGCGCGGTCGCTTTCAGGCCTTCCTCAGCGCCGGCTGGGCGCTGCTGCTTCCCGTCATCATCTTCGGCGGCATCCTCGGCGGCCTCTTCACCCCCACCGAAGCCGCTGTCGTCGCCGTCGCCTATGCCACCATCGCCGGCACGGTCTTGTACCGGGAAATCACGCCCGCCTTCTTCGCCCGCGCCCTGGTGCGCAGCGGCATCGCAACGGGCGCCGTGATGCTGATGATCGCCGGCGCCAACATCCTGGCCTGGCTCATGACCGTGGAGCAGGTGCCCCAGGCCCTTGCCGAGCTGATCGCCTCGGTGGGCGGCGGGCGCACCATGTTCATGATCCTCAGCATCCTCGTCTTCCTCGTACTCTTCGCGCTGCTGGACGGCATTCCCGGCATGCTGATGCTCATCCCCGTCTTCGTGCCCATCGCGCGGGAACTGGGAATCGACCTGCTGCACTACGGCACGGTGATGACCACGGTGATGGGCATCGCGCTCTTCACCCCGCCGCTCGGCGTTGGCCTCTACATCATCCTCGGCATCAGCGGCGCGACCCTGCCGGAGCTGACGCGGCATCTCTGGCCCTATTTGCTGACCATGCTCGCCGTCGCGCTGCTGATCGCCTTCGTGCCGATCGTGGTCTATGCCGTGCCTGCGGCGCTCGGCCTGCACAGCCTGACATGAGCTTGGCGCCAGGGCAGGAATGGCGCCTGGACCGCGCGCCACAGACGCAAACGGCCATCACCGGAGGACTGACTTCCCGATGACCACCAAGCGCCGCACCTTCCTCGGCCTCGCTCTCGCGGCCCCGGCCGTGGCACGCGCCCAGGCGGCCTTTCCCAGCCGCCCCATCCGCTTCATCCTGCCCTTCCCGCCCGGCGGCGCCATCGACGTGATCGCCCGCCTGCTGGCCGAGCACATGTCCCCCGCCCTGGGCCAGCCCGGGGAAACGGCTCGTTTCCCCCTGGTGATCGAGAACCGCCCTGGCGCGGTCGGCACCATCGGCGCCGATGTCGTGGCCAAGGCCCCGCCCGATGGCCACACCTTCATGCTGACCATCAACAGCACGATCACCAGCAGCGCGGCGCTCTACCCCAACCTGCCCTTCGACCCGATGACGGCCTTCACGCCCATCGGCATGGCCGTGCATGCCAGCATCCTGCTCACCGCCCCGAAGGCTGCTCCTTTCAATGATGCACCGGGCTTCATCGCCTGGGCCAAGGCCCTTGGCCGCCCCGTAAACTACGGCACCTGGGGCAACGGCTCCGCAGCCCACCTGTTCGGCGAAGTGCTGCACCAGGACCACAAGGTTCCGATGGAGCACATCCCCTTCCGCGGCGAGGCGGCGGCGATCACCGAGATGCTGGGCGGCCGCATCGATGTTTCCTTCGCCACCCCGGTCAGCGTGCTCAGCCACATCCAGGCCGGCGCGGTGAAGGGCCTGGCGATGACCGGCTCCAACCGCTCCAGCTCCATGCCCGATCTCAGCACCTTCACCGAACAGGGCGTCACCGGCCTCGACCTCGCGACCTTCGATGCGGTCTGGGGTCCAGCCGGCATGCCGAAACCCATCGTGGACCGCATCAACGCCGCGATGAACGACGCGCTGCGCGTGCCCGCCGTGCAGGCGAAGCTGATCGAGATCGGCCACACCCCCGCCCCCGGCACGCCGGAGGGGCTGGGCGCCCTGGTGCGCGAGGTCACGCCGCGCTGGCACGCCCTGATCCGCAAGGCCGGCGTGAAGGTCACCTGAATTCCATTGCGGCAGGGGCGCGCCCCCTCCCGCCACTTCGCAAGGTTCGTCATGCCCGACACAGCACTGCCTGAGGATGGCTGGATCGGCCGCCCCATGCCCCGCGCCGCCACGCGTCGCCTGATCGAGGGTCGTGGCCGCTACACCGATGACTCCGCCGCCAAGGGCGAGCTGCACGCCGCCTTCCTGCGCAGCCCCTTCCCGCATGCCGGCTTCCGCATCACGGGCCGCGACGCCGCCCGCGCCCTGCCCGGCGTGCGCGCCATCCTGACCGCCGAGGATCTGGCCCCCTTCTGCCGAAGCTGGCGTACCCAGTCCCGCGCCTTCCCCGGCCTCGTCTCCCCGGAACAGGGCCCGCTGGCCCGGGAGCGCGCCGTCTACCAGGGCGAACCCGTCGCCCTCGTCCTGGCGGCCTCCCGCGCCATCGCAGAGGACGCGCTGGAACTGATCGAGCTTGAGTGGGACGAACTTCCGGCCGTGACCGATCCGGCCAAGGCGCTGGACGCCGCCTCCCCGCCCACGCATCAGGGCCTCACCTCCAACCTCGCCTGGCGCACCGAATTCGGCGAGGGCGATGTGGAAGCCGCCTTCGCCAAGGCGGCCCTGGTGGTAGAGGAGCGCTTCACCTTCACCCGCCACACCGGCGTGCCGCTGGAATCCCGCAGCGTGCTGGCAACTTACGACCCGGCGGCCGAGGCGCTCGAAGTTCGCATGTCCCACCAGATCCCGCATCAGATGCAGGTGCATCTGGCGGAATTGCTGGACCTGCCCATGGGCCGCGTGCGCGTCATCGCCGGCGATGTCGGCGGCGGCTTCGGCATAAAGATGCATGTCTATCCCGATGAGGTCGCGGTCTGCGCCGCATCCCGCCTCATCGGCCGCCCCGTGCGCTATGTCTGCGACCGGATTGAGGCGCTGATGGCCGACATTCACGCGCGCGAGCACGTCATGCATGCCCGCATGGCCGTGGATGCCGAAGGCCGCATCCTCGCCTTCGATGCCGACGACATCCAGGGCCTCGGCGCCTATTCCATCTATCCCCGCTCCTCCACCGTGGAGGCGATGAGCGTCCTCCGCACGGTCGGCGCGCCCTATCACTTCGGCGCCTACCGCGCCCGGCTGCGCTGTGCGCTCCAGAACAAGGTGCCCACCGGCCAGTACCGCTCGGTCGGCCACCCCATCGGCTGCGCCACCACCGAGCGCCTGGTGGACATGGCCGCCGCCGCGCGCGGCGAGGACCCGCTGGAGTTCCGCCGCCGCAACTTCCTGCCCGAGGCCATGATGCCTTGGACCAACCCCGCCGGCGGCCGCATGGCCGAACTCTCCCACACCGCCACCCTCGCGGAGTTCGAGCGCCTGCTTGATCTGCCGAAGCTGCGCGCAGAGATCGAGGCAATGCGCGCCGAGGGCCGCTGCATCGGCCTCGGCTTCTCGGCCGTGGTCGAATACACGGCCTCCGGTCCCGCGGCCTATGGCGCGGCCCATGTGCCGGTGGCCGCGATGGACACCGTCGTCGTCACGCTGGAACCCACCGGCGATGTCGTCGCCCGCGCCTCGGTTGCTGAGATCGGTCAGGGCATCCAGCAGGGCATCGTTCAGGTCGTGGCCGATGCCGTGGGCGTTGCCCCATCCCGCGTCACCATCCACACTGGCGATACGGCCAATGCCCCGCATGGCGGCGGCGCCTGGGCCTCGCGCGGTGCCAGCATCGGCGGAGAGGCCGCCTGGGGCGCCGGCCGCAAGCTGCGCGCCGAAATCCTCAAGACCGCCGCCGCCCTTCTCCAATCCACGCCCGAGGCGCTGGATGTCCGGGACGGCCAGGTGGTCGATGCCAGCGGCACGCCACGCATGGCGCTGGCCGAGCTCGCCTCCACTGTCTTCTTCCGCGGCCATGAATTGCCGGGCGGGATGCAGCCGCAATTCACCGCCACCCATCAGTTCCGGCGTGAGGAGGATGTCTTCCTCACCACCAACGGCCTCCAGGCCAGCCTCGTGGAGATTGATCCCGACACCGGAATCGTCACCCCGCTGCGCCACTGGGTGGTCGGCGATTGCGGCCGGTTGCTGAACCCGCTGCTGGTGGATGAACAAGTACGTGGCGGCGCGGTGCAGGGCATCGGAGAGGCGCTGCTGGAAGCCTGCCGCTACGACCCCATCACCGGCCAGTTCCTGACCGGCACCCTCGCCGACTATCTCCTGCCCATGGCCGACAACGCGCCCGACATCACCGTCGGCCATGTCGAGACGCCCTATTCCGGCTCCGCCCTCGGCGCCAAGGGCGCCGGCGAAGCCGGCACCTGCGGCGCCCCCGCCGCCGTGCTGAACGCGGTGAATGACGCGCTCGCCTCGCGCGGCGCGAAGGTCTCCGAACTTCCCATCACCCCCACCGTGATCCTGCGCGCCCTCGGCACGCTGGAGGCTGCCGAATGAAGCCCGCCCGCTTCGACTATGCCCGCCCCGACACGCTGGATGGCGCCCTCGCCATTCTCGCCGAACAGGGCGCGGAGGCCGCCATCCTCGCCGGCGGCCAGAGCCTGATGCCCATGCTCAATCTCCGCATGGCCCGCCCCGGCATGCTGGTGGACATCAACCGCATCCCCGGCCTGGACGCGATCACCCTGGCGAATGGCATCCTGACCATTGGCGCCCGCGCCCGCCACGCCGATGTGCTGGCCTCGCCCCTGGTGCAACAGGCCGCGCCGCTGCTGGCCCAGGCGCTGCACCATGTCGCGCATCCCGCCATCCGCAACCGCGGCACGCTCGGCGGCAGCCTCGGCCTCGCCGATCCCGCGGCCGAAATGCCGGCCTGCGTCACCTGCCTCGGCGCCACCATCGTCACCGCCTCGGCCCGGGGCGAGCGGCGCATCGCGGCGGAGGACTTCTTCCTCGGCGTCTATGCCACCGCGCTCGAACCCGGCGAGTTGATCCTGCAGGTGGAAATCCCGGCCATCCGCCCGGGCTGGACCCATTCCTTCCAGGAGGTCTCCCGTCGCCATGGCGACTACGCCATGGCCGGCCTCGCCCTTGCCCTGCGCCATGACGGCGCCCGCATCGCGGAGGCCCGCATCGCCCTCTGCGGCGTGGAATCCGCCACCCGCCGACAGACGGAGGCCGAAACCGCCCTCGTCGCCCATGGCGTCGAAGCCGCTTGCGCTGCTTTCGCCAGCCTCGACGCCATGGGCGGCGCCGAGGTCACCGCCGCCCACCGCATCCACCTCGCCCGCGTGCTGCTCCGCCGCGCCACCGGCCAGGCCTGAGACCCACCATGGACCTCCCCGACGAGCCCACCGCCGACATCGCCTGCACCCTGAATGGCGAGCCCATCCAAGCCCGCGTCCCGCTGCGCCAGTCCCTGGTGGATTGGCTGCGCCACGGCGCCGGCCTCACCGGCAGCCATGTCGGCTGCGAGCACGGTGTCTGTGGCGCCTGCCATGTGCAGGTGGATGGCAAGGTCGTGCGCGGCTGCCTGATGCTCGCCGTGCAGGCCGATGGCGCCACCGTTGAAACCATCGAGGGCGCCACGATGAGCGGCCGCATCCGCGCGCTTCAGGACGCCTTCTTCAACCGCGCCGCCCTGCAATGCGGCTTCTGCACGCCGGGAATGCTGCTCCAGGCCGCCGAACTCCTGGCGAAGAACCCCGATCCCACCCGCGAGGAAATCCGCGAGGCCCTTTCCGGCAACTACTGCCGCTGCACCGGCTACCACGCCATCGTCGATGCCGTGCAGGCCGCCGCCGCGAGCCTGCGCGCATGACCCGCCCCCTCCTCATCACCGGCGGCCGACTGCTGGACCCGGAGGGCGACGACCTCCACCGCCCACCGGTCGCTGACCTGTTGATCGAGGAGGGCCGCATCGTCGCGACGGGCGACGAAGCCACGCAACGCGGCAAGAGCGCGGACCGCCTGGATGCGCGCGGCCTTCTCGTCACCCCCGGCTTCGTCAACGCGCATTCCCATTCGCACGACACGCTGCTGCGTGGCTGTTTCGAGGGCCTGCCGCTGGATGCCTGGGGTGCCCTCGCCTTCCCCAGCGCCTGGCCCCGCCGCCCAGACGGGGAGGTGCATCTCCGCACCCGTCTCCACGCCGCCGAATGCCTGATGCATGGCATCACCACCGTGCAGGACATGGTCACGCTGCAAGGCGCCGACCGCGCCCAGGCCGAAGCGGTCATTGATGCCCATCGCAGCATCGGCCTCCGCGCCCTGCTGGGCTGGCAGCTTGGCGACCGCGCCATGGCCGACACGCTCCCCTTCGCGCGCGAGGCCCTACCGCCGGAAATCCTCGCCGCGCTTCCCGGCGATGCCGATCCCGCCCCGGCTATGCGCCTTGCCGAGGACCTGCTGGATGCCGTGGACGGCCCCCTGCTCCGTACCGTCCTCGCCCCTTCCGCCCCGCAGCGCTGCTCCGCCGCGATCCTGGAATGGGCCGCCGCCCTGTCGCGCGAACGCAACCTGCCCGTCTGCACCCATCTCTACGAAACCCGCGCCCAGGCCGTGCTGGCACGGCAGCCCGCGCATGAAGCAGACGGATTCTCCCTGCTCGGCCGTCTCGAACGCCACGGGTTGTTGAACGAACGCCTCGTCATTGCCCATGGCGTCTGGATCGCTCCGGAAGAAATTGCCCGCCTCGGCGATGCCGGCGGCCATCTTGCCCATAATCCCGGTGCCAATCTGAAGCTGCTGAACGGTGCCGCCCCGGTGCGCCGCTACGCGCAATCCGGCGTGAACCTCGCCCTGGGCTGCGACAACAGCAGCGCTGGTGACGCCCAGAACCTCTTCTCCGCGATGCGCCACGCCGCCCTCTACTGGTCCATGCAGGCCGGCAGCCCGGAGGAAGCAGCCATCGCCGCATTCCGCGCCGCGACCCTCGGCGGTGCCCGCGCCCTCGGCCTGCAAGGCGTGGTCGGCAGCCTGCGCCCCGGCCATCGCGCCGATCTCGCCCTGTTCGACCTGTCCGACCCGGCCTGGCTGCCGCTGAACAGCGCCGTGCGTCAGCTTGTCCATGCGGAACCCGCGCGCTCCCTGCGCCATGTCCTCGTGGATGGCCGTCTGGCCCTGCATAATGGCCGCCCGACCCGCTTTGACCTGCCCGCCCTCGCTGCGGAAGCGGAAGCCACGCAGGACGCCGTGGCACGTGAGTTGGCCGTGCTGCACGAACGCCGCGCGCCCCTGATGGAGGCGCTGATGCGGCTGGAAGTCCGCTCCCGCGCCTATCCGCTGGAATTCGACCGCCTCACGCTCGACGACGGCGGCCTGCATTGAGCGGCACGACGCTCCAGGGCCGCCCGCTTCGCTTCGGCACGGCCCATTGCGCCGCCTGCGCCCCGGTGCGCCTGAGTCTGAGCGCCGACCGCATCGCCACCGTCGAACCGGCTGGCAGCGAAGCGGCGAACACCATCCTCATGCCGCCCTTCGCCAATGCGCATGACCATGCGCGCGGTGTCCGTCCTACCGCCCTAGGCGCCTTCGACCTGCCGCTGGAGCTCTGGCTGGCCACCATGACCGGCACGCCGGTCTGCGATCCCTATCTGGTCGTCGCAGCCGCGCTCGGCCGCCAGGCGCTCGGCGGCTGCGGCGCCATCATGGTCCACTACACCCGCCCCCAGCGCCCGGACCGGCTGGAGGAGGAACTGCGCCATGTCACCCGCGCTGCCCGCACCGTCGGCGTGCGCGTCGCCATCGCCGTCTCCATGCGCGACCGCAACGCGCTGGGCTACGCGCCGGACGAACGCATTCTCGCCCTCCTGCCGCCGGAAACCCGAGCCCTCGTCGCACAGCGCTTCCTCACCCCGCCAACGCCCGCCGAGGAACAGCTCCGCCTCGCCGACGCCCTGGCCGATAGCTGCGACGACCCGCTTGTTGACGTGCAATACGGCCCCTACGGACTGGAATGGTGCTCGGACGCGATGCTCGCTGCCATCGCCGAGCGCTCCGCCCTCACCGGCCGCCGCGTCCACATGCACCTGCTCGAATCCCGCCTGCAGCGCGAATACCTGGATGCCGAGCACCCCGAAGGTCCCGTCCGCCACCTGGACTCCCTCGGCCTCCTCTCTCCGCGTCTCTCCATTGCCCATGCCACCTGGCTGCGGCCCGATGAAATGGAGCTGCTGGCCGAACGCGGCGTCACCGTCTCCATCAACACCAGCTCCAACCTGCATCTCCGCAACGGCATCGCCCCGATGGTCGAGATGCACCGCCGCCGCGTCCCCCTCGCCACCGGCCTGGATGGCTTCACCGTGGATGATGATGACGACGCCTTCCGCGAGCTGCGCCTGAACTCCCTCCTCCATCGCGGCACATCGCTCGATGAGGGCCTGTCCCTGGACGCCCTCTTTCGCGCCGCCTGCCATGGCGGCCGCCATGTCGTCACCGGCGATTCCGCGACGGACACACTGCTCACCCCGGACGGCCCCGCCGATATCATGGTGCTGGACCGCGCCGCCCTCGCCACCGATCTCGTCCTCGACAGTCCCGACGAAGCCCTGGTCGCCCAGCGCGCCACCCGCCAAGCCCTGCGCCGCCTGATCGTCGCCGGCCGCGAAGTGGTGCGGGACGGCATCCTTACCGGCCTCGACCTCCCGGCTCTTCAAGCCGAGTTGGACGCCCAGGCCCGCCATGGTGCCGAGGGCTATCGCAACTGGCGCGACGCCACCGCCCCTTGGCGCGAGGCCCTGCGCGGATTCTACGCCGCCGGAATGCATCGCTGCGGGTAGTCTGGCGCGCTCTCAGGCCAGCGCCACTGGCGTACCCCAAACCCGAAGGAACAGATGATGGGGGCTTGGAAGAAGAACTCCTTCTTCCTCCAGCCCTTTCAAACCGCCCTCAGCACCGCTCGCAACAGCATCGCGACCGTCCCAAGCACGAGGATGCTCGCCACCCAGATCCCCACGAACCAGAGCAGCCGCCGCCCCCACATCAGTGATAGCCGGTCTCGCTCGTCACCTTCCCGCGAAACAGCCAGTACACATAGCCCGTGTAGCCCAGGATAATCGGAATCAGCACCGCCGCCCCTACGAGCAGGAAGCCCTGCGAAGCAGGCGGTGCCGCCGCCTGCCAGATTGTAAAGGCCGGCGGCACGATCATCGGCCACATGGAAACGCCCAGGCCGATATAGGACAGCGCGAAAAGCCCCAGCGCCAGAATGAAGGGCCGCGCGTCCACCATGCCTCCCTTGCCCGTATCCTCTGACAGAGCGTGGAAGAAACGCCAGATCAGGAAGGCCACCAACAGCGGCACAGGCGCCGCGAAGAGCAGGTTTGGAAAGGTGAACCACCGCTCCGCGAAGGACGGCCGTAGGAAAGGCATGATGATCGAGACGATGACGATCGCCCCCACTGTCGCCAGCGCGAAAGGCCAGGCAAGCGAGGCGGCACGCCGGTGCAGCACCCCCTCCGTCTTCCACAGCAGCCAGCAGGCGCCGAGCATCCCATAGCCGATCACCAGCGCCACCCCGGTCAGCACGGAGAAGGGCGTGAGCCAGTCCCACCATCCGCCGCCATAGGCGCGCCCCCGCACCTCAATCCCTTGCACGAAGGCGCCCAGCGCGATGCCCTGCGTGAAGGCCGCCACCATGGAGCCCCAGGAGAAGGCGCGGTCCCACCAGACCTGCTGCGTGTGGCTGTCCGCGCGGAAGCGCATCTCGAAGGCCACGCCCCGGAACACCAGCGCCAGCAGCATCAGAATCAGCGGCATGTAGAGGGCAGGCAGCACCACCGCATAGGCCAGTGGAAACACCGCCAGCAGCCCGCCACCGCCCAGCACCAGCCAGGTCTCGTTCCCGTCCCAGACCGGCGCGACGGAGTTCACCGCCACGTCCCGCTCCGCCTTATCCCGCAGGAAGGGAAAGAGAATGCCGATGCCGAGATCGAACCCGTCCATGCAGACATAGAAAAACACTGCCAGCGCGATCAGCACCGCCCAGATCAGCGGCAGCCAGAAAGCCCAGCCCGTCAAATCCTCCGGCATGGCTTCTACTCCGCCGGCTGCGGGCCAGGATCGGCCCCGGCCGCAACCGAGGGCCCCGGCGTGATCCCCGCGCTGCGGATCGGCTGCCCCTGCGGTGGCGCGCCCTCCCGCGGGCGCGGTGTCTGCGAGAACAGCTTGAACAAAAACCAGATCCCCGCCCCGAAGACGAGGAAATACACCACCACGAAGGCCGCCAGCGACGTGGCCACCGCCGGCAGCTCGATCGGCGATACGCTGTCCGCCGTGCGGAGATGCCCATAGACGGTGAAGGGTTGCCGCCCCGCCTCCGTCACGATCCAGCCCGCCGTCACCGCCACCAGCCCCGCCGGCCCCATGGCAATGGCCCAGCGCAGCAGCCAGGGGGTGTCATAAAGCCGCCCGCGCCACCGCATCACCCCGCTCACCAGTCCAAGCGTGATCATCAGCAGCCCCAGCCCGACCATCACGCGGAAGGCGAAGAAGACAAGCGGGATGTTGGTTGGCCAGTATTCGCGCGGGATGTCCTTCAGCCCGCGCACCTCGCCATCCCAGGAATGCGTCAGGTAGAGGCTGGCCAGATACGGCACGGCCAGCTGCACCCGCGTCCTCTCCTCCTCCGCATCCGGGATTCCAAACAGGATGGAAGGCGCGCCGCGCTCCGTCTCGAAATGCCCCTCCATGGCCGCGACCTTGGCCGGCTGGTGCTCGAAGGTGTTGGTGCCGTGCAGGTCGCCCAGCACCGCCTGGATGGGCGCCACGATCAGCAGCATCCACATCGCCATGCTGAACATCAGCCGCGCCCGCGGATTCGGTCCGCGTTCGCTCTCCTCCGCGCCGCGATCATGGCCCGCACTGCCTGGCGCCGGCTGCAGCATGGCCTCGCCGCCCTCCACCAGGGGCTGTCCCGCATGATGGGAAGGCACGGCCGTGCCCGTATCCATCCCGGCATTCCGAACCGGAGCGCGGTTCTGCCAATCCCGCAGCAAATGCCACGCCCCGACCGCGCCGACGATCAGCGCCGTGGTCAGATAGGCCCCGGTGACGGTGTGGGCGAGGCGATAGGGAAAGGAGGGGTTGAAGATGATCGCCCACCAGTCCTCCGGCACGAAGCGCCCGTCCGGCGTCAGCGAGAAGCCCGCCGGCGTGTGCAGCCAGGAATTGGCCGAAAGGATCCAGAAGGCCGAAAAGAAGGTGCCGGTGGCAACCAGGGCGGTGGCCAGCATGTGCAGCCCCTTCCCCACCCGGTCCATCCCGAACAGCATGACGCCGAGGAACCCGGCTTCGAGAAAGAATGCCGTCAGCACCTCATAGCCCATCAGCGGCCCGATCACCGGCCCGGCCTTGTCCGACAGCACGGACCAGTTCGTTCCGAACTGGTAGGACATCACCAGCCCCGAGACGACGCCCATGGCAAAAGCCACCGCGAAGATCTTCAGCCAGTAGCGGAAGGTGTCGAGGTAAACGGCGCGCCCCGTCCAGAGCCACAGCGCCTCAAGCACCGCCAGATAACTCGCCAAGCCGATGGTGAAGGCCGGAAACAGGAAGTGCCAGACAACCACGAAGGCAAACTGAAAGCGCGCCAGGTCGAGCGCGCTCGGCAAAAGAGCATCGATCATATCCGGCCCTAAGGGAGCGTCCCCGGCCGCAAGATGGGACAGGGCGGCGCCCCCGGCCAATCACATGCATGAAGGCAGGGCCATCCGCCGGCCGCATGGCACGGTTTGACGGCAAATGGCTGCCGGTCAGTTCCGCCTTACAGAATCGTCCCAAGAGCCCTTCGGAAAGTTCTGCTTCGGGGTGAGCGATTTACCGGGAGTATCGAACTTCGCGCCCGAACCGAGATGCAGGGCGTCCGCACACCGTCAAGGTATCCGCACCTCTGTTCTGCGCTCGGCGTTCGTGTGGTGCAGTTCAAACAGGGCGCTGGTGCCCTGCGCCCAGATCGCCCTCCAAGAACTGGTTAGCGCTGCTTCGTAGGGAGGAGGATTCACGAGCCAAACATAGTCGAAGTTCTCTCGCGGCAGGCGTGTCAAAGCCTCCTCAATGGTTTGCCATTTCTCCTTGCCGCATGGTTGAGCAGTTACAAACTGCGACGGATCGACGAAATGCGTCCAGGGCGACCTGACATGAAGTAAATGGCTGCCGCTCACCGTCCATTGGTCGTTTGAAAAGGCATCCTTGCGAACTATCGCCATTCCCGGCAGATGTTCGAGACGTGATGTCGCCCAACGTGGGTGGCATTCGGCACCAACAAACGCAGCAACACGCGCGCCTTTCGGGATGTAGTCCAGAACCCGCAGCTCAGCATCGTAGCTCCGGTCATAAAGCCACAGACTCGTTGCGTTTGATCCAACACGAACAAGAAAGAAGCCAAGACCAGTGAGAGCCAGCAGGTTGGCAAACCTGTAGGATCCCGTCAGCGAGGGACGTATGCCGAGGATCGCAACCGCCAAAACATAGGGTGCAAGTCGGCTATCCACATGCGCGCCACCAAGCAGAATACGGGGCAGAAACAGGACTGCCAACAAGAGGAGAATTGCACCGAGCACCAAGCTCCTTGCATAGGCAAGCTTATGGTCGCGCGCGCCACAATAGATAAAAAATAGGAGCAGGCAGATCGATCCCAGGTCGAGAAAAATCCAGCGATCACGCAAGCTGTTTAAAAGCGCGGTCAGTTTCCATGCGATATTGAACCAATCTCCAGTTGCCGCCTCTGCGTTACCGCTTTGCCAGGCAAGCGTCAGCGCCAACGGCGCAACCAGCGGGGAGCAACGATACACGGCCAACACAGCAGCCTTCGGAAAGGCGCGGTTCAGATCCAACTGGCGCGTGATCTCGGAAGCAAAAGCGAGCAGCCCCAAGATGCCCCAGCCAAAGGCTTGTACCAGCCAGACAGCGAGCGACAAAGGAACGAACAGGGCGGCCCGAAGCCCAATGCGCCCGGATCGCCCAAGGCGCAGCCATAAGCCCAAAGCCAGGAAGGCGAACGCAACCGAAAGCGTAAAATTCAGGAATCCATATTGAAAGGGGTAACCAAGAATGAGTGGAGCCGCAAAAAGATAGGTTGGAGATATGCGGCCATGTGCCTCTCGCGCCACCAAGAGAAAACCCAGGAGGGTGAGGGGTGGCGTCATTAGAGCAATAAGCTTAACCGCAAGCTCGACATCGATGAATCGAGAGAGCGCGACAACTATCAGATCAACCCCGAGATTCGGCACCAGCGCCCATTCGAATTCATAGAACCGGCGAAGATCCTCCGAATGCTGAAGAGAAACTGCAATCTTATAACGTCCAAGATGACCGGGCAGGTCGGTCAACCCGGGTATATCGGGCCAGATGAGCGGCGCCGCGATAAGGAACATGCAGAGTATCATGAACCATGGTGCCTCCCACCATGGTGTGACTTCGTTCGATACTGCTTCCTGCCTTGCCGCGATGCGCATGCCAGAGAGAGCGTTCATTTTGAAAGCCGCTGAAGGAAGCCAAAGCACACTGTACCATGGGCGCATGGCTCTCTACCCACGGTTGCAGCTTTGCCCGCCGGGATTTCTGCGCCACGGGAAGCACCGAGAGATCAGCTTCAAGCGGCGTTGATGTGTGACCTTGCGCAGCCCTGCATGAGCAAGACTGTGACGCAGGCAGGTGGCCTCGGAAGCGCTACCGGACGAGGAAGACGTCGGTCCCGCTTGGCCGGCCTGATCAGCGGCGCGATCAGCACCTGTTCGGCATCGGTCAGATCACTGGGATAGCGCAGCCCGCATCGGCCACAGGCGCGACGATGCTTCGGGTTCCACATGCGGCACCCTTATCCAGGCGCCGCTAACCGCCTCAGCTGATTCAACGTCTTTCCGAAAGGGCTCTAAACGATCAGCCCGGCCACCCGTCCGTGTTCTACCTCCACCCGCGTCACCCCGACCACGGAGCGGAGATTGCCGGCCACCAGATGCACCATGCCCTCGGGAATGGTCACCGCGATCTCCACCCGCATTGCCGCGCCCTCGCGCCCCGCCCGGAAGCGCTCCGGCGTCAGGTCGCGCTTGGCCAAGGGCTGCAGCAGCCGCGGCAGCAGCCCCGGTGAGGGCTCGGCACGCAGCAGATAGCGGATGGCGAGGACGCGCTCGCCTTCCTCAGGCGCAGGAACGGAAGCGGGCGCCTCAACAAGGGCACCGGGAACGGCATCGAACATGAACGGGGTGTCTCTTCCGGAAAGGGTGGGCGGGGGCTTTGGCCCGGCCGCCCGCCCGCGCGCCGCAGGCATCAGCCTGCGCGCCGGTCAGGCGACCGGGCGGGTAATTCGGCGCATTCGGCGCCCGCGCGTGGTTCGGAAGAACGACATGGGGCCAGACTGATGGCCACCACAGCGGAACGCAAGCTCCCGTTCGGCTGGCAGCCATGCGCCTCGCGCAGGGATGAGGCCACTCACGCCGCCGGCTGCGCCTCCGACTCCGCGGCCTCCTCCTCCGGCGTCTTTCGCCAGGGCGAGTTGATCTTGATCCCCTCCGCCTCGAAGCGCGCCTGGATGCGGCGGTTCAGCTCCCGCGCCACCGGGTGCCGCTGGGAGGGATCGGTCTTCATCCGCGCCCGCACCACCACGCCGGTTTCCAGCAGCTTGTCCACGCCCATCACGTCGATCTCGTCGCGCGTCGCGGCGGCCCAGCGCGGCTCCTGCCGCATCTCGGCGGATATCTCCTTCAGCACCTTCGTCACGCGGTCCGTATCCTCGCCATAGGGCAGCGACACATCAACCACCGCGAAGGCGAAGTCGCGGGTCTGGTTGGTCACGGAGGTCACGGCGCTGAAGGGCACGATATGCACGGAGCCGTCCAGCGCACGCAGCCGGATGGAGCGGATGGAGAGCTGTTCCACCACGCCCGTCATTTGCGGCGCACCCAGCGTGACGGTGTCGCCCACCGCCACCGCATCCTCCAGCAGCAGGAACATGCCGGTGATCACGTCCTTCACCAGCGTCTGCGAACCGAAACCGATGGCGACACCGACGACACCGGCACCAGCGATCAGCGGCGCCACATTCACCCCGATCTCGCTCAGCACGTTCAGCGCAACGAAGATGACGATGACGATCATCAATGCCGTCCGCAGCATCGGCAGCAGCGTGCGGATGCGGGCCGATCGCGCGGCCTGGGTATCGCGCGACAGCTTGGTCAGCCGCCGCTGGATGGCGGCATTCGCCACCTCCCATACGGTCAGCGCCGCCAGTGCCGTCAGCCCGATGGATACCAGGCTGCTCACCACCCGCGCCCCGAGCTGCCCGCGGGCGAACCAGCTGAAGGCCTCGATCCCCCATGCCTCGAGCAGAAGCAGCAGGGTGATGACACTCACCACGCCGGAAACCACGCCCTTCAGGACGGGAAGGTAGCGGTTTGCCCGTTGCTCCAGCCCCGGATAGCGCTTCGCCAGGTCCGGTGTGATGCGGAAGCCGCGCTCCAGCAGTCGCCGCAGCGCGTAATCCGCCAGCTTGGCGACACCAAGCACCACCAGGGTCAGCGCGCTCGCCCGCAGCAGCCGCTCGAAGCCGTCCCGCACCTCCAGCGCCCAGACACCCCAGAGCGCCAGAAGGTAGAGAATGGCCAGCACATGCCAGATCTCCGCCAGCCGGTCCCGCAGGGCGCGGAACAGGCGGCGGGACCGGTCCGGGTGGTCCCCGGGCTTCAGCTCCGGCGCCCGCAGCCGGTCCGCCACAAGATGGCGGTTCTGCATGACAATGATGATGAGGAAGAGCGAGGCGATCAGCAGCGCAAGCCGCGTGATCCCATCGTAAACGGCCCAGGGCACACCAAAGAGCAGCCCCGCCTCGGCCACCGCCCAGCCCACCACCAGCACCGCCACGATCCGCCGCAGCCATACCGTGATGTAGGCCGCTGTCTCGTCATGCAGCGGCACTAGCCGCAGATGCGCCGAATTGGGCGAGAACAGCATGCGTGAGGTCACCATCACCGCCCGGATGGCGATGTAGGCGTTGTTCGCCAGCAGCAGCACCAGCTCCGTCGTCGGCAGCGGCTGCACAGCCCGAACCATGCCGTAGGAGATGATGGCGAAAGCGCCGACAGGCAGCAGGTCCAGCACCAGCCGCGCCAGCACATAGGGAATGCGGCGGAACCAGGTCCAGACATTCTCCTGCTCCGGCGCATGGGCATCCAACTTGTCCCGCCACCGCGCCAGCGCCCGCCACACCACCCATTCCGCCAGCAGCCCGAGCCCGAAGAGCAGTGCCAGCTTCCAGGAGGCATCGAAAACCCGCACCTGCGTCACCGGATCGCGTGCAACGCCCGAGGCCCAGGAGATGATGTTGGGCAGGTCCGTCACCGCCTGGATGCTGGTGACGATCTGGTCCGAGAGCGTCGCCAGCCGTTGCGACGCCCCCATCAACAGCTGCGCCCCCAGAGTGTTAGGCGCGAGCACCCCGGCATCCGCCGGCGCCGCAGGCGCGGGCGCGGTCCCATTCGCCGGTGCAGCCGGCTCAGGGGCGGCCCCGCTCGGCGTGGTGTTGGCCGGCGCCGCAGCAGGGGGCGTGGTAGCCGGCGCCGCGCCGGGTGCTGCGGCCGCGCCAGCGCCCCCCATCCGCGAAGCCGCCGAGAGCGCCTCCAGGTTCCGGATCAGCTCGGCCCGCCGCGCATCGTCACGCAGCAGGCCCAACAGCCGCTCCGCCTCCGCCGGGGAAGGCGTTGCGGCTGCCGTGGCAGGCGCAGGCGTGGCCGGAGCCGTCGTCCGGGCCGGCGGCTGGACCGGCGCCTGGGCCAGGGCCGGCGCCGCGAACAGAATGGCCAGCAGGGCCAGAAGGGGGGTGGGACACCGCATGGGGCGGGTTTGGACCCCAGGCGATCCGTCAAGGTCAAGCAGGGAACCCTGACCTTTGTTAATCTCCTCTTAACTTCCGCCGCTCAGGCAATGCCACATACCAGCGCCTGTGGCGCCAGCCTCAGCACCCCGCCAGTTGCCGCGTCAGCTCGCCCGCCGGAATCTCCTTTGCCAGGGCGGCTGCCTGGCCGGACCACAGATTGGTGAAATCGTCCCGCCCCTCCGCCTCAGCCCGCGCCCGCAGCGGCGCCAGCGCCCCGCCCGCCGTCGGAAAGGGGGGAGCAAGGTCCGACAGTGGCCCAACCTCCCGCATGATGCGGTTGACCACCCCGCGCGCCGGCCGCCCGGTGAAAAGATTGGTCAGCGCCGTGCCATCCCGCGCGGCCCGCCCCAGGGCGGCGCGATGCGCGGCCGGGATCTTCGCCTCGGGCGTGAAGAGATAGGCGGTGCCGACCTGCACGGCAGCCGCGCCCAACGCAAAGGCCGCCAGCACGCCCCGGCGATCCGCGATTCCTCCCGCCGCGATCACAGGCACGCCCACCGCATCCACCACCTGCGGCACCAGCGCCATGGTGCCGAGCTGGGTGGCCATGTCATGGGTCAGGAAATTCCCGCGGTGCCCTCCGGCCTCAAATCCCTGGGCGATCACGGCATCAACCCCGTGTTCCGCCAGCCAGACTGCTTCCGCGACGGTGGTGGCGGAGGACATCACCTTGCACCCGGCCGCCCGCACCCGCGCCAGCAGCTCCGCCTCGGGCAGGCCGAAATGGAAGCTGACCACCTCGGGCCGGAATTCTTCCACCACCGCGCAGAAATCCGCATCGAAAGGCGCACGCCCCCCGGCGGGCACCGGCATGGCGGGGTTCAGCCCGGCCTCGGCGTAATAGGGCGCCAGCCGGGCGCGCCAGGCTGCCTGCCGCGCCGGATCCTCGGGCGGCATGACATGGGCGAAGAAGTTGAGATTGATCGGGCGGGAGGTGCCGGCCCGCACCGCCGCCACTGCTTCCCGGAAGGGCCCCGCCGCGTACTGGGCGGCCGGCAGGGAGCCGAGCCCACCCGCCTCGCTCGCCGCGATCACCATCTCAGGCGTCGTCGCCCCGGCCATCGGCGCCTGAATGATCGGCAGCTCGATGCCGAAAAGGTCCAGAATCCGGCGATCCTCAACGGCCATGGCTGCTCCTCCCGTCCACTCCTGTCCGGTGAATCCCTACATATCACCCCGGAGCAACCTAACCCCAGCCCGGAGCCCGATGGATCAGGACAACACCCCGCCCCCGATGGTCGAGCTGATCGAATCGCGCCTGGAGCGCCTGGATCTCTCGCCCGAGGAGGCTTTCCGCCAGGCCGGCCTTCCGCCTGACCTCCTCCTCCGCCTGCGGGAAGGCACGGCCACTGTTCCCCGTGGCGCCCGGCTGGTCCGCCTGGCCGAGGTGCTCGGCACCTCGGTCTCCTGGCTTGTTGGCCTGGACCCGGACGTCGCTCCACCAGCCGAGGTGCTGGAGGAGGACCAAGGCAGCCTCGGCCTGCTGGCTGGTGACGAGGAAGCCCTCCTGCGCGCCTACCGCATGCTGGATTTTCCCACCAAGGCCGCCCTGCTGGCCGTGGTACGCAAGATGGTTGGCCCCGAACCGGTGCCGGATGTGCCCGCCAAAGGTAAGCGACGGGCAAGCTGAGCCGGGTAAGCTGACCGGACGCCCGTTCCCGCCGCACCCCTGGCATGAGGCGGACAGGCAGGCCTAACCGTTGCGCGCAGCGGCATGATGCCCAGATCATGCGGATCATGATCACGCTCCTCACGATCCTTGTCGGCCTCGGGATGCTTGCCACCCTGGCCACGCTCTTCATGGGCATGGCCGGCATGGTGCGGGGCAGCGACGATCAGCGCCGCTCCAATGCCCTGATGCGCTGGCGCGTGACGATCCAGGGCGTCACCCTGATCCTCTTTGCCCTCTTGGTTCTGCTGTCGCGCGGCTGAAGCGCCGCCCCGCCCCACCGCTTGCCGCGCCTGGGGGCGGGCCGTATAGACCCCTTCGATTCCGCGGATGCGAAGCCCGGCGACGGGCCTTGCGCCCGCCCGTCCGGGGCCGACCACGGTCCCCCAAACACGCCGCCGCTCGCCCTTCCGGGCACCGGCGCCTGCCAGAGGACCGTCGCCCGGCATGAAGCTCCTCGTCCCCGTCAAGCGCGTCGTCGATTACAACGTGAAGGTCCGGGTGAAGCCGGATGGCACGGGCGTCGAGACCGCGAACGTCAAGATGTCCATGAACCCCTTCGACGAGATCGCCGTCGAGGAGGCCGTGCGCCTGAAGGAGAAGGGCATCGCGACCGAGATCGTGGCCGTCTCCATCGGCCCGTCCCAGGCGCAGGAGCAGATCCGCACCGCCCTCGCCATGGGCGCCGATCGCGGCATCCTGGTCGAGACCGCTGACACGGTCGAGCCGATCGCGGTGGCCAAGCTGCTGAAGGCCATTGTCGAGAAGGAAGGCCCGCAGGTCGTCATCCTCGGCAAGCAGGCCATCGATGACGACATGAACGCCACCGGCCAGATGCTGGCCGCCCTCCTCGGCTGGGGCCAGGGCACCTTTGCCAGCAAGGTCGAGATCGCCGACGGTGCGGCCAATGTCACCCGTGAGGTCGATGGCGGCCTGGAGACGGTGAAGCTGAAGCTTCCGGCCATCGTCACCACCGACCTGCGCCTGAACGAGCCGCGCTACGCCAGCCTTCCGAACATCATGAAGGCCCGCAAGAAGCCGATCGAGACGATCAAGCCCGCCGATCTCGGCGTG
>NZ_JBNBZS010000030.1:0-77267 GCF_049629625.1 Roseomonas chloroacetimidivorans | reverse complement strand
CGCTTGGCTGATGATCTCGACCGGGAAGCGATACCCAGCGAAGCTCGGGCAGGCGGATGCGGTCATCCCACCCGACTACCCGGCGGTGGACCGCTCGGGCAAGCTCGTGGCTGGCCAACTTGACGGTTCCTGTGCCAGACGATGACGGCCAACTTCCTGGCGACCGCGACGGCGGCGGTATGGGTGCCGCGCCGGGCGGCGACCCGCTGGTAGAACCCCCGCAACGGCCCGGGGCCGCGCACGGCCTGCCATGCGGCCTCGACCAGCATGTTTCGCGCGTGCGACCTGCCCTGCTTGGTGATGCGGCCGTGCTGCGGTCGCCCCTCGCCGGACTGATGAACACTCGGGTTCAGGCCGATGTAGGCCACGAGCTGTTCTGGTCCCTTGAACCGGCTGATCGGGCCGATCGCCGCGGCCAGCCCGACGGCGACCACCATGTCGACGCCCGGGATAGTCATCAGACGCTTGATGCTGGTACTGGCCAAAGCCTCGCGGGCCAGCTCACGCTCGACAACCTTCAAGTCCTCGCCAAGGCGGTCGTACTCGCGCAGGTGCCGCTCCACAGCCTCCCGCTCGTCCGGTGGGAGAGGCTGAGTCAGGAGCTAGGTACGGCCGCGAATGCCGAACAGCTCGGCGTGTGGACACTGCGGCAGCAGGTGGGCGTGCAGGATGGACTGCGTGATGGTCCGCAACCGCACCCTCTGGCGCACGATCTGGTTGTACCGTGTCACTTGCCGCCGCATCGCCTGGGTCCCCGCGTCCGGAGCTCAGACCTCGGGCAGGAAGTTGCTGGCGTAAAGCTTGGCCAGAACTGTCGCGTCGATCGTGTCGGTCTTGATCTTGGCGTGCGCGATCAGCCGCACCTGACGCGGGTTGGCGATCACCACTCGCCCGACATGCGGTGCGATCACCTCGGCCACCGCGGCCGCATTGCCGGTCGCCTCCACGACGACGTGGTCGTCGTGCGCCAGCGTCCGGGCGAATGCCCCCAAATGCTCCCGCGTCATGCTGACCCGCCCGAGGCGGACGACTTTGCCGTCGTCCAGCATCAGGGCCTCGGCGAACACGCGGTGGATATCCAGTCCCACGACTCTCACCGGCTTGCCTCCTTGCCTTGCTGTTCACCTCACGGGAGCTGGCGGGCAACACGGCAACTACGGAGCCACGCTCGCAGCGCATCCGGGCGAGCCGCAGGGGCGGCCAGATAACGGCTCGGGCTCGCAACCCATGGTTGAACGTCGGCCTGCCCGCACTTGCGTGCTCCCGGTGCCCCATGTCCCGGATGGTCTCACCATAGCGCCGGTCCAGCAGGATCAGCAGAAACATCGAGGCACCAAGGGCATGATGCCGGATAACGGGATGGTGGAGCGGTTCAACGGTCGGGTCGGCAGCGAGGTGCTCGGCATCACCATTTGGTCCCATGCCCAGCTCGAGCAGCTGCTCCGGGGCTTCAACGTCGCCTACAATGCCCGCCGCCAGCGCGTCCTCGACGGCACGACACCCGATCAGATCGTCAGGGAACGCCTCCGGGCGCGACGAAAGCTCGCCAGACCCAAACCCGAGACATCTGAAGGTCGTGCCGGGCCAGACGACATCGCCCGCGCACGCCTTTTGAGATCTGGTTTATGAACGAAGCCCGTGCGGGTCAGCAGGGTACGCTCGCACGGATCAGGACGAAGCGGGGCATGCGCCCACGGGATGTACGTGATCACCGCGATACCTGGGCCTGGCTCTTCGGTGCGGTTTGCCCCGAGCTCGCCGTCGGCGCGGCTGTCGTGCTGCCCGGCGTCAACGTGGATGCCATAAACATCCACCTGGCCGAGATCAGCCGCTGCGTAACCCAGGGCGCGCACGCCGTCCTCGTGCTCGACGGCGTGGGCTGGCACACCTCACCCAGGCTGCGCCTGCGCGAGAATATCAGCCTCCTGCCGTTGCCCCGCTACGCGCCGGATTTGAACCCATCGAGAACATTTGGAAGTTCCTACGTCAGAACCTGCTCAGTCACCGCGTGTGGGACAGCTACGACGCTCTTGTGGATGCCTGCTGCCACGTCTGGTCCGCGCTGATGAGCATACCCGAGCAGATCGCCTCCATCACGCGCCGCTCCTGGGCGCAGGTCAAACTCTGAGGCGGTTAGTATAAGCCAGTCCCGGCCATGCTGCCTTCAAGCGCTGCCCAGTGCCCAGCTTCCATCCACACCCTGGATCACAAGCGATTCAGTGCAGGCTCCGCCCGCTGGAATTATGCAATCCAATGCGCCCGCTTCCGCACCGGGAAGATCTTGCGCCTGGAGCGCTCGGGAAAGATCTGCCGCTCGCAAGTGCCGTTGCCGCACCGAGGGCGGACGAACCGGAGCCGGATCAGAACCAACACTTCCCGGACCGGGAGGGCCTGCAGGTGCCGCCGACAGGTGCTGCGCCACCGTTTGACCGGTACCGCAGGTCGGGCCGGCACCACGGCTTTGACTAACCGCCGAGATCACCCAGGCCCACCCCAGATCAGCTCCGAGTTCGAGGCCTTGATGCCGGCCATCGTCGCAAAGAAGCTCTGCCCGCTCATATCCCTGGCTGCAATCACGCGGCCCGCGGGGCAACCGAAGCTATCTGCACCGAGGACCAAGCAGGATGCCGGCTACTCAAACCGGCCGTCTGACGTGAGCCCGGATGGATTGTCGAGTGCTCGCGTCGACAAGATCAGCGCCTGAGCCGCATGGGATCCGGAGGCGGCAGCGGCCCGAGCGCGTCCTCAAGTGCCATACCGATGCCGAGGAGGCGTGCGTCCTGGCCCGGCAGCCCGTCGAGTTCTAGCCCCACCGGAAGCCCCGAGGCGGAGAGGCCGGCGGGGATGCTAACACCGGGCACCCCGATCCCGCCGGTTGGCCGCGTGTTGCGGATCACAATCGCCATCCGGCCGACCTTTCGTCCCCCCACCTCGATCTCGTCATCGTAGCTGTCCCCGCCGTCGCGGATCAGCGGAGCAACGAGCGGTTCGGTCGGGAAGGCGACAGCCTCGACTCCCGCTGCACGGAGGCGTTCGGCGTAGTCGCGGGCAAGCTGTGGCTGCACGGTCGCGAGAGCCTGAGCGACGGTCTCACGCGGCGTGGTCGGTGCTCGGAGCGCCCCGAAGCGCGCGCGCACGTCCGGGCTGCTCAGGCCCGCCATGACCGCGTCGAGGCTGACCTCTGGTGCAGCGGAGGCGAGATAGGCCTCCAGGTCGTGGACGAAGCCCCCATTGTAAAGCGTCACGTAGAGATCGTTCGCGCGCGCGATCAGGTCCGCCATTTCCACCGAGACAAGCTCGACGCCGCGCTCCCGCAGCTGTGCGAGGCTCGCCTCCAGAACTTGTGAAACCTCGGGGTCGACCGCCTCCCAATAGGGAATACGCGGGATGCCGAGACGAAGCCCGCGCAACCCGGCTCGCTCCGGCCGCGGCCGGCCGGTGATGGTGGCATCGAGCAGCGCTACGTCCTCGACACTGCGCGCCATAGGCCCGATCGTATCGAGCGTGAGCACGAGCGGCACGACGCCATCCAGGGAATAGCGCGACAGTCGGCGGTCGCCCGCCGTCGTGGGCCGGAGCGCGGCGATGCCGCAGAATGCGGCGGGGATTCGCACGGAACCTGCGGTGTCCGTGCCGAGTCCGGCCGGGCAGAACCGCGCGGCGATAGCGGCTGCAACACCGCCGCTCGACCCACCGGGAATACGACCGGGGTCGTAGGGATTGCGGACGACCCCGAAGGCAGGATTGGACGAAGTGCCACCGACGGCGAGCTCGTGCATGTTGCCCTTGCAGAGGACGAGGGCGCCGGCGTCGAGAAGGGTTTGCATGACCGGCGCGTTCGAGCGCGCCACAGCGCCGCGGAGCGCGGGCGTTCCGGCCGAGGTCGGAAAACCTATGGTCGCAATGTTGTCCTTAACGATGAGGGGAAGCCCCGCAAGCGGCGGCAGCTCCCCGCCTTGCGCGCGGCGCGTGTCGATGGACCGCGCCGCCTCCAGGGCACGATCATCGTTGATCCAAGTCACGGCGTTCAAGGAACGGTGGCGCTCGTACTCCCGCAGCAGCGCCCGGACGTAATCCTCGGCCTTGATGTCGCCGTTCCTAATCCGCCTAATCGCCGCCGTCGCCGTCCAGGATGTCGGACCGGCATCAAAGATCGGGCCGGCCCGCGTCTGTGCTTCTGCTCCTGAGGACAGGAGCAGCGCCGCACCGGTGCCGAGCACGGCCCGCCGGCCCAAGGGCGCTTCGTCGAGCGGGCGAGAGTCGTCAGCTTCGTTGTGCTTCGTCGTAGCGCGCGTGTTCATCTCGAATCCACTTCCATCCCTGTTCCAGCATCCTGTACGGCTCTGCGAGAGCCCTACGCGAAACCGCAGAATTGTTATCCTGGCCACGGACAGGTGCTGCTGCTCCGCCTGCCCGGGCGATAACAGAAGCCCGTCCTCAGTTCTCTGCCGCGCCCACACCCGTCGGCGGCTCGCCGAGTGGGTTGGGCGGCGCCGGCTGCGCCTTGACGAAGGGCGGGTTACGAAGCCGCATCAGGTGCCAGGGGCTTGGCATCCCGCCCACCCGCGTCTCGATCAGCGTTGGCCCGCCGGCGTCGAGTGCCTCGCGGAGGGTCCGCTCCAGCGCCTCACCGTCGTCAGCTCGGCGGTAGGGAACCTCGAATGCCTCGGCGAGCTTCCCGAAGTCGGGGTTCTTCAGCCCGGTGCCGAAGGCGGTGCCGAACTGGTCCTCCTGCATGCGGTGGACATTGCCGAAGTGCCCGTCGTTGAAGACCACGGTGGCGACGCGGAGGTCATACTTCCGGGCCGTGGCCAGCTCCTGCATGCCCCAGCCGAAACCGCCGTCGCCTGTGATGCCGACGACCGGTCGCCCCAAGGCACCCGCGGCCACACCCAGCGACGTGGGAAAGCCATAGCCGAGCGTGCCCTGGTAGCCCGGACCAATGAAGGTCCCGGGTCGATATACCGGGTAGGCGAAGCGAGCATAGTAGCCGACCTGCGTAAGCTCATTGACCAGGATGCCGTCGTCGGGAAGCACGTTCCGGATCGCCTGCACGAAGTCGCGCTGCGGCCGGATCGCGTCAGACTGGGCAACTGCCCAGGCACGCACGCGGTCCAGGTCGTCCCCCCGGGCGGGGCGGCGGGACACGGCGCCCTCCAGCGCCCTCAGGCCGAGCGCCGCGTCCGCCTCGATCGCCACCTCGGCCCTGCGCGGTGGCGCCCAGGCGGAGGGGTCGATGTTGAGATAGATGTAACGCACCGCGTCGGACGGCCAGGCCGGGTTGCCGACCGCCGTATCCACGAAGCGACTACCGACCACAAGCACCACATCCGCATGGGGGAAGACTGCCCGCCCGCCGAGAGCGTTGAGAGCAAGCGGATGGCGGTCCGAGAGAGCGCCGCGGCCGTTCTCACCCATCACCACTGGTGCCTGCAAGCGCTCGGCCAGCGCCCGAAGGGCCTCCGGCGCCTCGCCCGCCAGCGCGCCGCCGCCGACGAAAATCACCGGGAAGCCCGCGCCGTCCAGGATCGCGGCAGCTCGTTCAACCGCGGCGGTGTCCGGCTTCCGGCGCAGGTCCTCGGCGTCCGGGGTGATCAGGTCTACCTCGCCGCTCGCGCTCAACACGTCATGCGCGATCTCGATGCCGACGGGCGCTGGGCGCCCGGTGCGAAGCTGGCGAACCGCCTCCCGCACGAGGTTCGGGACCTCGGCAGGGGTAGACGCGGTGCCCTGCCACTTGGTGACCGAGGCGAGCACACCTGTCTGGTTCTTGATCTCGTGCAGCAGGCCGAGGTTCTTGCCTACTGCCGGACCGTAGATGTTGCCGGCGATGCAGAGCACTGGCGAGTTGCACGCATAGGCGGTGGACAGGCCGGCCATGGCATTCAGCATGCCGGGACCCGGCACCATCATGCAGGTGCCGAAGCGGCCGCTGGCGCGCGCGTAGCCATCGGCCATGTAGGAGGTGGTCTGCTCGTGTCGCGGCACGGTGAAGCGGACCTGGTTGGCGACCTGCCGCAACCCGTCCACCGCCCAGTCGAGCTGGACGCCGGGGATTCCGAAAACATCTGTCACCCCTTCCAGCACCAGCTGGTGCGCCAGGGCCTGACCGCCGGTCATCGTCGTCATCCGCATATCCTCTTTGAGCGCCTTCAGTCTGGCAGGAGTTGGCCGGGGTTCAGAATCCCCTTGGGATCCAGCATGCTCTTTACGGCGCGCATCAGCGCCAGCTCCGCCGCCGGCTTCTGCAGCGCGATCTCGTCGCGGTGCAGCTGGCCGATGCCGTGCTCCGCGCTGATGGTGCCGCCACTCCGCCAGACTATCTCGTGCACCACCTTCTCGATCGTCGGGCGCAGGGCGGCGAAGGAAGCGGCCTCAGCTCTCTCGGGCTGGGCGATGGAGACGTGCAGATTGCCGTCGCCGAGATGGCCGAAGATGAAGAAGCGGACGCCGGGCGCGAGGCGCAGGACGGGGGGCATCAGCGCCTCGGCAAGGGCCGTGATCCTCCCCAGCGGCACGGCGAGGTCGAAGCGAAAGGAGAGGCCGAGCAGGCGATGGGCCTCGGAGAAGGCGTCGCGCAGTGCCCAGAGCCGCGCCTCCTGGGCACCGGACTGAGCAAGCACCCCGTCCAGCGCCGCCCCCTGTTCCATCGCGGCCGAGGCGATGGCCTCCGCGAGCGGCTCCACTGGCTCTTCGCCGGCAAGGTGTAGCAGCACGTTCCAAGTGTGGTTTTCCGGCATCGGAAGGGGGCCGCCTAGTATCTCGGCGGCGAGGGCGAGCCCCATGCCGGGCACCAGCTCCAGCGCGCTCAGGGCACGCCCGCCCAGGCGCATTGCAATCTCCGCCACCCGGTTCGCCGCGACGAGGTCCGGCAGGGCGAGCAACAGGCTCGCGGCATAGGTTTCCGGGGGGTGGAGCCGCAGGCAGGCAGCGGTAACGACGCCATGCGTTCCCTCCGTGCCGATGAAGAGCTGCTTCAGGTCCAGGCCCGAGTTGTCCTTTCGCAGGGCACGGAGCCCATTCCAGAGCGTGCCATCGGCCAGCACCACCTCCAGCCCCAGCACCTGGTCGCGCATGGTGCCGTAGCGTAGCACGCCCATCCCGCCGGCATTCGTGGAGACGAGCCCGCCGATGCGGGCCGTGTCCCGGGCACCCAGGTCCAGGCCGAAGTGGCGCCCGGCCTCGCGGGCGGCTGCCTGCACGGCACCCAGGGTGCAGCCGGCCTCCGCGACGAGGTTCCATCCCGGGGCGTCCATGTGTCGGACGCGGTCCATGGCGCAGAGGCTCAACACCACCGCCGGGGGGCGCCCCGAGGCAGGCACGCTGGCTCCGCACATGCTGGAGTTCCCGCCCTGCGGCACGACGGCAAGGCCAAGGTCGTGGCAGGCGCGCAGAACCTCCTGCACCTCCTGGACGGTCCGGGGGCGGGCAAGCGCGAGCCCCTCCCCCCGGTGCCACCCGCGCCAGTCACGCAGGTGCGGCTCCAGGATGTCCGCGTCGGTGACGAGGACCGAGGGCGCGACACCCTCCGCCTCGAGCCGCGCGCGGAGCGCCCCGGCGGGTGCCGCCAGCCCGGCGGCCGCGCTCATTCCACCTTGCCCATGCTGCCCAGTACCCGCTTCCAGCGCGCAGACTCGTCGGACAGGAAGCGGGCGAAGGCGGCGTCATCGAGGTAGGAGGGCTCGGTCGAGAGCGCGAGAAGCGTGCGCTCCGTCTCTGGCTCGGCCAGCACCTCCGAGACGGCGCGAGAAATCTGCTCGCGCATGGACTCAGGCAGTCCCGCCGGCCCGAAGAGGCCCATCCAGGCCGTGACGGAGTAGCCCGCCACCCCGGACTCCGCGATCGTGGGGATGGAAGGGGCGAGCTTCGAGCGCTGCGGTCCCGTCACCGCGAGGGGCACCACCGTTCCAGCCTGGATGTGCGCCTGCGCCGAGGTGAGGTCCACGCTGGCGAGCGGCAAGGTGCCGGCCAGCACGTCCGTGACCGCCGGCGCGCTGCCACGATAAGGGACGTGGACGAGATTTGCCCCCGTCGCCTGCGCCAGCGTCACCATTGCCAGGTGCTGGGAACTGTTGGCGCCCGTGGTGCCGTAGCTCAGCCCCGCGCGATCGGCCTTGGAGCGGGCGATCGCATCCTGCAACGTCCGCAGCCCCGTGCCGCTGCCCGTCACGATCACCAGCGGGATATCCGCGATGCGCGCGACAGGGGTGAGCTGGCGCAGGGGATCGAAAGCCTGCGCGTCCGGCGTGTGCGGGTTGATGACGACGGCGCCGGTCGCACCCGTGCCGAGCACGCTGCCGTCTGCCGGGGAACGAGCCAGGACCGACAGGCCGAGCGTGCCGCCGGCGCCGGGCCGGTTGTCCGCGACGAAGTTGCGGTCCAGCCGAGGTCCGAGACTCGCAGCGATGAGGCGCGCCACGCCATCCGCCGAGGCACCTGCCGCGAATGGGATGATCATCTGCCCGGGCCGGCGGCTGCCCTGAGCCTGGGCCCGCGCCGCTACGGTCAGGGTGGCGAGTGCCACGACGGCCTCACGTCTTCTCATCTCGGACGGTTTCCTCTCTTGTCGCGGCGCCTCGGCTTGCTTCGCGCCTTGTTGTTTTCGGGAAGATGCAGCTCAGTCCACGAAGAAGGGGGTCTCCTCCTCGGGGGAGCCGTGCAGGACGAGGTCGAAGCGGAAGCGCCGGATGTGGTCCGCGGTACCGTCCTCCGTCGCGACAAGGCGACGCCGCAGCCCGTCCTCCGGCAGGGCGAGCAGGATCGGATCCTGACTGTTCGCTACTGCGAAGTCGGGGAAGAACACGGTGGTGACGAGACGGCGCATGATGCCCGACCCCAGAACCGCCAGATTCACATGCGGCGCCCTGGGCCCAGCCGCGTCGGCATAGCCGCCGGGCATCACCGTGTGGAACTCGTAGTGGCCGGCCTCGTCCGTCCAGGCGCGACCCCAGCCCAGGAAGTCCGGGTCGGCCTGGGCGTGGGCGGGATCGAGCGGGTGGCGAAAGCGACCGCCCGCGTCGGCCTGCCAAACCTCCAGCACGGCATTCACGCACGGCCCGCCTCCCTGCTCCAGCACGCGCCCGTGCAGCAGAATGCGCTCGCCACACGCGGTCGGCGCAGCGTCAGGCGACAGGCGCGTCAGGTCGTTGTCGCCCTTCTTGAAGAAGGTGCGCGGAAAGAACGGGCCAATCGTGTGCCACCCGGTGGGCGGCAGGAACTCGTTGGGGCGGCTCATCGCTCCCGGGCCGGCGGCAGTCATGGCAGGGCCGGAGTGGCGTGGCGGCCGCGCAGGACCATCCGGTGGCTGTAGGCGAGCCATTCGCCGTCCACCTCCTCCGTCGGTACCTCCTGCGCCACGAGACGCTCGCGCGCCGCCAGGTCGGGCAGCGCGTTCAGCAGGCGGTCGTGCGCGTTCAAGGGATCGCCCGGGAAGTACATCTGCGTGACGAGGCGGGAGAGGCTGCTCGGTCCGAGGATGGAGAAGTGCACATGCGGCGGGCGCCACCAGCGACCGGAGTTCGGCACAGGATAGGCGCCGGGACGAATGGTGAAGAAGGCGTACCCGCCTTCCGCATCGGTTACCGCGCGGCCGTTGCCGATGAAGTTCGGGTCGAGCGGCGCGTCCCGCTGGTCCAGCGGGTTGAAGTAGCGGCCGGCGGCGTTGGCCTGCCAGATTTCGACGATCGCGCCGCAGACCGGGCGCCCGTCCTCGTCCAGCACGCGGCCCGAGACATGGATGAGCTGCCCGAGCGCCGGCCTGCCCTCCGGCGAGAGGGCGAGGTTGGTGTCGCCCGGCCAGAGTTTCGGCGCGAGGTCAAGCGGGCCGGTGAGCTCTGTCCGCGTCACCGGGCGGCGGAACAGCGGCAGGGACGGATGGCGGCGCACCGTGTTCGGGTAGCCGGCGATCGGGACCTGCGGCTGCCCGGCCTCGTCGTAGGGAAGGAAGCGGTCGGGAGGCTCGATCAGCAAGGGACATCTCCCCTGCTTGCGGCCGAACGACGGCACCGCATGTCAACGCCTCCTCTGTCCGTGGCGACCGTGAGCACCATATGCGCGCTATTGGTTGATATAGTCAACGATAAACGCCCGGCGCCCGACCCTCAGTACGGGCAGACCACGTCGAGCAGGGCCTGCCGCCCCTCCTCCACCGCACGCCGAGCGCGGGCCAGGGCGGCGGGAAGGTCCGCCGCGTCCTCCACCCGCTCCCCGTAGCCGCCATGGGCTTCCACCACCTTGTCCCAGCGCGTGCCGGATGCGAGGTCGGCGAGGAACTGGCCGTCCTCCACGCCGGCCGCACCCTTGGCGTACATCGACATCGTCGCCCCGCGCACGGCGCCGTAGCGCTCGTTGTTGAAGACGATCGTGATCACGGGCAGGCTGTGGACCTGCGCGGTCCAGTGACTCGCGGAGGGGTTGGCGAACATATAAGCGCCGTCCCCAATGGTGCAGACGACGAGCCGCCCGGGATCAGCGAGCTTGATCCCGAGGGCAGCGCCGAGGCTCCACCCGAGGCCGCCAGCCGGGCCGAGCTGGAAGTAGCTGCCCGGCCGCGTCCGCGGGCAGTGATCCAGCCGCAGCGGGTACTCGTTGACGATCGTCGCGTCCGGCAGCGCCTCGCCGATCGCGTGGCTGAGATACTCCGGTGTGATGACGCTGCCGTTCGGCCGCGCCTTCGCCGCGGCCGCGGCCAGGCGCGCGGCCCGGGCCTCGGCCAGCGCGGCGCGGCGGCCCGCCAACGCACTCTCGGTGATCCGCCCCTCCGCGGCGCGGTGCAGGCGCTGCAACGTGACCGTCGCGCCGGCCGTCACCGAGAGGTCGCCCGGGAAGCTCCGCATGGGGTAGCGCTGCCAGGCCGGATCCTCCCCGACATGCGCGATCCGGGCGTCCGCGGCCGGCCGCACGAGGCTGGGAAGCCAGGGGACGTCGGATTCGATCGCGAAGATCAGGTCGGCCTTCGGAACCAGCGCGGCGGGGTCGAAGCCCGCATGCATCGGATGGTCGGTCGGCAGGCAGAGCTGGCGGGGGTTGTAGGTGATCACCGGCACGGCGAAGCGCTCGGCGAAGGCGGCCAGGGCGGCGACGTCCTCGGCCGTGCGGCCGGTGCCGGCCGTCACGATCAGCGGGCGCGACGCCCCGGCGAGCCATCCGGCCAGCGTCTCGATGTCCTCCGGATCGGGATGCGGCGGGCGCGGCGGGGAACGGCGGGCGTTCACGGCGATGCCCTCCGCCACCCGCGCCGCCAGTGGCTCCCGCGGCAGGGTGAGGTAGACGGGGCGGCGGGGCGCGGCGTCCATCACCTCGAAGGCGCGGTCCACCGCGTCGGCCACCTGGGAGGGATCGCGCAGCTCGTAGTCCCACTTCACCCACTCGCGCAGCATGCCGGCCTGGTCAAACATCTCCTGCGCCCAGTGGATCGGCCGGTTGCGCGTGCCGACCGCGCCGACCTCTGTGACGGGCGAGCGGCCGGCGCAGAGCAGCACCGGCACGTTGTCGCGGCTGGCGTCGGCGACGGCGTTGATCGTGTTCGCGGTGCCGACGCTGACATGCACCATGACCGCCTGCGCCCGCCCGGTTGCCAGAAAGTACCCGTGCGCCATCGTCACGGCGGTGTTCTCGTGCGTCACCAGCACCGGGTCTGGCAGGCGCGGGTTGCGGCGGCCGGCGGCGCAGTACGCCTCGACGATCGGCGGGAAATCGGTGCCGGGATTGAGGAAGAACTTGTCCACCCCGTGCTCGGCCAGCGCGGCTAGGAAGACCTCGGCGGCCATTGGGGCTGTTGTCAGGGCGGGCTTGCCAGCGTCCTCGTGATCCATCCGAACCGTTCCTCCGCTGTTGCCGGCATGCTCATGTCCGCCAGTCGGACTACCTTTTCAGAAAACCTAGAAGCTATCCGTGGACTTTGTCAACGAACGGGCCGCGAAGGTTGCTCAGAAGACCTTGCCCGGGTTGAGGA
Source organism: Roseomonas chloroacetimidivorans (assembly GCF_049629625.1). NCBI lineage: Bacteria > Pseudomonadati > Pseudomonadota > Alphaproteobacteria > Acetobacterales > Roseomonadaceae > Roseomonas > Roseomonas chloroacetimidivorans. The sequence goes on along the minus strand of NZ_JBNBZS010000030.1, from coordinate 65,314 downwards.
TGCCGGCTGGGTCCAGCGCCGCCCGGATGCGGCGCATCACCTCGATCTCCGACGCGTTGCGGGAATGGTCGAGGAAGGGCTTCTTCAGCAGCCCGATGCCGTGCTCGGCCGAGATCGAGCCGCCGTAGTCGCGCACGCAGGCATAGACCTCGGCGGAGATGCGATGCTCCGGCAGGGGCCGCCCGTCCGTCTGCACGCCGAAGTGAATGTTGCTATCGGCGACATGGCCCCAGACCACCGTGCGAACCTCCGGCCATGTCCTGCGCAGCCGCGCGGTGCAGTCCTCCACGAAGGTACCGATCCGCCGGGTGGGGATGCTGACGTCGTGGCTTACATAGGGCCAGAACGCCTTGTTGAACTCGCCCGAGGCGTCGCGGACGGCCCAGAGGTTCCGGCTCTCCCGCACCGACTGGGCCAGGACCGCATCCGCGACCACGCCCCCCTCCAGAGCGCCCTCGACGAGGGCTGCGAAGGCCTCCCGGTCCCGCTCCTGGTCGGTGCCCATCGCCTCCAGCAGCAGGTAGGCGCCGTGGCCCGGCACGACGGGCGGGCGGTGCCCCAGCCCCTCGGTCGCGACGCGGTAGAAATTCGGCCACATCACCTCGAAGGCGGCGAGGGTCCCGCCGAGGGCGGCGCGGGCGCGCCGCAGCATCTCGAGCACGCCGTCGTAGCCCTCAATTGCGAGAAAGGCAGTGCAGACGCTGGTGGGTTGCGGGAAGAGGCGCAGCACGGCACGGGTGACCACGCCGAGCGTGCCCTCGGCGCCGATGAAGGCCTGCTTCAGGTCATAGCCCGCGTTGTTCTTCAGCATCCGGTTCATCATCGACAGCACGGTGCCGTCGGCGAGCACCACCTCCAGCCCGAGCACCAGCTCCCGCGTCATGCCGTATCGCAGCACGCGGTTGCCGCCCGCATTGGTGGAGATGTTGCCGCCGATGAGGCAGGAGCCGCGCCCGGCGATGTCGAGCGGAAAGAGCATCCCGGCGGCCTCCGCCGCCTCCTGCACCGCCTGGAGCGTCACGCCGGCCTGGACCGTGATCGTCGCCGCGTCGGGATCGACCTCCTCGACCGCGCGCATCTTCTCCAGCGACAGTGCCACGCAGCCGGGCACGGGCGTGGCGCCGCCGGCGAGGCCGGTCAGGCCGCCCTGCGGCACCACGGGCACGCCGTGCGCCGCGCAGGCCCGCAGGGTGGCCGCCACCTCTTCCGTCCGGCGCGGGCGCACCAGGGCGAGCGGCCCCTGCCCCGACGCGGCGGCGAGCTTCCAGTCGCGCAGGTGGCGCGGATCGATCGCCTCGCCGGTCTCAACCAGCCCGGTGCCGAGCGCGGCCGTCAGCTCCCCGATGATGTCGGACGCCATGTTTCCTCCCCTCCGCCTCTGCCGGTGCGGCGTTTCAATTGATCACCCGGTCGTCCACCGTGGCAGCCGCCATGGCCGCCTCGTCGAGCGCGACGCCGAGACCCGGCTCCTCCGGCACCGCCATCGTCCCGTCCCTGATCGGACCGAGGCCCGTCACCACGTCCGAGGACAGCCAGGCCGCGCCGCAATCGGTCGCGCGCCGCACCGCCGGATGGGCGGCGGCCAGGTGCAGGTTCGCGGCCGTGGCGATCCCCGTCTCGAACAGGGAGTGCAGCGCTACCTCGACGCCGAACAGCCCGGCGGTCGTTGCCATGTCGCGCCAGCCCTCGATTCCGCCCCACATGAAGATGTCGGCGAGCAAGACATCGGCCGCGGGGTGCCGCAGGGCGGCGGGGATGTGGTCAGGCTGGATTACCGCCATGTTGGTGGCCACCGTCATGCCGGTCGCGCCGCGCAGGCGCATCAGCCCCTCCCGGTCGTCGCAGGGGTCCTCCAACCATTCCGGCGCGTGCGGGCGCAGCCGCTCCGCCAGGCGCACGGCAGCAGCCGTGGGGTAACCGGCATTGGGGTCGATACGGATCGCTGCCTCCGGCCCCAGCGCGCCGCGCAGGGCGCCCATTGCGGCCACGTCCCAGTCCGGGTTCGCCGCCGCCGACTTGTACTTGAAGGCACGGAAGCCGTGCCGCGCCGCCAGCCCCGCCGCCAGTTCCCCCAGCGCCGTCGTGCGTCCGAGGTCGCAGTACTCCGCGGCGATCTCCGCGCGGCTGGCGGGCTGCGCCAGCGCCACGGCCGGCAGCGGACAGCAGAGTGACACCGGCGGAACCGGCCCTGGCGCCCCCATCATCGCCCGCAGCGTCAGGCCCAGCCGCTTGCCCGCCGCGTCCCACAGCGCGAGTTCCAGCCCGGCAAAGGCCGACCAGCCAATCCGGCCCTGCCGGTTATCAAAGACCGAGCGGGAGAAGCTCCGCCGGAAGCCGGCGCGGTCCATCGCGTCCCGCCCGATCAGCGAGGGCGCGAGGCGGAGCGTAGCTGCATGGCAGTCGGGATACCCGAGCGTCTCGCCCAGCCCCACCGTGCCGTCGGCGAGCGTGACCTCGATCACCGTTCGCTCCGTCGTCGCCATGACGTACATGGAGGAGACGTAAACCATGCCGAGTTGCAGCCGAACACGGCGCAGCCGGACCGAGCGGACCAAGGACGGCGCGCTCACGCGCCGCACTCCGCCCGTCCCAGCGCCAAGGCGTCCAGCGCGGCGGGGTCCGGCGGCGGGCCGAAACCGGGCCCCGGCGGCGCGGCGAGGAGGCCGGTCCCGTCCGGCGGCGTGCGGCCGAGCCAGGGATGCGTGGCGCGCAGGTGCAGCAGCATCGCCGCCGTGAAAACATGATTGCTCGCGGGGCGCAGCGCCACCTCCACGTTGAAAACCCGCGCAGCGGCGGCGAGGCGACGCAAGCCGGAGGGGCCGAGCGAGCCCGGCTCGGCCGAGAGGATGAGGGTGGCCGGGTCCAGCAGCGCGGCCCGCAGCGCGGCGGCCTCGCGCGGGGCGGCCGGCGCCTCCGCCGAGGCGGCTTCGATCTGAGCCGGCTGCGCGGCGCCGAGCAGGAGGGCGGCCGGAATCTTGCGCTCCCGCGCCGCGAGATCCAGCGCCGCCGTCGCCAGCAGGCCGCCACTCGGGGAGACTGGCACAGCGGGATCCAGCGCCAGGGACAGCGCCGGGCGGGTCAGCATCGCGGCGTCCAGAACCTCCTCCGCACCGGCGTCCCCCAGGGACCAGCCCTCGGCTTCTGCGGCAGAGAGGCGCAGCGCGCGAGCGCCGCCCGGAAGGGACCAGATGGTGACGCGCATCGGGGGCGCTTCCTCCTCTTGCCGGATGTGGCGGGCACCTGCGGATTCCCGCGATGACGGGCTGGCAGGTGGGATGCCGTCTCCTGCGCCGCCCATCCTCACTGGCCCCTGCCATGCCGTTTCACCGCGGCTATAGCGTCCGCACCGCGGCCATTGTTCTCGAATTTCGGCACAGTTTCGTGCCGCGCTAGCGGGCGGTCAAGCTGACCAACGCATCTTTCGGCATGCGACCTCAACATAAATGAGAAAGCGAGATCTCCGCAATTCCGTTGACGATGTCAACGGATTCCCATAGCTTGCCGCCCAAGGACGGCGACAAGTGGTCCGCAGAGCCCACATGGGGGCGCTGCCCAGAAAAGGGACAGGAACGGCATGACACTGGCACGGCGTTATCTCATGGGCGGCATGGCGGGCGCGGCTCTGATGCCGTTATCCGCGCGGGCCCAGGGCTCCGCCCCGGGTGGCGGGTACCCGGACCGTCCCGTGCGGGTCATCGTTCCCTATTCCCCAGGCGGCACGAACGACCTCGTCGGCCGCATCCTGGCGCAGAAGCTGGGCGAGGCGCTGAACCAGCCCTTCATCGTAGAGAACCGGCCCGGCGCCCAGGCCATCGTCGGTACCGAGGCGGCGGCGCGCTCGCGGCCGGACGGCTACACCCTTCTTATCGGCGCCAGCGGCCCGATCGTGTTCAACCCCGCCACCACCGCGCGGCTGAGTTATGATTCCCTGACCGACTTCGCGCCGGTCACCAATCTCGTCACCTTCCCGTTGGTGATGCTCGTCCCGGCGAACTCGCCCCACCGCACGCTGGCCGACCTTATCGCCTACGCGAAGGCCAACCCCTCCAGCGTGAACTACGGCATCTCGGCGACGAGCTTCCAGCTGGCGGCGGAGCTGTTCAACCAGCGCGCCGGCACCCGCTTTCAAGTCATTTCCTATCGCGGCTCCTCGGACTGCGTCACCGCTCTCGCGCGGAACGAAGTGACGATGAGCCTGATCGACCCCGCGCCGGCCATGGGCGGGATCGCGGGCGGTCAAATCCGGGCCCTGGCCGTCACCTCGCCCACGCGCGTGGCCGCCCTGCCCGACGTGCCGACGATGAAGGAACTGGGCCTGCCCGACGTGGAGGCGGTGCTGTGGACCGGCCTCCTCGCCCCCGCCCGCACGCCGCCGGAGGTGATCGCGCGGCTGAACGCCGCCACGGCCGAGGTTCTGCGAATGCCGGACGTGAAGGAGCGGCTGGCGACGCTCGTGCTGGACGCGGCCCACTCGACCCCCGAGGACTACCGCGCCACCATCGGCCGCGAGATCAAGTTCTGGCGCGGCGTGGCAAAGGCAGCCAACCTTCAACTGGACCGATAGTGTCTATGCCGGCCACCCTGCCGAAGAGCGGGCGGAGCGGATGAATCCGCGCCACCTGCTCTCACTGGACGACGCGGAACGGGCGGCGCGTCGGCGCCTGCCGCGCGGGGTCTTCGACTACGTAGCCGGCTGGGCCGAGACCGGCGCAGCCTTCCGCGCTAACCGAGCTGCCTTCGAGGAGTTGTCCTTCGAGACGCGCGTGCTGGTGGACGTCTCGGCGACGCGGCAATCTGTGGAGCTGTTCGGGCAGGCCTACGCCTCGCCTTTCGGCATCGCCCCGATGGGGGCGGCCGCCCTCTGCGCGCGCGAGGCGGACTTGCTGCTCGCCCGCGCGGCCGCGGCCGAGGGAATACCCTTCGTGCTCAGCGGCGCCTCCTGCGCGCCGATGGAGGCGGTTGCGCGCGCAGCACCCGGCAGCTGGTACCAGGCCTACCTGCCGGCCAACCGCGCCGCCATCGGGAAGCTGCTAGACCGCGTGGAGCGGGCGGGGATCGAGGTGCTCGTCGTCACGGCGGATGTGCCCGTCGCACCGAACCGGGAGGACTGCCTGCGCCGGGACTTTACCATGCCCGTGCGCCCTACGGCGCGCCTCGTGGCGGACGGGCTAGTGCGGCCGCGCTGGCTCGCCATGATGGCGCGCACGGTCCTCGCGGGCGGCCTACCGCGCTTCGAGAACTTCGGCGCCGAGCGCGGAGGCCCGATCATCGCGCCGCCTGACCCGTCCTCCCGCCTCGCCCGCGCGGCCCTGTCCTGGGCCGACCTGGGCTGGATCCGGGAGCGGTGGGGAGGGCAGCTCGTGCTCAAAGGCGTGCTCTCGGCGCGCGACACGCGCCGGGCGCGGGAAGCCGGGGTGGACGCGGTCATCGTCTCCAACCATGGCGGCCGGCAGCTCGACCACGCCGTGGCGCCGATCCGGATCCTGCCGGCGGTGGTGGCGGCGGCCGGCGGCATGCCCGTGCTACTCGACGGCGGCGTGCGGCGCGGGACCGACGTGCTGAAGGCCCTCGCCCTCGGGGCGCGCATGGTTCTGGTCGGCCGCCCCATGCTGTTCGCGGCGGCGGTGGCGGGCGAGGCGGGAGTGCGGCGGATGGCCGCGCTGCTGCGGGCCGAGGTTGAGCGCAACCTCGCCCTGCTGGGCAGCCCGGCACTGGCGGAACTGCATGCCGGACGAATCGTTGCCCATCCTGACGGCCGGCGTGACGAGGACCGCGTCCGCCCCCACCGTGAGCGGAACGTCGACGCATGAACATCGCAGGCGGAGCCGCCATGCCGCCCCGCCGGACAAGTCAGTGAGGATCCCATGCTCCGCTACAGCTTTCTTCCTAGTGACTACAACCCGATGGTTCTTATGCTCGGTGACGCCGAGGATCTCCGCCAACTTGGCGCGACGCTGCGCTTCTTCGCCGCCTCGCCAGCCGACAAGCCCTTCGAGGAACTGGATTTCGCCACGCCGGACGCGGGCACGCGGATTGTGATCCGCCCCGTGGCCAAGCAGGTCGGGATGCGCCGCCTTTCGGAAGACGCGCCGCTCGAGTGGTATCTGACGCCCGATCAGGCACGGGCCTATGCCGAGCAGCTAGACGCCCTCGCCGCGCCCGACTGCAAGTCGGGGTCCGAGATGCTCGGCCCGGACGCGGTGAACGTGCGGGAGGGCATTCCCGTGAAGGTGTCGCGTGGCGAGTTCCAGGAGAAGTTCCTCGTCACGGAGCGCTGAACGGGAAGGTCCTGCCAGGCGCGGATCGCTTGACTTCCGCGTCTGAACTGGCGTACTCCATTTTATCGAGAACAATGTCCATCCAGCGGACATGCCGGTGCCTGAAGAGCGAGAAACGGACATCGGCGCCGCGGGACCTCCGGAAGACCGGCCTCGAGCGAGGCCCCGCCGATAATAGGGAGAGACAGGATGAGCGACGCCGCCTCCAACCAGTGGGTCGACACGAACCGCGGCTTCATTAGCCGCGACATCTTCGTGGATCCGAGAGTCTATCAGCTCGAGCTGGAGAAGCTCTTCACCCGGGCTTGGCTCTTCGTCGGGCACGAGAGCCAGATCCCGAACCCCGGCGATTTCTTTACTTCGCGAATGGGCGAGGAGTCCGTCATCCTCTGCCGCGACAAGAAGGGCGAGGTGCACGTCTTCCTGAACTCCTGCCGTCATCGCGGCATGAAGGTGTGCCGCTACGAGCAGGGCAACACCTCTCTCTTCACCTGCCCCTATCACAGCTGGACCTACGCCACGGATGGCAAGCTGCAGGGCGTCCCGCTCTACAAGTCTCTCTACGATGGCGTGCTGGACCGGTCCGAGCACTCGCTGATCGAGGTGCCGCGGCTGGTGAAGTACAAGGGCACCATCTGGGCCTCCTGGGACGCGCAGGCGCCCGACTTCTTCGAGTATCTCGGCGATGCCAAGCAGCACCTCGACCAGGCGCTGGACTGCCGCGACGGTCGCGAAGGCGGTTCCGAGGTGATCGGCGTCCACAAGTGGATCATCCCCGCGAACTGGAAGCTCGCCGCAGAGAACTTCCTCGGCGACACTTACCACAACCCCAGCCATCGTTCGGTGGACCTAATCGGCATCGGGCCGAGCGCGGCCGCCGGCGTGAAGGGCCGGCGCGACGACGAGCTGGCAAAGGCTAAGCACATCTGGGTCAGCTTCTTTCAGGGCCACGGCGTTCACAGCGCCATCGCGCCCGAGCAGAACGAGTACGTGAATTCCTTCCTCAGCGACCCTGAGATCGAGGAGTACTTCCGCCACTGCTTCGAGGAGCGGAAGCGCCGCCTTGGCGAGCAGGCCCGCCTTCTTCCCTTCACGGGCACAATCTTTCCAAATACCTCCTACCACGGCCGCCAACCGCGCGGCCTCTGCGCCTGGCACCCGCACAGCCCCACCGAGACGGAGGCTTGGCGCTTCTTCCTGGTCGACGCCGACGCGCCGGCCCAGGTGAAGGAGTACCTGCGCCACTACTACATGCGCTACTCCGGCCCGGCCGGCATGACCGAGCAGGATGACATGGAGAACTGGCTGTACGCGACGCGGGCCAGCATGGGCACAATCGCCCGGCGGTACCCCTTCAACTACCAGCAATCCATGAATGCCTCGAAGATGAACGACCTCGTGCCCGGTAACGTCAGCACGCAGATGACTGAGGAGATGGCGCGCGGCTATTACCGGGCCTGGAGCCGCTACCTGAACGACAGCGACTGGGACATCATCCTGGGCCGCGACGGCACCCAGCACGCTGTCGCAGCCGAGTAGGCGCCGTCATGGTTGTCATCGTGACCGGCGGGACTTTCGGAATCGGCCGGTCCATCACCCTCGAACTCGCCAAGCGCGGGCACAAGGTGGTGGCCTTCGGTGTGGAGGCCCGGCAGGTCTCCAGCGTGGCGGAGAACGCCATCCCCGGCCTCCGGGCGGAGCTGGCGGAACGCGGCCTCGACGCTGAGGTGCTTGAGGCCGACGTCACGCAGGCGGAGGAGGTGCAGCGGGTCGTGGACGTGGCGCTGCAACGCTTCGGCCGGATCGACGCACTGGTGAACAACGCCGCTATCGGCCCCCTGGGCACCGTGCTGGACACGGACGAGGCCCTGTGGGACCGCATCATGGCGGTGAACGTGAAGGGGCCGTACCTCTGCGCGCGTGCAGTGCTGCCGCACATGATTCGGCAAGGCGGCGGATCTATAGTGAACGTCGGCTCCGGCGCCGGCTACGGCAAGCCCAATATGGCAGCCTACGCCGCTAGCAAGGGCGCGGTCCACACTCTTACCATGGCACTGGCCTACGATCACTTCCACGAAAAGGTCCGGGTAAACACCGTGATTCCGGGCGGCGGCGGGATTGTCAGCGGGATGAGCCTGGGGCGCGTGCGGGGCGACGAGAGTAAGTTCGGCCGCGGCGCGCCGGGCACGGCCGCCGGGAGGGTCGCGACTGGTGAAGACCTCGCCCGCGCCGTCGCCTTTCTCTTGTCGGAGGACGCGACCGTGATCTCGGGCACCATCATCGACGTGGGCTGCTTTGCCCATCAGGGCGGGCCCATCCCTCAGAATCAGGGCGCATGAAGCAAGGGAGCGGAAACGCATGAGCGAGGTTGTAAAGGCCGCCGTCGACCAAGTGGCCGCAGTTCTTCCGCACAGGACGAGCCGATCCAAGCGGAGCCTGGCTTGGTATGAGCTGAAGCAGGAAGTAGAGGAGTTCCTCTACGCCGAGGTTGAGTTGCTGGACGAGCGGCGCTTCGAGGAGTGGCTGGATCTCCTCGCGGACGACATTGTCTACTTCATGCCGATGCGCCGTAACGTGAAGTTCGGCCAGCACGCCGAGCGAGAGAACACAAAGCTCGGCTCGGGCATCAGCTGGTTCGATGAGGATAAGTGGACGCTGACCAAGCGAGTGGAGCAGATCCTGACCGGCGTACACTATGCCGAGGAGCCGTTGTCGCGCGTCTGCCACATGGTCACAAACGTCCAGCTTCTCCAGGTTGATCCTTCCCCCGAGGAGGCAAAGGAAGTGACGGTGAAGAGCCGTTTCCTAGTCTACCAGAACCGGGTCGAGTACGAGACCTATACCCTCGTCGGGAAGCGCACTGACGTGCTCCGCCGGCATGGGGATAGCTGGCAGGTTGCGAAGCGAGAGATTATCCTCGACCAGAACGTCCTGCTCGCGAAGAACCTGACAGTCTTCTTCTGAGCGGACCGGCGATAAAGGGCGACCAACATGGTAAACATCTTCGACCTAAAGCCGGGCGACACTATCCGCCTCAAGAATGGCAGCGTATGCGAGGTGGTGGAGAACATGGACGACGGCATGTGGGTCATGGTCCGCTACATCTCCTCCCCGAGTGACCCTTCCATGGAGGGCGAGGAGGAGCTTTGCCACGCGGAGCAGGTCGTCGAAACTGTCTCGCAGTAATCTCTGGCAGCGCGCCCTTTCTTAGGGAATTGCGGCAGCCGTAGATGCCGCGCCTTGTTTGTTTGGCCCTGCCGCGCGGCTGTCCGCGGGCAGGGCCGACTTGTTCTTGATCTAATCATTGCGACTTTCTGCTCTCAATGGAGGCAAGCCTCACCGGAGATGCTGAGGTCCGGCACGGCCTACGTGCCAACGGCTAACTGCTGCTCCGGCGCCGAGGTTCAGCTGCCACCACTCTTGAAGGTTGACTGCATCCACAATTTGGCTTCTTGTGTGCTTCGGAACGCTGTCCGTGTAACGGACAGACCGCACCCTGCGAACAAGCGAATTGGCCGCGTAGCTGTGCTTTTCCGAGACGCCCGCAAGGGTGGGCCAGCAAAACCTGCTTCGCAGTCCGGCAGGTGAGAGAAGCGAGGAAGCAATGGTAACGTCCAGACGGACAATGATGCGCCGCCTAGCGCTGACCCTTGGAATAATCATGCCGCTTTCAGCCCAGGCGACGACTCCCTGGCCGCAGCGCACGATCCGGGTCGTCGTTCCCTACCCCCCCGGGGGACCGGCCGACATCATGGGGCGCCTTGCAGCCCAGAAACTCAGTGAGCGGCTGGGTGTGAACGCGGTTGTAGAGAACCGCTCGGGCGCGAGCGGGACCGTCGGAGCGGAGGCTGTCCGAGCGGCTACGCCCGACGGCTACACCTTGTTGGCCGCGCCGAGCGTGCACGTCATGGGACGTCAGGTGCTCCGGAACGTGCCATACGACCCTCTGGGCGACTTTACGCCGATCGCCCGGCTAGGCCAGGGCCCGCTGCTCGTCCTGGCCCATCCCTCGGTTCCCGGAACGACCATCGCGGAGCTGCTGCCGGCCATCCGGGCACGGCCCTCGAGCTTCTCCTTCGGCCTCTCGGCCTTCGGGGCTGCCAACCACCTGGCCGTGCTCGACTTCAACCGGCAGGTCGGCCAGGAGCTTCTGATCGTGCCCTATCGCGGCTCCGGCCCGGCTCTGACCGACCTCATCGCCGGCCAGATCCAGCTCATGATCGACCCCATGAGCGCCGCCCTGCCGCATGTGCGCGACGGCCGCCTCAAGGCCCTGGCCGTGACGAGCGCCCAGCGCAGCCCGATTGCGCCCGAGATCCCGACCGCCGCGGAAAGCGGCATGCCGGGGCTTGAATTCGCCTCCTGGTACGGGGTGTGGGGGCCGCGGGGTCTACCGGCGGAGATCGTCCAGCGTGTAAACGAGGCGCTGAACGCCGGCATGCGGGATCCGAGCGTGGTGGAGCGGCTGACAGCGCTTGGCAACGAGCCAGTAACCGAGACCCCGGCGGAATTTGCTGCCTTCATCGAGGCAGATGTCCGCCGCAACACCGAAATCCTCCAGCGGGCGCGTTACCAGCCGGAGTAGGAGACAGAGAAAGGGCCGCACGGCGATCCCGCCCGGCCCTTCCCAACCGGAACCCCGCTAGCGCATCGGCGGCGCGTATTGCAGCCCGCCGCGGGCCCAAGGTCGTTGATGCCGCCGGGCACACCGAGCGGGGCGATATTGCGGTTTCATCTCTCGCCGAGATTGCTCACCTGCCGCACGATCTGCGCGGTCCAGTCGTTGTTGACGCCCATCTGACGTCCGAGATCGCCGGTGCGGCCCAGGAAACTCTGCACCTCCGGGTTCTGGCTCGATTCTATCTGGGCCAGGTTGGCGCTAGCGATGCCGAGTTCTTCCGCCGAGATCATGGCGAAGAGCGACCAGCGAATGATGTCAAAGAAGCGCCAGTCGCCCTTGCGGAACATCGGCCCGAGCGGTTCCTTTAAGATGATCTCTGGCTGCAGCATGTAGCCTGCCGCGTTTGGTCCCTGGCTAGAGCGGAAGGAGGTGTCCGTGGAGTAGGCGTCGCAGCAGCGTGAAGCACGGGTTGCGGGTGCGGAAGTACTCCGCCGCGTTCAACTCGGTCGTCGTGCCCGGGGGCATGCAGATGGTCGCGCCGTTCAGCTCGGGCACAGACTTCACGCCGGAGTCGGTCCGCACCATGAAGTCTTGGCCATCGTAGAAGTTCACGCCGGTGAGGACGAGGCCGAGCGTCACCTTCCGTCCCAGCATTCAGGTGGTGTTGCGCGCCAGCAGGTCCACCTTCCCGGACTGGAGCAGGCTGACGCGCTGCCGCGGCGTGGCGGGCACATAGCGGACCTCGCGGGCGTCGCCGAGGATCGCGGCGGCGACGGCGCGGCACTTGTGCACGTCCAGCCCGGCATCGACGCCGCGGGCGTCCGGCAGGGCAAAGCCGGCGGTGGCCGGCGCCACAGCGCAGGCGACCGCGCCGCGCGCCCGGATGGCGGTCACCGTGTCCGCCGCGGGCTGGGCGAGCGCCGCCCCGGTGGCCAGGGCGCCGCCGAGCAGCACCGCCGCGGCGGTTCTCGGGGCTTTCCGCATGAGAGGAGGTCTCCTCCGCTCCTCGGGGGTGGTAGGTTCAGAAGGGGGCCTGGGTGATGAACTTGGTAACGAGGTAGGCTTCCAGGGCCTCGGAGCCGCCCTCAGAGCCATAGCCGCTGTCTTTGACGCCGCCGAAGGGAACCTCGGGAAGCGCGATGCCGACGTGGTTGATCGTCATCATCCCCGTCTCGACCCGCGCGCCGAGGGCCTGGGCCGTGGTGGCCGAGCCGGTGAAGGCATAGGCGGCGAGGCCGTAGGGAAGCCGGTTGCTCTCCTCCACCACCTCGTCGAAGTCTGAGAAGCGATTGATCAGCGCGAGCGGACCGAAAGGCTCCTCGTTCATCGCGCGCGCATCGAGCGGCACGTCCGTCACGACAGTCGGCTCGTAGAAGTAGCCCTTGTTGCCAATGCGGTTGCCGCCGGTGTGCAACCTCGCGCCGCGGCCCACGGCGTCCTGCACCAGCGCCTCGATCGTCGGCACGCGCCGATCGTTGGCAAGCGGCCCCATGGTGGTCCCCTCATCCATGCCGTTGCCGACCTTGATGGACTTCGCGTAGCTGGTGAAGGTTTCCAGGAACTCGTCGAAGCTGCGCTCCTGGATGAGGAAGCGGGTCGGGGACGCGCAGACCTGGCCTGCGTTGCGGAACTTCGTCGCCGCCAAGATGCGCGCCGCCTTCTCCACGTCGGTGTCGTCGAAGACGATCGCGGGCGCGTGGCCGCCGAGTTCCATCGTCGCCCGCTTCATGTGCTGGCCGGCGAGGCCCGCGAGCATCTTGCCAACCGGGGTAGAGCCGGTGAAGGTGATCTTGCGGATCACCGGGTGCGGGACGAGGTAGGAGGAGATCTCCGCCGGCACGCCGTACACCAGCCCGATCACCCCCTTTGGGATGCCCGCGTCGATGAAAGCACGGATCAGCTCGGCCGGTGAGGCCGGCGTCTCCTCCGGCGCCTTGACGATGATCGAGTTGCCGGTGGCGAGCGCGGCCGAGAGCTTGCGGACGACCTGATTGATCGGGAAGTTCCACGGCGTGAAGGCGGCCACGGGCCCAACCGGTTCCTTCATCACCAGCTGGTACACGCCCTCGACGCGGGCGGGGATGACGCGGCCGTAGGCGCGGCGGCCTTCCTCGGCCATCCAGTCGATGATGTCACCAGCGGCCAGCACCTCCATCTTCGCCTCGGGCAGCGGCTTGCCCTGCTCGGCAGTCAGGATGGCGGCGATGTCATCCGCGCGGCCGCGAAGGATATCGGCGGCCTTGCGGAGCAGCTTGTAGCGCTCGAAGACGGAGGTCTTGCGCCACACGGCGAAGCCGCGCTCCGCAGCGGCGAGTGCCTCGTCGAGGTCGGGTTTCTCGGCATGGGCGACGGTGCCGATCACCTCCTCGGTGGCCGGGTTGATGATCTCCAGCACCTTGCCGGAGCGCGCGTCGCGCCACTCGCCGTCGATGTGGAGCTGAACGTTCGGGTAGGCGGCCATGGGGCGGATCTCCGTCGAAGGATGTAGCTGGGATCACGGTCGCTCCGGCCGGCGGGCACACCCGCGCGGCCGGCGCTAGCCACGCCGCACCGCGGCGATAGCATCGGCGAAGCGCGGCACGTCGGCCAGCTGCAGGCCGGCGATGTTGATGCGCCCGGTGTCGGCCATGTAGACGGCGTGCGCCTCGCGCAGCCGCGCGACCTCGTCCCTCGTCACGGGCAGGGTGCTGAACATCCCCTCCTGCTCGGCAACGGCCGCCGTGCCGGGCAGCACCGGCGCCAGCCGGGATGCAAGCGCGGCGCGCAGCCCGGCGATGCGGCGGCGCATGCCGTCCAGCTCCCCCAGCCAGCGCTCCCGCAATGCTGCGTCGCCAAGGATGGTGGCGACGATCGCCGCGCCGTGCGCTGCGGGCATGGAGTAGGCGGTGCGCGCGAGCGACTCCAGCCCGGACTGCACCATCTCCCTCTGCGCCGGCGCGGTCTTCACGAAGAGTGCCCCGATGCGGTCGCGATAGAGGGCGAAGCACTTGGAGCAGGAAGCGGCGACGAACGCCTCCGGCACCACGTCGAGCACCGCGCGGACCCCGTCCAGGTCCCCTTCCACCCTCTCGCCGAAGCCGAGATAGGCGAGGTCGATCAGCGGCACCGCCCGACGTTCCGCGAGGATGCCTGCGATTTCCCGCCACTGCGCACGGCTCAGCCCCGCGCCCGTGGGATTATGGCAGCAGCCGTGCAGCAGCACCACGTCACCCGCCTCCATGCCGCCCAGGGTGGCGCGCACGCGGTCAAAATCCACGCGGCCCGTTTCCATGTCGACGTAAGGGTACTCCACCACCTTCAGCCGGCCTGCGCGGATGATGGCCTGGTGGTTCGGCCAGGTCGGCAGCCCCACCCAGATCCGCCGTGCCCCCGCGTCGTGCAACAGGTCGCAGGCCAGGCGGAGCGCTCCGGACCCGCCGATCGTCTGCAGCCGTGCCATATCGCCCGCAGCCTCGCCGAACAGCAGGGCCCCGAAGGCCGTCAGGAAGTCGCGGTCCCCCTCCAGCCCCTGGTAGCTCTTGCTGCCCTGCCGTTCCCAGATCAGCCGCTCCGCCTCCTTCACGGAGGCGAGCACGGGCGTGGCCCCGGTCTCGTCGCGGTAGACCCCGATTCCCAGGTCGATCTTACCGGGCCGAGTGTCCGCCGCGTAGAGCTCCAGCAGGCCGAGCAGCCCCTCCTGCTTCTGTACCTTCAATGTCTCAAGCACGAACCGCTTCCCTGTTCTGACTGCGTGAGGACGGGACGCCAGCCCCGTCGGACCCGGTCCCGGGCCGGCGCAGAGCCGCGCTCATGCCCCGAGCTGCAGCTCCTGGCCGACAACCTCGACCCACCAGGCGGCGCCGACCGTCAAAATCTTGTCATTGAAGTCGTAAAGCGGCGTGTGCACGGGGTGCCCGCCCTTCTCGCCCGGAGCCCCGTTGCCGATGCGCAGGAAGGCGCCCGGACGCTCGCGCGCGAGAAAGCTGAAGTCCTCCGCCCCCGTCGTCGCACGCTCCATCTCCAGGAAGCTGTCCGCGCCGGCGACGGCGCGCGCGGCCGCGACGCCGACGGCGAAGGGTTCCGCGGCGTTCTCCACCGGCGGATAGGTGCGGCGATAGGCCAGCTCGGCTTCGCACCCGTGCGCCGCCGCCAGCGATGTGGCCAGCTCCCGCATCCGCCGCTCGATCACGTCGTGCAGCGCGTCCTTCAGCGTGCGCGCGACGCCGTAGATCACCGCCTCCGCCGGGATGACGCTCGGCGAATCCTTCTGGCCGGTGCTGGCGTGGCCGACGCTGATCACCACTGTCTCGAACGGGGGCATGCTGCGGCTGACGATGCTCTGCATGTTGGTGATGAAGGCCGCCATCGGCAGCGTGCAGTCGGTCGCCAGGTGTGGGGCGGCGCCGCCGTGCCCGCCCGTGCCGCGGAAGGTGACCTGCCAGCGCGCCGCCGCCGCCGTCATGGTGCCGATCCGGCCGGAGAAGACGCCCGCCGGCCGGGCGGGATCGTTGTGCAGCCCGTAGACTGCGTCGCAGGGGAAGCGCTCGAACAGCCCCTCCTCCACCATCATCCGGCCGCCGCCGCCGCCCTCCTCGGCCGGCTGAAAAATGAAGTTCACCGTGCCGGCGAAGTCCGGGTTCTCCGCCAGATAGCGCGCGGCGCCGAGCAGCATGGCGGTGTGGCCGTCGTGGCCGCAACCGTGCATCTTGCCGGGGATGGTGGAGCTCCAGGGAGCGCCGGTGGCCTCCAGGATGTTCAGCGCGTCCATGTCGGCGCGCAGGCCGATCGCGCGCCGGCCCGGGCGGCGGCCCTTCAGCACGCCGACGACCCCGGTCTTCGCGATGCCCTCGTGCACCTCAATGCCCCATTCCCGTAGCTTGCCCGCGACGAGGGCGGCGGTCCGGACCTCCTCGTAGCAGGTCTCGGGGTGCCGGTGGATGTCCTGGCGGATGGCGATAAGCTCGGGCTCGTAGGTCTTGAGGGTGTCGAGCACGGATTGCGGCATGGTGCGGATCTCCGGGTCAGGTGGCGGGGCGGCAGAGCGACGCCATGGTCCGCTGGTCCACGCGCCCCTCGAAGGCGAGGCCGCGGCGCATGGCCCAGGTCGATACCTCGAAAAGGACGGGCAGGATGGAGTGGTCGTCCAGCGCGATCCGCCCCGCGCGCTCCAGCAGGGCGCGCCGCTCCGCCGGGCCGAAGGCGAGCATGGCCAGCTGCAGGGCCCGGTCCATCTCGGGGCTGGAATAGCCGTTGTTGTTGGCGCCGCCCCATCCCTCCCCCACGCCGCGCGTGCCGAGGATGGGGCGCAGCGTCTGCGAGGTCTCGCCGGAGCCGTTCGTCCAGCCGACGAGCCAGGCGCTGTAGCGGCGGTTGCGGGCATTGGTGAAGAAGGTGGCCGGCGGCGCGCTCTCGACAGCGGTCCGGATGCCGATGCGGGTCCAGAAGCCGGCGATGGCCTGGGCGAGCCGGACATCGTTCACGTAGCGTCCGATCGGGCTTACCAGGGTCAGGTCGAAGCCCTCCCCCCAGCCCGCCTCGGCCAGCAGGGCGCGGGCACGGGCGGGGTCCGCCCGCGGCGGGCGCTCCCGGTCCGGCAGGGTGCCAGCGATGGGCCTGGGCAGGAAGTCGCCCGCCGGCTTCGCGACGCCGCTCATTACCCGCGCCACCAGCGCCTCGCGGTCGAGCGCCAGGGACAGGGCCTGGCGGACGCGCACGTCCTTCAGCGGGTTGCGCCCATCCGTTCGGCCGATGCCGGGCGATGGTTCGCCGCTGACGTCGAGGCTGAGGAACATGAGGCGGTTTGAAAGTGTCTCGACCATGGTGAGGCGCGTGTCGCGCCCCATCGCCTCGACATTGTCGGTCGGCGGGTCCTCGATGAGGTCCACGTCGCCCGAGAGCAGCGCCGCTACGCGGGCGCCGCTGTCGGTGATCGGCCGCAGGATGGCCCGGCCGAAGGCGGGCGCCGGGCCCCGGTAGCGCTCGTTCCGCTCGAGCGTGATCTCGGCCCCGCGGTTCCAAGAGATGAAGCGGTAAGGTCCCGTCCCGATGAGCCCGGTGCCCGTGTTCATCTCCGCCGTGGTGCGCCCCTCCGGCGCCTCGCCCGAGGCAGCCGCCCTGGACAGGATCGGAAGCTGCGCCAGGTCGGACATGAGCAGCGGGTGGGGCTGCAACGTGGTGACGAGCAGCCTGTGCGGGCCGTCCGCCCGCGCGTTCCCGATCAGCGCGCCGTACATGCGGAAAGTCGAGGCCCCGTTCCGCACCTTCTTCAGCCGGTCCAGAGTGAAGATCACGTCCTCGGCCGTGAAGGGCTTGCCGTCGGAGAAGAGCACGTCCGGCCGCAGCTCGATCTCCCAGTTCAGCGGATCCCGGATCGTCCAGCGGGTCGCGAGCAGGGGACGCAGGTTGTAGCTGTTGTCCCAATCCACGAGCGGCTCGCAGATCTGGCAGATGACCGAGCTGTTGGAGGTGATGGCGTCGAACTGCGGGTCGAGCGAGGTCGGCTGCGACTTCATGCCGATTCGCAGCACGGCGGACTGCGCCGATGCGGGGCGCGGGGAGGCGGCCGCGGCACTGAGGAGCCCCGCTAGGCCACGGCGCGTCCAGCCCCGGCCGGGCACCTCGCCCCGCTCCATCGTCCAGAACATGCACACCTCCGATGCTGGGCGGGGTTGGGGCCCTAAGCCGTCCCGGACCGCCGGCCCTTATCCAGGGATGACCACTGGCAAGGCAGGCATAAAGTTGATATTGTCAACCAGATTCCCGTCAAGGGTGTTCGGAGGATTTCACGACCATGAAGCGCTCCCGCCGCGCCTCCCTGCTGCTCGCCTGCGTCGCTGCGCTCGGCTTGTCCTTCCCGCCCATGGCCCGGGCCGAGTTCCCGGACCGCCCGGTGCGGCTCGTCGTCCCCTTCGCTGCGGGTGGCGGCACGGATATCGTTGCGCGGCTCGTCGCCGCCCGTATGGGCGAGCGGCTCGGCCAGCCGGTCGTGGTGGACAACCGCGCCGGGGCGGGCGGCAGCGTCGGCTCGGACCTCGTGGCGAAGGCGCGACCGGACGGGTACACGATCCTGATGGCGACGGTCTCGACCCACGCCATCAACCCCGCGCTGTACCGCAACCTTCCCTTCGACCCGATCCGCGACTTCTCGCCCGTCTCCCTTCTCGTCACCGTGCCAGGCGTGGCGGTGGTAGGCACGGACCGGCCCTATCGCACTGCGGGCGAGTTGACGGCGGCCCTTCAGGCCCGGCCAGGCACGGTCACCTACGGATCGCAGGGCGTCGGCGGCATCGGCCACCTGATGGGAGAGATGTTCGCGCGGCAATCCGGTGGGCAGGCCGTCCACATCCCCTATCGCGGCGCGGCGCCGGCGATGCAGGACCTCGTCGCCGGCCGGATCGACGCGGTGTTCGACACGCTGCCCGGCGTGATCTCGCAGATACGCGCCGGCAGCGTGCGGCCGCTGCTCGTCGCCTCCCCCACCCGCCTGCCGGCCCTGCCGGACGTGCCGAGCGCGCCGGAGGCCGGCCTGTCCGACTTCATCGCGGCGACCTGGAACGCGCTGCTTGCCCCCGCGGGAACCCCGTCCGAGGCCATCCGGGCGCTGAACGAGGCTGCCGTCGCCGCGATCCGCGCCCCCGGCCTGCAGGAACAGCTCGCCGGGTTGAGCGCGGAGGTGGTCGCCTCCACGCCGGAAGCGCTGGGACGCTTCATGCGCGAGGAACTGGACCGCTGGGCGCCTGTCGTGGCAGCCAGCGGGGCGCAGATCGAGTAGCAAAGACCCCCTTCAGCGGGGTGCCCGGCCGATCAGCGGCGGATCCTCGGCAGCCAGGCATTCGCCGAGGTGGTCGAGGAAGGCCCCGACCTTCCGAGTCATCGCGCGGCCGGAGAAGGGGGTCGCGGACACCTCCAGTGGCGGGAAGCCCTCGCGCTCGGGCAAGCGCCTGAGGCGGCCGGAGCGGACATCCTGGCCGCACATGCCGTTCGGCAGCACGCCGACGCCCGCGCCGCAGAGAACAAGCTGGCGGACGAGGCCGATGTTGTTGGTCAGCACGCGGGCCCGCCGGTCGGGGGCGCCGGGACCCATGGCGAGGGCGCTGATGCCGTCCGCGACCTGCTGACCGGTCAGTATGAACTGCCAGGCCTCCGGCCGGCGCCCCCTCCGGAGGTAGTCGGGACTGGCGTAGAGCCCACGCGTCAGCGAGACGAGGTGCCGGTGCGCGGCCGCGTTGCCTGGCAAGGTGCCGACGTGCAGGGCGACGTCGTAATTCTCCTCCCGGACGTGATCCGCTTGGCCGGCACCCGCCTCGAATAGAGCGGCGCCGGGGATGCGCGGCAGGTCGCCATGCCGGAAGGGGTCGAGCATGCATCCTGAACACGACACGGCCCGGGCCGGCGCATCGCGCCGCGGGGTCTGGCCGGGCTCGGGCTCCTCGGTCTTCCCGCCCGGCGGGTCGGTGCGGCCGCCTTTCCGGTACGGCCTGTTCGCCTGGTGGTGCCGGTCCCGCCGGAGGACAGGCCGGACCTCCTCAGCCGCGTGCTGGCGGAGGCGCTGCGCCGCCGCCTCGAGCAGCCCGTGGTCGTCAAGAACCAGCCCGGCCCTGAGACGGCCCTCGCGGCCTAGTCCCTGAAGCGCCAGCCTCGGACGGGCACGCTCTCATGCTCGGGTGGTCCACCACCCTCTGCCACAGCCCAGCCCCACAGCAAGGAAACAACCACCATGGACGGATTGGCCGCCCACCCCGGCGCGGAGCGTCGCGCGCAGGCCCTCTCCCGCCTCCTCGACCCGCGCTCGGTCGCCATCCTCGGCATGTCCACCAAGCCGGACACGGCCGGGCACCTCGTCCTCCGCAACCTGCGCATGAACGGCTTCACCGGACCGATCCACCTCGTCGGCCGCAGCGCGGGCGAGGTGGACGGCCTCCCCGTCGAGACCAGCATCGCCACGCTGCCCGAGGGCGTGGACGTGGCCGTGCTCGCCCTGCCCGCCGCCGCGGTGGGGGAGGCGCTGGCCGCCTGCGCGGCGCGCGGCGTCAATTCCGCCGTCGTCTTCGCCTCCGGCTTCGCCGAGACGGGCGAGGCGGCGCGCGCGGAGCAGGACCGCCTCGGCCGGCTCGCGCGAGAGAGCGGCATGCTCGTGCTCGGGCCCAACTGCATCGGCTACACGAACTACGTCGCGGGTTTCACCGTCGGCTTCGTCAGCGTCAGCCGGGTGCCCCGCACGCCGGCGGGCGCGACGGACGCGGTGGCGATCGTGGCGCAGAGCGGCGGTCTGGCCAACCACCTCCGCCTCAGCCTCGATTTCCGCGGCGTGCCGGTCTCCTACAACATATCCACCGGCAACGAGATAGACCTCGGCCTCGGCGACTTCGTCCGGCACATGCTGGACGACTCGTCCACCCGCGTCGTCGCGATCTACGCCGAGCACATCCGGGACACCGCGTCCTTCTTCGCCGCGGCGGAGCGGGCGCGGGCGGTGGGCAAGCCCGTGGTGCTGATGCATGCCGGGCGCGGCGAGCGCGCGCAGGAGGCGGCGAAGTCCCACACCGGCGCGCTGGCCGGCGACCACGCGGTGATGCGCGTCAAGGCGGAGCGCGCGGGCGTCGTGGTGGTGGACACGCTCGACGAGCTGCTCGACGTCACCGAGATCCTCTCCCGCCATCCCCTCCCCGGGCGGCCTGGGGGTCGTCACCTTCTCCGGCGCCTTCTGCGGCATCGCGCATGACTTCTGCGAGGAGGCAGGCATCGCCGTCCCGCCCCTCTCCGAGGCAGGCGCCGCGGAGCTGGCGGGGCAGCTGCCCGCCTACATCGCAGCCCGGAACCCGCTCGACCTCGGGACGGAGGCCGTGTGGCGGCCGGAGCTGGTGGAGCGCGGCGTCTCCGCCCTGATGCGGGAGCCGGCGATCGGCGCCGTCGCCATCTCCATCGCGATCGTCTCGCCGGACCACGTGCTCGCCTTCCTGCGCGGCGTTGTCGCGGCGCGGACGGAGGTCGGGAAGCCGGTCGTGCTTTTCCTTCTCGGCGACGGCTCGCCTCTCCCACCTGCCCTCGTGGAGGCGGCGCGGACGGAGCGGGTCGTCCTCTCCCGCTCCGCCGACCGCTCGCTTCGTGCGCTGGGGCACGTGCTGCGCCGCCTGCCCCCGCCCACCCCGGACCAACGCGCCGCGGCCACCCTCCCCCCGTCGCACCGGCGCTGCCGCCCCTGTCCGCCCCCGGCACGCAGCCCGAATGGCTGGGCAAGCAAATCCTGGCCGCCGCCGGCATCCCCGTGCCCGCCGGCCGCCTCGCCGCAACCGTGGAGGACGCCGTCGCCGTCGCGCGCGAGATAGGCTACCCCGTCGTCCTGAAGGCCCAGGCCGCCGCGCTGGCGCACAAGACGGAGGCCGGCGGCGTCGTCCTGAACCTGACCGACGAGGAGGCCCTGCGGGCGGGCTGGCGCCGTCTGACGGACAGCGTCGCGGCCGCCCAGCCCGGGCTGCGTCTGGACGGCATTCTCGTCGAGGCGATGTCGCCCCGCGGGCTGGAACTGGTGGTGGGCGCGCGGCGCGACCCGCACTGGGGGCCGGTGCTGCTGGTCGGCCTCGGCGGCGTCGTCGTGGAGGCGCTGGGCGACGTGCGCCTGCTCCCGCCCGACGCAACCGAGGCGGAGATCACGGAGGCGCTCGGCCGGCTCCGGGCGGCGCGCCTTCTGCACGGCTTCCGCGGCGGGCCGCCGGTGGATGTCGGGGCGGCGGCCAGGGCAGCGCGCGCCGTGGGCCAGCTCATGCTGCGGCACCCGGAGATCACGGAGATCGACGTCAACCCCCTGATGGTCCACGCGCGCGGCGAGGGCGCCGTCGCGCTCGACGCACTCGTCGTGACCGCCTGACCGAGGAAGCCCCATGGAACAGCCCCTCGTCACCTACGAGCTGGACGGCGCGGTCGCGCTCATTGGTCTGAACCGGCCGGACAAACGCAACGCGATGAACGACGCCGTCCTCCACGCGCTCCGCGACGCCGTTCTCCGCGCCGGGGAAGAGGCGGATGCCGGCGTGCTCTTCGGCCACGGCGGCAACTTCTCCGCCGGCCTAGACCTCGCGGAGCTGGCCGCGCGCCTGGACCCCGCGGCGCCGCGCCCGCGCAAGCGCCCGCCGCGGCATCTCTGGCACGCCACCTTCGACCTAATCGCGCGCGGCAACGTCCCCTTCGTCGCGGCCCTCCACGGCGCGACGATCGGCGGCGGGCTGGAGCTCGCGGCAGCGGCCCATATCCGCGTGGCAGACGAGACCGTCCTTCTCGGCCTGCCGGAGGGCCAGCGAGGTATCTTCGTCGGCGGCGGCGGCTCCGTCCGCATCCAGCGGATCGTAGGCTACCCGGCCATGGCCGACATGATGCTCACGGGTCGGCTCCTTTCCGCGGGGGAGGCGGGGGAGCTGCGGCTGGCGCAGTACGTGGTGCCACCGGGCCAGACCCTTTTGAAGGCCAGGGAACTGGCGTCGACCATCGCCGGCAACACGCCGCAGACCAACTGGATGATTACGAACGTCCTGCCGCGCGTGAACGACCTCTCGCACGACGGCCTGTTCATGGAGTATCTGAACTCCTCCATGACACGCTCCCCGGAGGCCCTGCAACGGCTGAACGACTTTCTGCAGAAGCGGGCTCGGCCCCTGGCGCCACCGTCCCGAGCCGCATCCGGCGACGGGTAACAAAGGGCGCAGTCTACCATCGGTGCTGTCCACCCTTGCGGGCTTCATGCGCCGAATGTCCCGCACGGTCCGATCCAGAGGCCTGCAGAAATGATAGGACCACGACCGGCGGTGATCCGTCGGCGCAGGAGGGGTTGAGGACGAGCGTGAACGGTATTCCGCGGCGCTGGATGCAGCTGGCGACCTCTCCATCGAGCCCGCGGTCGCGGACGCTTCCACACTCCCCAAGCCCATCGCCGGCGGGGTGGAGCGATGGCGCCCCGTCGTCGACGCCGTGAAGGCAAAGGGTCTCTGACCGCGTGGCCGGATCATCGGGCCTGCCTCCCGCCGGCCGCTATCCTCGATGGGCCGGTCCTAGCGGCCAGCGGACCGAGTGTGCTGGCTCGGTGGGGTTCCGCCGAGCGCGACCGTGATCTCGTTGGCCGCCTCGATCGCCAGGTTTCCGAAGTGCCGGGCCTGCGACGGGTCGATCCGGGCCTCGGGACCGAATACCCCGACTGAGCCGGCGACCTGCCCGCCGGCTCGAAAGTAGGGGGCCGCGATGGCCACGGCGCCGCGGAACACCTCGCCGAGGCTGATCGACATGCCCTCCTCCCGGCAACGCTGAAGGTCGGCCGTCAGGCGCGCCCGGTCCACCTCCGCCGGCAGCGACCGCCACACCGCTTGGGCCCGGGCGTCGTCCTCCATCACATGCGCCAGGATAGCCTTCCCGCTCGCGCCGCGGCTGATGTGCTCCGTCTCGCCCACGCCCCGCATGATGCTGAGGACGTGGCGGCTGGGCATTTCCAGCACGCAGAGCCGCTTGTCGTTCTGCAGAACAAAGAGAGCCGCGGTCTCGCCCGTCACGTCGCGCAGGCGCTCCAACACTGGGCGCGCGATGGCCACCACGTCGATCTCCGAGGCCCAGACATGGGCCAGCGACATCACGGCCGATCCCAGGCCGAAGCGCTGGGGCTCGCCCGAGGCCTGCACGAAGCCGCTGGCGGTGAGGGTCTGGAGGAGCCGGTACAGGGTGGGACGGCTGATCCCGGTAAGGCGCTGCAGTTCCACAACGGTTAGGCGCGGGCGCTCGCTCGTAAACGCCTTGAGGATGGCGACCGCGCGCTGCACAGCGCGGACGCTCTCACCCTCTCCGGCCTCCGTGACGTTGGTGGACATACTCAACTTGATTGCTCCCCCAGAGGTTCCCTATAGTGCTCTTGAGATTGCTGTCCGCTGTTCGGACATCAACCCTCCCCGCCCGGGGTCCTCGATAATGCCACCGATCGGTTCAGCGCCGAAGGGGCCAAGCCCGCGTCCACCGGGTCCATCGGCCCAGTTCGGGCGCACCAGAACGTGAAAGGGAGTAGGAATGCCTGAAGTCACTTACATCACCGTCGATGGAACCGAGCGCAAGGTTGAGGTACCGGAGGGCCGCTCCGTCATGCAGGGCGCCATCCAGAACGGCGTTCGGGGGATCGAGGCTGAGTGTGGCGGTGTGCTCTCCTGCGCGACCTGCCACGTTTATGTGGACCCGGACTGGGTGGACCGGCTGGAACCGCCAAGCGAGGACGAGGAGGACATGCTCTCCAACACCGCCGCCGAGCGTCGCCCAGGTAGTCGCCTGAGCTGCCAGATCGAGATGACCGACGACCTGGATGGCCTGCGGGTCCAGATCCCCGAGACGCAGTCGTGAGCGACGGCCTCGTCGTCCTCGGCGCATCCTACGCCGGGGTGCAGATCGCGGTGAGCGCGCGGGAGAGTGGCTACGACGGCCCGATCGCCATCATCGGCGATGAGGCCGAGCTGCCCTACCAGCGCCCACCCCTCTCGAAAGGCTACCTCTCCGGCAAGGTAGACGATGCTGCTCTGCTCCTGCGGAGCGCCGGCTTCTACGAGGAGCATCGGATCACGCTGCACCTCGGCACCGGCGCTACCGCAGTGGACCGACGCGGCCGGGCGGTGGTGCTGGCGGACGGGACCGAGCATCGCTTCGACCGCCTGGCCTTCGCGACGGGCAGCCGGGCCCGCACCCTTCCCCTCCCCGGCGCCGATCTGGACGGAGTGTACACTCTGCGCTCGCTCGTCGACGCGCGCCGGCTGCTCGTCGCGATGAAGACGGCGGAGCGGGCGGTCGTGGTGGGCGGTGGCTACATCGGGCTGGAGGTCGCCTCGACCCTCGTTACGGCTGGCTGTCAGGTGACCATCCTTGAGGCCTCGGACCGCCTCCTCTCCCGCGCCGCGGCCCCGCCGCTCGCGGCCTTCGTGACGGACATTCACCGCAGCCGCGGCGTGGAGATCGTCACAGGCGTGCAGGCGACCCGCATCCTCGGCGAGGAGGGCCGGGTCACGGCGGTGGAGAGCACCGATCACGTCTCTCGCCCGGCAGATCTCGTCCTCGTCGCGGCCGGCGCCGTTCCGAATGGGGAGCTAGCCGTGGCGATCGGGCTAGCCTGCGATCAGACAGCCATCATCGTCGACGCCTGTGGCCGCACCAACGAGCCGGAGGTGCTGGCGGCCGGCGACTGTGCGGTCACACGCCAGGGAGCGGCGGTGCTGCGCCTTGAGTCCATCCAGAACGCAACCGACCAGGGCCGCGCCGCCGGGAAGATCGTGGCTGGACGGGTCGAGGAGCACCCGGCAGTGCCCTGGTTCTGGTCCGACCAGTACGACCTGAAGCTTCAGATGGCTGGCCTCGTCGCGGGGTACGACCAGCACGTGATCCGCGGCAGGATGGAGTCAGGCCGCTTCAGTATCTACTACTTCCAAAAGGACCACTTGATCGCCGTTGATACGGTAAACAAGCCAGGCGATCACCTCACCGCACGCAAGCTCATTGCCGCGCCGGCCGGTATCACGCCGGAGGCCGCGGCGGACGAGAGCGTGGATCTGCGTTCCTTCCTGAAGGCTCGAGCGGCGCCGGCCTGACGGGCGCCACGGCCGGTCTGGCCGCGGATCACGGCGAAGCACCGAGATGCCGGG
This sequence comes from Roseomonas chloroacetimidivorans, assembly GCF_049629625.1. Lineage (NCBI taxonomy): Bacteria > Pseudomonadati > Pseudomonadota > Alphaproteobacteria > Acetobacterales > Roseomonadaceae > Roseomonas > Roseomonas chloroacetimidivorans. Next base: position 39,791 of record NZ_JBNBZS010000030.1, on the reverse strand, counting down.
CTGCAGAAGCAGCAGCCCGGTAACGCTGTTTGAAAGGAGAGAAGCAGACGTGATCAACAAGATCGTCCGTGACATGGCCGCCGCCATGGAGGGCGTGAAGGATGGCAGCACCGTTCTCGTCGGCGGCTTCGGCGCCGCCGGCCAGCCCGACGACCTGATCGAGGGCCTGATCGAGCAGGGCGCGAAGGACCTCACCATCGTCGCCAACAATGCCGGCAGCGGCCGCACCGGCCTCGCCCGCCTGATGGAGCTGGGCCGCGTCCGCAAGATCATCTGCTCCTTCCCGCGCAGCGCCGGCTCCGTGGTGTTCGAGGAGCTGTACAAGGCCGGCAAGCTCGAACTCGAAATCGTCCCCCAGGGCACGCTGGCCGAGCGCATGCGCGCCGCCGGCGCCGGCATCCCCGCCTTCTTCACCCCCACCGCCGCCGGCACGAAGCTCGGCCAGGGCAAAGAGACACGCGAGTTCAACGGCCGTCTCCATGTGATGGAATACGCCCTGCCCGGCGATGTCGCGCTGGTGGAGGCCTGGGAGGCCGACCGCTGGGGCAACCTTACCTACCGGCGCAGCGGCCGCAACTTCAACCCGGTGATGGCGATGGCGGGCAAGCTCACCATCGTGCAGGCCCACAACATCGTCGAAATCGGCGAGATCGAGGGCGAGCGCGTTGTCACACCGGGCATCTTCGTGGACCGCATCGTCAACGTGAAGCGCGGCGCCCCCTGGGCCTGACGAGAAGAAGGAGAGCAGCGATGGAACCCTGGTCCCGCATCCAGATGGCCGGCCGCGTCGCGCAGGACATCCCCGAGGGCTGGTACGTCAATCTCGGCATCGGCATCCCGACCCTCGTCGCCGACCACGTTCCGCCCGAGCGCGAAGTCGTCCTGCATTCGGAAAACGGCATCCTCGGCATGGGCCCCGCGCCGGAGAAGGGCAAGGAAGACGCCTGGCTGATCAATGCCGGCAAGCAACCCGTCACGCTCCGCGCCGGCGGCAGCTACTTCCACCACGCCGACAGCTTCGCGATGATCCGCGGCGGTCATATCGACCTCTGCGTGCTCGGCGCCTTCGAGGTGGCCAGCAACGGCGACATCGCCAACTGGGCCACCAGCGAGAATGACACCGCCCCTGCCGTGGGCGGCGCCATGGATCTCGCCGCTGGCGCCAAGCGCGTCTGGGTGATGATGGAGCACACGACCAAGGACGGCCGCCCGAAGCTGGTGGAGAAATGCTCCTACCCGCTGACGGCCATGCAGGCCGTGTCGCGCATCTACACCAACCTCGCCGTGCTGGACGTGACGGAAAACGGCTTCGCCGTGCGCGACCTCGCCCCTGGCGTGACACTCGATCACCTCCACAGCGTCACCGCCGCCCCCCTGCAAGGCCCCTTGGCGGCCCGCGCCTGACAGCGCGTCACCCAGCCCGCAGCAGGAAATCCGCGCAGCGCTCGCCGATCATCACGACCGGCGCGTTGGTGTTGCCGCTGATCAGGGTCGGCATCACCGACGCGTCAGCCACCCGCAGCCGCGGCACGCCGCGCACGCGCAGCTGCGGGTCCGTCACGGCCATGGTGTCCACCCCCATGCGGCAAGTGCCGGCCGGGTGGTACACGGTCTTGGCAAGGCCGCGGACATGCTCCTCCAGCACGGCGTCGTCCACCTCCTCCGCCTCGGCGGGCGCGATCTCCCGCTCCATCAGCCGGGCGAGGGAGGGCGCGCGCAGGATTCGTCGAGCCAGTCTCACGCCGCGCAAGAGCGTGGCCATGTCCTCCGGCGTAGCCAGGCTGTTCGTCAGCAACGCCGCCGGCGCCGCCGGGTCGCGCCCGCGCAGCCGCACCGTCCCGCGCGAGGCCGGGCGCAGGATGCAGGGGCTGATGGTGATGCCGTGCCCGGATGGCGGCGCGCGGCCGATGTCACCGGTCAGGGTGGGCGCGACGTGGATCTGCACATCCGGCCGCCCGGAGCCGGCCGTGTCCGCGAAGGCGCCGCTCTCGATGACGTTTGAGGCGAGCAGCCCGGTGCGCGTGAGCAGATACTGCAGCCCATGTCGCGCCGCCCTCAGCCCTCGGTCCTCGCCGAGGAGGCTGCCGCCCGCTCGCGCCTGGCCGTAGACGGGAGCGGCTATGTGGTCCTGGTAGTTCGCGCCCACGCCTGGCAGGTCGCGGGTCACCGGTATACCGAGCGCGGCCAGGTGTTCCCCCGGTCCGATGCCCGAGAGCTGGAGCAGCTTCGGCGTGGCAATCGCGCCGGCGCAGAGGACGAGTTCCTCGCGCATCCGCGCCTCGTGCGCCGCACCATCCTTCGTCCGGTAGCGCAGGCCGGCGGCCGCGCCATTCTCCAGCAGCACAGCCTCGATCGCCGCCTCCGTCCGCAGCGTGAGCAGTGGGCTGCTGCGCACGGCCGCGAGGTAGGTGGCAGCGGTGGAACCGCGGCGGGCCTGGTGGGTCGTCGTCTGATAGAAGCCCACCCCCTCCTGAGCCGGGCCGTTGAAGTCGTGGTTGAAGGGAAGCCCCACCTCCTGTGCCGCGCGCACGAAGGCGTAGCTCAGCGGGTGACGGAAGGGCGTGTCGGAGACGTGCAGCCGTCCCTCCGTCCCGTGCAGCGGGCCGGCGAGGCGCTGGTTCGCCTCGGAGCGCCGGAACACCGGCAGCACGTCCTCCCATCCCCATCCCTCGCATCCCAGGTCGCGCCAGCCGTCGTAATCCTGCGGCTGGCCCCGGATGTAGATCATGCCGTTGACGGAGGAGCCGCCGCCGAGGGTGCGCCCCTGTGGCACCACCATCCGCCGCCCCTTCGCGCCCGGCTCCGGCTCGCTCTGGTAGAGCCAGGTGCGCGCCGTGCCGAAGACGCGGAAGAAGGTGGCCGGGATGTGAATGAAGGGCGTGTTGTCGGCCGGCCCGGCCTCGACCAGCAACACGCTCTTCCCTGCGGCGACGAGGCGCTGCGTGACCACGCAGCCCGCCGAGCCAGCGCCGGCCACGATGTAGTCATAGTGCGGCACGGCCTTTCTCACCTGTCCTGCGGGTCGGCGCAGGCGAAGCTCGCGGCGTCGTCCGGATCACCGCTCCCGTCGTAGCGGGCCACCTGCGGATAAGGGCAGATCGGGCGGGAGGAACGGTCGCGTGCCCGCGTCGCGATGATCCGCTCTGGCAGAACGCCGCGCTCCACCCATTCCTCCATCGCCGAGAGCGCATCGAAGCGGTCCCAGCCCGGGCCGCCGCGGCAGTGGAACACGCCGGGCGCGAGGAACAGCCGGACCTTCTCCGCCGCGTCAGCGCCGAGCGCGGACCGCACCCGGTCGAAATAGGCGATCGTCTGGGTCGGGCTCGGGCCGGGGTCGTTGTAGCCATGCCAGAGCAGCAGCTTCCCGCCACGGTCCGTGAAGCGGCGGATGTCGGCTTCGGTCATCGCGACCTCGCGCGCCACGATGCTTCTATCCACACGCGGCAGGTCCAGCGCCGGATCAAAGCGCATCAGGTCGTAGTTCCGGTCCTGCATCACCAGCACCGAGACGAAGGGCGCGCCGAGCATGGCGTTGCGGCCCAGCGGCAGTCGCGGCGTGCCGACGGAGCGATCTACCCAATCCGTCTCGGCGCCACGCATCATCGGCGCAGCGACGACGCGCCCGTCCGCTGTTGTGACGCCGCGGTAGATCTGCCGCACCGTCTCCACCTGACGCTCGCTGAGGCAGTTCGCCTCACTCGTTCGGCCGCACTGGAGTTCGGCCGGATCCCAGCTGCAGCGGCGCGGATCGGTCAGCACGCCGTCGCGCACGCCGTCCAAGCCGTCGCAGGCCCGCTGGACCGCTTCCGCGATGACGGGCACTTGGGCGGCCATCAGGTTGGCGCCGGGGTCGCGGTGGAACATCTGCGTCCGCAGCACGGCACCGGTATAGACGACCGTGTTGTAAACAGGCGCACCGGCAATCACGCCGTCATAATCCTCCGGGTAGCGCTGTACCGCGGCTAGGCCCTGCCGCCCGCCGGTGGAACAACCCTGGAAGTAGGCCCGATCCGGCACGCGGCCGTAGCGCCGCCGCACCGCTTCCCGCGCCAGCACCGTCATCGCGTGGATCGAGCGATGGCCGAAATCGGTGACGGCCACCTCGTCCAGCGTGCCGTCCGGCCTGAGCGCCCAGGAGGGGTCGAGCGTATCGGGGCTTGCATGGCCGGTATCGGTGCCCGCGACCGCATAGCCGCGAGACAGGGCGGGTCGCGCGCTCTCGAGGCTGACATCGCCCGCGAAGCCGCCGCCGCCCACGCCGAGAAGGCGTCCGTTCCACGCCTCGGGCAGCCGCAGCACGACTCCGATGCGCGAGCCCTCCACCGGGCGCGCTACGGCGGTCACCTCGCAATGCGCGGGCGTGCCGGTGGCCGGTTCGGCGGGGACAGTCCGGGCGGCGGTGACCTCGGCAGCAGAGAAGGAGCCGGGCGATGCGAGGAAGGCGCAGGGATCACCCTGCGCTGCGGCTCCGCCGGCCAGGGCGAGGCCGATTCCAGCCAGTGCGATCATGGACGCCTTCATTCTTCTTCCTCCCTTTCGCGCCGGCTTGTCCGGCACCTGGTCCCGGCCCGGAGGCTGACCTCTAGAAACCAGGGCGACAGGCTTTGCCAGCCGTTCATTCTGGACCAAAGAGTGCGCGACCGAAGCGCTGCCTCCGAATGGGCGGCGATCCACCGCGGGTCGGAATAATCCTTGCTCCCCCCAGTCCGCGTGCAACATGCACCGATATAGTTGATAAGTTCAACATATTGCATTCGATGCGTGTCGGCATGCCCGGATCGCCCTTTAAGGCCGACCCCGCGAAAGCGTTCCCGACATCAGGAGTTCCGCATGATCACACGAAGAGCGCTCGCAGGCTCCTTGCTTCCCGGCCTGACGCTCGCGCGGCCCGCCCTGGCCCAACCCGCCTGGCCCGGCACCCGGCCTATCGAGATGGTCGTTCCCTACCCCGCCGGCGGCGGGATCGACATCATGGCGCGAATGGTGGCGAAGTACCTGCCGGATCGGCTCGGCGGCGCGACCATCATTGTCAACAACCGTGTTGGGGCAGGGGGACAGATCGGTAATGAGGCGATCTTCGCCGCGCGCCCGGACGGCCACACAATCGGCGCAGTCGCGCCGCTCTCCTTCATCACCAAGCCGCTGGAACGTTCGGTGCGCTGGCGCGTGGAGGACTTCACCTATCTCGCCAAGGTGGTGGAGGACCCCTGCGCGTTCTGGGTCCGCGCCGATTCACCGCTGAAGAGCATGGTGGACACGCGCGCCGCGGCCGCTCGGGGCGCGGAAAGGCTCTCGGTCGGCAACTCTACCGGCGCGGGGTCGGACGACCATATCATTCTTCTCACCTTCGAGGCGGCGACCGGGGTCAAGTGTCTGCACGTTCCTTATAACGGCACGGCGCAGACGACCCGCGACCTCCTGGGCGGGCAGCTCGACGTCGCCTCCTACAACCTCAGCGAAGGGCTGGCCCTGTTGCGGGAGGGCCGCACGCGCTGCCTCGGTCAGGCCTCGGTCGACCGCTGGGCCAGCGCGCCCGAGGTCCCGACCTTCCGCGAGCAGGGCATGGACATCCTGTTCGGCGCCGCGCGTGGCTTTGTAGGCCCGCCCGGCTTGCCGGCCGCGATCACTGCGCGCCTGGTCGCCGCCTTCGGCGCCGTCCTGTCCGATGCCGCCTTCGTGGCCGAGGCGGAGCGTCTCGGCCTGCCGCTCCGCCCCATGCTCGGCGACGACTTCAGAGCCTCGGTGATGACCGAGGCAGCCTCGACCCGGCAGATCTACGAGCGCACGCCCTGGAGCAGCCAGAACTGAAGGCGAAGGATTCCTTCGGCTTCGGCACACCACTCTCCCCGCCGGGCCAGAAGGCCCGGTGGGATCAGCCGCCCCCCCCGAGCCCCAGCACCTCGACTGCGTGCCTGGCCAACTGCTTCTTCTGAATCTTGGAACTGGCGGTCATGCCGATACTCTCGAAATCCTTCACCACCCGGACGTAACGCGGCACCTTGAAGCCGGCCATCTGCCCCTTGCTCCAGGCAATGATCGCCTCGGGCTCGCAGGCCTGGCCCTCGTTGAGGATGACGAAGGCGCAGGGTACTTCCATGAGCCGCGGGTCGGGCACGCCCACCACCACGGCCTGGCGAATGGCGGGGTGGCGGTGCAGGATGTCCTCCACCTCGGCCGGTGAGACGTTCTCCCCGCCCACGCGCACTAGGTCCTTCGCGCGGCCGGCGAATTCCAGCCGCCCGGCCTCGTCCAGCCGGCCGAGATCGCCGGTCGAGAGCCAGCCATTGGCACTCAGCGCCTCCGCCGTCTCCTTCGGCTTGTCGTAGTAGCCCTGCATCACGTTCCAGCCGCGCACGAGGATCTCGCCCGTGCCGCCGGGCGGCAGGTCCGCGCCCGTCTCCAGGTCGCGGATGCGCAGCTCCACGCCGGGCTGCGGGCGCATCCGGCCACTGATCCGCACCTCCTCCGGTTCCCACCAGCAGGACTGGGAGATGTTCGGTGAGGCCTCGGACATGCCGTAGCCCACCACGCAGTCACGCGCGCCCATCTCCTCGATGATGCGCCGTACGATGCTGGGGGAGGCTGCGGCCCAGGCGCCGCGCAGCGCCAGCTTCCGGTGCGCGCGGTCCGGGTGGTTCAGCAGCATCAGCGCCATGGTGTCATTGCCGGAGAAATGCGTGCAGCGCTCCTCCTCCATCAGCCGCAGCGCCTCGCCCGGCTCGAAGCGGTCCATCGTCACCAGCGTCGCGACGTGCTGGATGCAGGACAGCACCGAGAGCGTCGATCCCGCGACGTGGAAGAAGGGCCGCGCGCTGTGGAAGCGGTCCGCGACGCGCAGCCCCATACGCCCGCCGGAGAAGAAAGCATTGGCGCACATGGAGCGATGCGTCAGCACTACCCCCTTGGGAAAGGATGTGGTGCCAGAGGTGTACTGCATCAGCAGCGCATCCCCTGGCGCGCAGCGCGGCGGCGCCTCCCGCCCCGCCCCGGCCGCGAGGAAATCGTCCCAGGACCGCGCGCCGCCCGGCACGTCCGCCCCCACCACGATCACCTCGCGCAGGTCCGGCAGCGCCGAGTCCGGCAGCGCGCCGTCCAGCGCGGGGATAATGCCGCGCAGCATCGCCACGAAGTCGATCTTCAGGAAGCGGTCCGCCGCGAAGAGCCGCTGCACCCGGGACTGGCGCAGCGCGTAGGCCATCTCCTCCGCCTGGAAGCGCGTGTTCACCGGCACCGTGACGGCGCCGACCGAGCCGAGAGCAAGGAAGATCGAGACCCAGCGCGGCCCGTTGCCCATCAGCAGCCCGACATGCTCGCCGCGCGCGACGCCCGCGGCGAGGAGGGCGGCGCGGATCGCCGCCACCTCCTCCTCAAGGGTCGCGAAGGTGATCCGACCGGATGGAGCGACCACCGCCTCCACCTCCGGCGCGATCGTCACAGCCCGGCGCAGCGCCTCGGCCACGGTGAGGGGGCATAGACCCTCCAGCACCAGCCCGCTCAAGACGAGGCCTTCCCGAAGGTGCCCATCGTCTTGCGCCACTCGCCGCCGGCCAGGCTTTCCTCGATCGCCATCAGCTCGGTGGCCAGGGCACCGCGCGGATCGCGCTCCAATCCCTCGTCCACGCAGCGCTTGGCCAGGCGCATGGCGGCGGGCGGGGCGCCGGTGATCGTCGTCGCGATCTCGGCCAGGGCCCCCTCCAGCGCCTCCGGCTCCACCACGCGCGCCACCAGCCCGCCCTCGCGCGCCTCCTCCGCGGACAGCGTGCGGCCGGTGAACATCATGTCCTTCGCGAGCCGCTTGCCGAGCACGCGCGAGAGGCGTTGCGTCGCGCCCACCGTGCCCCACAGCGCCTCCGGCGTGCGGAAGCCCGCCTTCGGCGTGGCGACGACGAAGTCGCAGGCCGCCGCGATCTCGACGCCCGAGCCGACCGCCTGCCCCTCCACGACGGCGATGCTCGGCATCGGCAGCCGCTCGATCGCGTCGTAGGCGGCGAAGCCCTTCAGGCGGCGGGCGCGAACCTGGTCCTCGGTCATGCCCTTGCGCTCCTTGAGGTCGGCCCCAGCGCAGAAGACCGGGCCCTCGGCGCGGATCACGACCAGCCGCGCTTCCTCGGCCACCGCGCGGCGGGTTGCGGCAAGCAGGGCCTCAGCAAGTCCGGTGTTCAGCGCGTTGCGCGCCTCCGGCCGGTTCAGGGTGAGGGTGGCGACCCCGTTCTCCGAGAGGCTCCACAGCACCTCGTCACGCACAGCGATCTCGCTCACAGCGCGCCATTCTCCCGCAAGGCGGCGACCCGCGCCGCGTCCATCCCGAGGTGCTCGCGCAGCACCTCCTCCGTATGTTCGCCCAGGAGGGGCGGGCGACCGAAGCGCGGGTCCTCCCACCCGTCGAAGCGCAGCGGCGAGCGCAGCCCCGGGAACTCGCCCAGCGTCGGGTGCTCGAAGCGCTGCACCAGGCCGCGCGCCTGGACGTGCTCGTCCGCCATCACCTCGTCGAGCGAGAGGAGCGGTCCCGCGGGAACGCCCGCCCCGTCCAGCACGGCGAAGGCCTGTGCGCGCGTCAGCTTCTCCATGGCGGCAGTGATGCCCTGCATCACCTCCTTCCGCCGCGCCACGCGGCCGGAGTTGGTGCCCAGCTCCGGGTCCGCCAGCAGGCCGTCCAGCCCGAGCGAGCGGCAGAGCGGCTCCCAGTGCTGGTCAGAGACGGTGATATGCAGCCACTTGTCGTCGCTGCAGCGGAAGCTGGCGGATGGCACGCGGCCCGGATGCTCGGTGCCCAGGCGCGGCGGAACCTCGCCGAGAGCGAAGAAGCGGGCGGCGGCGATGGTGAGCTGGGACACCTGCGCGTCGAACATCGACACGTCGATGTGCCCACCCTTCCCCGTCCTCGTGCGTCCCTGGAGCGCCGAGAGGATGGCGATAGCGACCCAGAGGCCGGAGGTCAGGTCGGCCACGGGAAGGCCGGGCTTGACCGGCCCGCCGCCGCGCTCGCCCGTCAGGCTCATCAGGCCGCTCATGGCTTGGAAGACGGTGTCGTAGCCCTTCCGGCGGGCATAGGGGCCGGACTGGCCGAAGCCGGTGCATGAGACGTAGATCAGCCCGGGGTTGAGGGGCGCGAGATCGGCATGGGCCAGTCCCCGGCGCTTCAGCGTGCCAGCCGGGAAGTTCTCCACCAGCACGTCGGCCTTCGCCGCGAGGTCGCGGATGACCGCCCGACCCTCCTCGCTGCGGAGGTTCACAGTGATGGAGCGCTTGGAGCGGTTGAAGGCCATGTAGTAGCCGCTGACCTCCTCGCCCCCGTCCTTCGCCTGCGCGAAGGGCTCGAAGCTCCGGGTTTCATCCCCGCTTCCAGGCTGCTCCACTTTGATGACCTCAGCGCCCATCTCGGCCAGGATCATCGTGGCAAAGGGGCAGGCGAGCACCCGCGACAGGTCGAGAATGGTGATTCCTTCGAGGGGCCTCATGCGGTGGCGGCCTTTCCGTCCGAGAGAAGTTCCTTGAGGCTCAGGAGCGCGGGCGGCGGCAGCAGCGACGCAGCCTTGGCAAGCGCCGACGCTTCGTCCAGCACCATCTCCGCCGGCACCACCCGGTCCACCAGCCCGAGCGAGAGCGCCTCGCCGGGCGGGATGTCGCGGCCGGTCGCCAGAAGGTCGAAGACGCGCCGCGGCGGCAGGTGGCGCAGCAGCACCGGGGCCATCAGCGCCGGCAGCATGCCGTGCCGCGCCTCGGGGAAGCCGAAGCCGGCCGTCTCCGCCAGCACGGCCATGTCGCAGGCCAGCGCGAGGGCCGCGCCGTGAACGGCGGCCACGAGCGGCTTGCCGATACGGGACGGCGCCGCAAGCAGCGCCGGCGTCAGGGCACGCCGCGCGGCCTGCGCCTCCGGGTCGTCCCGCAGCGCCTTCATCTCGCCCAGGTCGGCGCCGGCGCAGAAGCCCGGGCCGTTCGCGGCCAGCACCATGGCGGCGACGCCCTCGTCGGCGCCCGCGCGCTCCAGTGCGGCCATGAGCGCCTCGATCAACGGGCGGTTCAGCGCGTTGCGCTTCTCCGGCCGGTTCAGGCGGAGGATGCGGACGCGACCGCGATCCTCCTCCATTAGCAGGGTGTCCGCCCCGCTCATGCCGCGCCACCCGCCAGGCGCAGGCGGACGGCCTCGGCCTCGGCCACCAGCTTCGCCACCACCTCGGCGGCCGGCGGGATGTCGTCGATGAGCCCGGCGGTCTGCCCCGCCTCCACCTTGCCGCGCTCCACGTCGCCCTCCAGCGCCGCGTGCTTTAGCGTGCGGCTCATGTAGAGCTCGGCCAGAGCCTCCTTCGCGTGCCCCGCCCGCTCGGCCGCGTCCACCTCGGCGGTGAAGAGGTTGCGGAGCTGGCGCACCGGCAGCCCGCCCCGGCCGACGAGGGTGGTGTCGGACAAGCCCGCGCGCCGCACCGCCTCCTTGTAGGCGGGGTGCACGCTCGCCTCCTCCGTCATCAGGAAGCGCGTGCCGAGCTGCGCGCCCTCGGCACCCAGAGCGAACATTGCCGCGATCCCGGCGCCGTCAGCCACGCCGCCCGCGCCGATCACGGGCGCCTTCATGCCGGCCTTCACGACCGCCCGCACGAGCACCATGGCGGACACCTCGTCCGGCGCCGGGTGGCCGCCCGCGTCGCCGCCCACCACAATCAGCCCGTCCACCCCCGCCGCGTCCGCCTTCTGGGCGTGCTGCGGCGAGGCGACGACGTGCAGCCACTTCGCGCCGTAGGCCCGGAAGCGCGGCAGCGCCTTCGGCCCGCCCTGAGAGGCGATGATGACCGGCACGCGCTCTGCCTCCGCGATGTCCAGGAACTCCGCGGAGCGCTTGTTGTAGAGTGGAACGTTCAGCGCGAAGGGCGCGTCTGTGCCCGCCTTCACCGCGCGGATCGCGTTCAGCAAGTCGTCGGGCCGCATCGGCCCGGCGGCGATCACCCCGAGTGCGCCGGCACGCGACACCGCCAGTGCGAGGGGCGCCGAGGAGGACGCCCAGCTCATCCCGCCCTGCACGATGGGGTGGCGAATGCCGAGCATGCCGGGCAGACGCGAGGGGAAGTTCATGGTGGCGGTCAAAGCGATTTGGCTCCGGATTGCTTCACGAGCGGTCCCCACTTCGTCGCCTCGGACCGCAGGCACTTGAGGTAGTCCTCGCCAGTAACCGGCGACGCGACGCCGCCCTGGGCCGCTAAGCCCTGGACTGCGGCCTGATCGCGCTGCGCGGCCCTAGTCGCCTCCTCCAGTCGCGTGCGGACTAGTGCGGGCAGGCGAGGCGGGGCCGCGAAGCCGTACCAGCTGTCGGAGTTGACGCGCGGGAAGCCGAGTTCGGCCGTGGTAGGCACCGCCGCCATCGTGGGTACGCGCTCGTCGGTGGTCACCGCCAGGGGACGGAGATTGCCGCTGTCGATCTGCGGCTTCAGCACCGGCACGTCAGCGGTCATGAAGGTGAAGCGGTTAGCGAGGAGGTCCGTCGCTGCTGGTGCGGCGCCGCGATAGGGAATATGGGTCGCCTCAATCCCAATCTCGGAGGCCAGCAGCGCGCTGGCGAGGTGCGCAATTGAGCCGACCCCGGCCGAGCCGTAGGTGACCGGGCTCCTCTTTGCCAGGGCGATGAGCGCGGCCAGATCTCGTGGCCCACTTCGGGCGTTGACCACGACCACCTCCGGCACGCGCACGACAAGGGAGAGATGAGTCAGGTCCGTATCGACATCGAATAGCATGCGCTGGCGTGGCAGGGCGGTCGCGAGGGAGAGGGCGCCGGGCCCGGTGATGCCGAGGGTGGCGCCATCCGGTGCCGCCTTCGCCACTACGTCATGCCCGACCACGCCGCCCGCGCCCGGGCGGTTCTCCACCACCAGGGGCTGGCCGAGGTCGCGCGCCAGGGCCTCGGCGAAGAGACGGCCGAAGATGTCCGCCGGGCCGCCCGCGGCGAAGGGCACGATCAGCCGGACGGGCCGCCCAGGCGCCCAGGCCGCGTCCTGCGTGGCCGCGCGGCGAGGCGCCGCGAGAGCGCCCGTCGCCGCCAGACTGGGTAACCCGCGTCTGGTCAAGGAACCGCCTCCCCACTCCGCCCCCGTTCTGGACGAGGCTTTTCCGAGAGGGAACGGCTATTCATTTCTGTTGACTCTGTCAACCATTATTCCGTCCAGTCACGGCGTCGCGCAGCGGAAGCTCTCCGCTCGCTCGACGTCGCCGCTGCCGTCATAGGTCGCGACCGACGGATAGGCGCAGAACGGACGCGTCCGCCCGGGCCAGGGCGTTCCCGCCGACGCCCTCGCCTCGGCCGCCGCCGGCGCCACGCCCTCCTCCGTCCAGCGGACGAGGGGCGTCAGCAGGTCGAACTCGCTCGTCGCTGGCCCGCCGCGGCAATGGCCCATGCCCGGCACGGGGTAGAAGCGACCAAAGTCGGCGAGCCGCCCCGGTCCCACGGCGTCCACCCCCTCTAGCCAAGCGATGGTTCGCGCGATCGGGAAGGCGCCGTCCGACACGCCGTGGAACAGCACCATCCGCCCGCCCCGCGCGACGAAGGGCGTCAAGTCCGGGTGCGTGGCGTGCATCATGTCCCAGGTGGACTGCGGCTGCTCCGGCGTCGTGGCGAAGATCGCCGGCCGGTCGCGCGCGGCGTCGAAGCCCAGCCAGCTCCGGTAAGGGCCCGACCCACCCTCCGCCCGCATGTCCACGGCCGGCACCGGCGTGATGTAGGAGGTGGTCCCCGGCCGGTTGACCCACAGGCTGCTAGTCTGTGGCGCGGTCGCCGGACCCAGCCACCAGCTCCGGAACTGCCCGGCCACAGCGCCGAGGTCGTAGTGCCAACGGTGGTCGCCGGGGATGCCCGCCATCTGCGTCCGCACCGCCTCCGCCTGCGCGGCGCTCAGGCAGCCCTCCGTCCGCCCGGCCGGGCAGACGAGGCTGGCGGGGTCAAAGGCCGCCGTGCAGGCGCGGAAATCCTGGGAGATGCCGTCCACCACCCCATCCAGCCCGTCGCAGGCCCTGGCGATGCCGCCCGACAGCACGGCGAGGTCCGCATCGCTGAATGCCTGGTTGAGGAAGGGCAGCCCGTTGCGGTCCATCCGCCCCTGCTCCCGCGCCAGCACCGCGTAAGTCTGCAGGATATGTGCAGGCCGCACGAGCGCGGCCTGCGGAGCCTCCAGCAGCGGCGCACCGGCGAGGATTCCGTCGAAATAGGTCGGGTAGCGTTGCGTCATCATCACCGCCTCGCGCCCGCCCTCGGAACAGCCCGCGAAGTAGGAACGTGCGGGGTAGCGGCCGTAGAAGGCGTTGAGGATCTCCTTCGCGACCACTGTCGCGCGCCCGTAGGAGCGATAGCTGTTGTCCTCCCGCGCGCGGGCGTCGAAGTGGAAAGCCCGGTCGCCGCTGCGCGCCGGGTCGCTATTGGTGGCGTTGTCGTGCCCGGAATCCTGCGTCAGTACTGCGAAGCCATCGGCCAGTGGAATGCGCGAGGTACCGTTCACACGAAGACCGTCGCCCACCACGCCGTTCGATCCGCCGCCGCCGCTGAACAGGAAGCGCCCGTTCCAGGCCGCCTCCAGCGGCGCGCAGGCGAAAGCGGATGGCGTAGCGTTGCCCGTCTTTGCCCGTGCGGCGGTCGATCGCGCCGGTGATCTCGCAGTGGCGCGGCGCGCCCGCGACGGGCTCGTTCACCTTCGCGGCCTCGATCTCGACGCCGGGCAGCGAGACGCGGGCGGCGAGCCCCGCGCAGGCCGCTTCCGGGCCCCGGGCCGGCTGGGCCGCCACCCCACCCATCATCGCCCCGCCTATCCCCGCCCAGCCCAGCCCGGCGAGGAAGAGCCTGGCCGCCCGAAGCCCGTCCTTCCCGGGAAGGTCCGGACGCGCGGGGGCGATGGGAGGACGTTTGGTCATGGTTTCTGTTTCCTCGTCCGGCCGGGCGCGCGCTTTCTGTACCGGCCCGGCCTCGCGCGCGGCAATTCGGCGACAGGACAGGAGTCATGGCGATGCCGGACCCGGTCACGCTGCGAATTTTCCTCGCGGCCGTCCGGCTTGGAAGCGTCACGCGCGCGGCGCAGCACTGCAGCATCGCCCTCTCGGCCGCGGCCAAGCGCATCGCGCTGCTGGAGCAGGCCTGCGGCGTGCGGCTGCTGGACCGGACGCCGCAGGGCGTGCGCCCGACCGTCGCCGGCGAGTCCATGGCCAGCCATGCCGCGACTCTGCTCGACCTTTCCGGGCGGCTGATGGACGACATGCGCGGCTTCGCGGCCGGCGGTCGCGGCAGCGTCCGGCTGCAGGCCACGCTCTCCGCCCTCGCCGGGCATCCCCTGCCCCAGATCCTCGCCGGCTTCGGCTTCCGCCATCCCGGTCTTCGCCTGGATCTGCGGGAGGGCGGAAGCGTCAGCATCCTGCGCGACCTGTCCGAGGGACGGGCGGATCTCGGCATTGTATCGGGCAGCGTCCCAGCCCATCTCGGCCTGGAGGCCTGGCCCTGGCGCCTGGACCGGCTCCTCGTGGTCGTGCCGGCAGATCACCGCTTCGCCGCCCTGGATGGCGTGCCGTTCGTGGCCATCTTGGAAGAGCCGCTGATCCACGCGACGGACAATGGCGCCCTGGCCCTCCTCCTAGAGGAGCAGGCGGGCCGTATGGGCCGGCGGCTGAACGGCCGCTTCCACGTCGCGACCACCGATGCCAGCCGCGGACTGGTCGCCGCGGGGCACGGGATTTCCGTCATGCCCGAAGGCGTCTGCGTTCCCTACGAGCCGCTCCTCGGCCTCCGCTGTATCCCCCTGAAGGAGGCGTGGGCGCAGCGCCGGCTCCGTCTTGTGGGGCTGCCGCCCGACCGGCTACCGGCCCCTGCGCGCGCCCTTCGGGCCTGCATCCTCGAGGCGGCGAGCTACCCGGCCGGCTGAGGCGGCCTTCGTCGGGGACGAAGGCCGCCTCCGCGCATGAAAGATTGCCCCGCGCCCGTCCGTTGCGCCAGGGTCCGCCGCATCCGCTCGACAGAAGCGGCACGACAGGAGTGGGAGGAGGATGCGCCATGCGCTGTAACCGCCGTTCGGCGATGTGGATCGCCGCAGGAAGCCTGCTCGCCCGCCGCGCCCTCGCCGCGGAGCCCTTCCCGAGCCGCCCCCTTCGCTTCGTTATCCCCTATCCGCCCGGTGGCGCTGCCGACACCATCGGGCGCGTCGTCGCGCAGCACGCCTCGGCGACCCTGGGGCAGCCTATCGTGGTAGAGAACCGGCCCGGGGCTAACGGCATGATCGGCGCCAACGCGGCGCTTCAGGCGCCCGCGGACGGCTATACGCTCGTCCTCGTCACTGACGGCATGTACGCGATCAACCCGCACCTGCTGCGCCCGGGATCCCCAGACCCGGTGGAGAGGCTGGTCCCCGTGATCCAGCTCGTCACCGGGCCGCTGGTGATCGTCGGCCGGCCCGACCTGCCCGCCACCAACCTGCCGGAGCTGATCGCCCTCGCAAAGAGCCGCCCGGGGGAGCTAACCTACGGCGCCAACAACGTCACTAGCTCCCACTACCTCATCTCACGCCTCCTCATGCAGGCGGCCGGGATCGAGATGAGCCACGTGGCCTATGCCGGTCCCACCGCCGCGATGCCCGACCTGCTGGGCGGACGGCTGGACCTGCTGATCAGCGGGCCGGCCGGCACCGATCTCCGGCCCTCGTCCCGCCTCCGGCGCATCGCCGTGACCTCGGCCGCCCGCCTGCCGGACCATCCCGATATCCCCGCCGTCGCAGAAACGCTGCCCGGCTTCAACCACGCCTTCGCGTTCGGGATCATGGTCCAGGCCGGCACCCCGCCTGAGGCGGTCGCGGCGCTCAACCGCGCCTTCGACGCTGCCCTCGCCGAGGTGCCCGTCCGCGAAAAGATCGCCACCGCCGGAGCGCTAACGATGGGAGGCCCGCCCGATCGCTTCGCCACATCCATCGAGCGGCAGAAGCGAACGATGGCCGGCATCATCGCGAACCTCGGCCTGAAGCCCGAATAGGCCGGCCCACCCTGCGGCAGCAGATCTGGAGTGACGTTCTTGGAAGAAGCAGTGGGAGCCGGCGCGGCTAGCGTCCGGGAGGTCGGCCCGCGCGACGGCCTGCAGATGGCGAAGGCTGTGATGCCGACGGCGGCCAAGCTGCGCTGGATCGCCGCCATGGTGGCCGCCGGCGTGCGGCGGATGGACGTGGCGAGCTTCGTCCCGCCCGCCGCCATGCCGCAGATGGCCGATGCGGCCGAGCTGCTGCAGGCCGTGCGCGCCGCGCATCCGTCGCTCCGGATCAGCGCCCTGGCGCCGAACCTGCGCGGGGCGCGGGACGCCGCGGCAGCCGGAGCGCACGCGATCGTCCTCCCCGTCTCCGCCTCGGAGGCGCACAGCCGCGCGAACGTCCGCCGCTCCCGCACAGAGCAGGTGGCGGAGGTCGCGCGCGTAGCGGAATGGGCGCGCGGCCTCGGACCCGGCGCGCCCCGGATCAGGGCGGGGATCTCCACTGCCTTCGGCTGCTCGCTGCAGGGCCGCGTGCCGGAGGGGGAGGTGGTCGCCCTCGCCACGGACCTCGTCCGGGCCGGGGCCCAAACGGTCTCGCTGGGCGACACGGTCGGCTACGCGACACCCACCCAGGTCCGACGGATCGTGCGGGCCGTCCGCTCGGCAATCGGGGCGGAGCGCCTCGGCGGCCTCCATCTGCACGACACGATGGGCACGGCGCTGGCGAACGTGCTCGCCGCGCTGGAGGAAGGACTGCGCGAATTTGACGGCGCGCTCGGGGGCCTCGGCGGCTGCCCCTACGCTCCCGGCTCGGTGGGCAACCTCTGCACCGAGGACCTGGTCCACTTGCTCGAGGCCGAGGGCTTCGACACGGGCATCGACCTGCCCGTGCTGATCGCGGCGCGGCAGGCGCTGCGGGACGGCCTGCCGGACGAGCCACTGCACGGGCGCGTGGCGGCCGCGGGCCTGCCTCGCGGCTTCGTCCCGGCCGCCACGGCGGCCCGGACGGCCGCCCGCCGCACCCTTCCGCTCGAGGGCATCCGCGTGGTCGAGTTCAGCCACATGGTCATGGGCCCGAGCTCCGGCATGGTCCTCGCCGACCTCGGGGCCGACGTGATCAAGGTCGAGCCGGCGCCGGGCGGCGACAACACCCGCCGCCTGACGGGGCCAGCCATCGGTTTCTTCCCGACCTTCAACCGCAACAAGCGCAGCCTCTGCGTGGACCTGAAGACGCCGGCCGGCCTGGATCTGGCGAGGCGCCTGGCGGCCGGCGCCGACGTGGTGCTGGAGAATTTCCGGCCCGGCGCCATGGAGAAGCTCGGCCTCGGCTACGAGGCGCTTTCGGCCATAAATCCGCGCCTGATCTACCTCTCCTGCAAGGGCTTCCTGCCCGGTCCCTACGAGAACCGCGCCGCGCTGGACGAGGTGGTGCAGATGATGGGCGGCCTGGCCTACATGACCGGTCCGCCCGGCCGGCCCATGCGCGCCGGCACCTCAGTCAACGACATCACAGGCGGCGTCTTCGGCGCCGTCGCCGTGATGGCCGCCCTTCGGGAGCGGCAGGCCACCGGGCGCGGAGCCCTCGTGCAGTCGGGCCTGTTCGAGACGAACATGCTACTGGTGGCCCAGCACATGGCGAACGCCGCGATCACGGGGCGCAATCCGCCGTCTTCGGGCGACCCGTCCATGCCCAAGCCCTGGCCACTTTACGACGTGTTCGACAGCGCGGACCCCGGCGGCCAAGTGTTCGTCGGAGTCGTCACGGCCACTCAGTGGCAGGGCTTCTGCCGGGAGTTCGGCCTGGACGACATGCTGGCCGATCCCTCCTTGTCCACCATGCAGCAGCTCGCCGCCGCCCGACCGCGCATCGCCGAGCGGGTGACGGCTGTCTTCCGGACCCTGCCGAAGGTGGTGCTTATGCGCCGGCTGGAGGCGCTCGGCCTACCCTACGCGCCCATCGCCAAGCCGGCCGACCTGTTCGACGACGAGCACCTCCTCGCCTCCGGCGGGCTGATCTCGCTGGAGATGGGAAGCGCCGCAGGCGCCCCCGGCGGCGCCCCGGCCATGCCGGTGGCGGGCATACCCGGCCTTCCCGTGCTGATCGACGGCACCCGCCCTTCGCTTCGTCGGCAGCCGCCCGCTCCCGGGGAGCATGGTGCCGAGATCGCCCGCTCGGTCGGGCTGGACGAGGCCGAGATCGCCCACCTCGTCGCCGAGGGGGCGTTGCACGTCTGACAGCGCGAACCTTCAGCGGGCGGGATGCCGCCGTATCAATGATGCCGGCCGGACCGGAACCCTAGCCGCGGCCCGCCTGCCCCTTCAGCCTTTGCCGCGCGACGCCCGCCGCCGGAAAACGCCGAGGACAGCCCTCCGCACCCCGGGCAGGGCGCGCGCGAGGTGAACCCCATGTCCCCTTTCAGGCCGGATCGACGGCACCTTCTCGGAGCAGGAGGCGCCGCGCTGGGCGCCGCGGGGCGGACCACGGCGCAGCCCGGGGCCGCCGGCCCTCCGTGGCCGACCCGCATCCCCCGCTTCATCGTGCCCTTCGCGCCGGGCGGCCCGGTGGAGGTGCCGGCCCGCTTCATCGCGGAGCACCTGACGCGGCGCCTCGGACAGCCCTTCATCGTGGAACCGCGTCCGGGTGCCGGCGGCGCTCTGGGCGTCCAGGCGGTGCTTCAGGCGGGGGACGGACACAGCTTCGTCTTCACCACCTCCTCGGTGGCTACCCTGCCGGCGCTCCAGCGCAACCCAGGCTTCGACCCGCTGCGCGACCTGCTGCCCGTGACCCTCGTCTTGGAAGTCCCGCTCGCGCTGGTTTCCCGCCCGGACTGGCCGGTGCGGGACTTTGACGCCCTCCTTAAGCGCGCCCGAGCGGGGCGCCGACCGTCTCCTTCGCCTCCTCCGGTGTCGGGTCCACCACGCACCTCGCTGGGGAGCTGTTGAAGGCACGCGCGGGAATCGAACTCCTACACGTTCCCTATCGCGGCGCTGGACAGGCGGCGGGCGCCCTGCTGGCCGGCGATACCGACCTGCTGATCACCGGCCTTATCGAGGCCCTGCCGCACGTGAAGGAGGGACGGATGCGGGCCATCGCCGTCACCCCCGGCGGGCGCAGCCCTGCCCTCCCCGGCACACCGGCTGTTGCCAAGGCGGTGCCGGGCTACGATCTTCCGATCTGGTATGCCGTACTCGCACCTCGCGGCACGCCCCCGGACGTGGTGAATCTCCTGACCGGGGAGATGGCACCCCTGCGCGCCAGGACGCCGCTCGCCGCGCGCATCGGGGCGTCCGGCGCCACCCTCCTCCTCGATGGGCCCTCGCCGCTGGCCCGGCGGCTGGAGCGGGAGGTCGCCCTGTGGAAGGAAGTCCTCCCGGCTGCCGGCATCGAGCCGAAATAGGCCTACTCGGCCGCCCAGGCGGCGGGACGCTTCGCCTTGAAGGCTGCGATGCCCTCGGCGGCTTCCGCCCCCGTCGAGCAGCGGCTGAAGGCGCGGGCGCCGGCCTCGGCGTAGCTTGGCGACGCCACCTCCCCAATCGCGGCCAGCAGCGCCTTCGTCTCGGCGAGCGCGCCTGGGGCGCCGGCGCGGATGTCGGCCAGGATCGTCGCCAGCAGGGCGTCCAGCGCGGCGGCATCCGGCGCCACCTCGTGCACCAGCCCAGCCCGCACAGCAGCAGCGGCATCGATCGGGGCGCCCTGCAGGACGAGGCGTGTGGCGGCGCTACGCCCCATCCGGCGCACCAGCCAGGGCAGGATCTGGGCTGCGACCAGCCCGCGCCGCGCCTCTGGTGCCGCGAAGCGCGCCCCCTCCGCCGCGACGGCGATGTCGGCGGCGCAGACCAGGCCGAGCCCGCCCGCGAAGGCGGAGCCCTCGATCCGGGCTACCACCACCTGCGGCAGGGCGGCGATGGCTGCGAAGCGCTCGCCGGTGCGGCGGTTGCGCTCCAGCGCGGCCGCCAGACGCTCCTCGGGCGTCGCACCGGCACCGCCCGCCTCGTCCAGGTCCAGCCCCGCGCAGAAGTGCCCACCCGCCCCGGTGATCACCAGCACCCGCGCAGTGTAGTCGTCCTTCAACTCCGCCAGCAGCGCGTCGAAGCGCTCCACCAGCTCACGACTCATGGCGTTACGGCGCGCGGGGCGGTTCAGGGTCGCGCGCACGACACCACCCTCGCGCGTGACGAGGAGCGGCGCCTCGGTGACGGTGTCAGGCATGGGCGGTTTCCCCGACGCGGATAGAACGTGAATAGAGGGGACGGCCGAGAAGCCGCTCCGCCTCGTGTCCCGCGGCGCGGAGCCGGTCCAGGTCCAGCCCGGTGTTCACGCCCATCGCCGCGAAGAGCGTCGCGAGGTCCTCCGTGCAGACGTTCCCCGTGAAGCCCTCGCCATAGGCGATGCCGGACGGGTGCCCGCCCGTGCCGCCGAGCGCCGTGTCGAAGTGGCGCAGCCCGGCCTCCAGCGCCGCGACGCAGTTGGCCACGCCAGTGCCGCGGCTGTCGTGAAAATGAGCGATGAAGGTCGCCTCCGGCAGCGCGTCCCGCAGCAACGCGACCAGGGCGCGCACGCGGGGCGGCGTTGCGCTCCCGATCGTGTCCCCGATCGAGACCCGCGTGACCCCGAGCGAGATGAAGCGCCGGGCATCCTCCAGCACCCGCTCCGGGGCAATGGGGCCGTCGAAGGGACAGTCAAAGGCCACGGAGATCGAGCCGACGAGCGTGAAGTCGCGCCCGGCGAGGGTCGCCATCTCCGCGATGTTCGTCCACTGCTCCTCGCGCGAGCGTCGGAGGTTCTTCTGGGTATGGCCCTCGGAGGCGGACACCAGGAAGCTGATCTCTTCCGGGCCACGCCCAGCCGCGCGCGCCGCCTGCGCGCGGCGCACTGCCGCCGGGTTGGGGCAGGTGGCCTTGAACAGCACACCGGGGCGCGGGCGCACGCCAGCCAGCACGGCCTCGGCATCAGCGAACTGGGGAATGTACTTCGGGTGCGCGAAGGAGGTGATCTCGATGCGCCGGAAGCCGCAGTCGGCGATCCGGTTCAGCATCGCCACCTTCGCCTCCACCGGCACCACGGCGGACTCGTGCTGCAGCCCGTCGCGGCAGAAGCACTCGGAGAAGATTACGTCGGGCACGTCTGTCACGGCACCAAAATCTCCTTTAGCATCTCGATCGCGGCATAGGGAGTGGGCGCGACCAGCGCGCCACCCTCGCGCAAGGCAGCGAGCTTACTGGCGGCGGTCTCGCGCTCGGCGCCGATAAGCGCGCCGGCATGGCCCATCTGACGGTCCGCGGGAGCGTGGCGCCCGACGAGCGTGGCCACCACAGGCTTCGGGAAAGTGGCGACCGCCTCGGCCAGGGCATACTCCTTGTCGCCGCCGATCTCGCCGCAGTAGAGCACCGCCGCTGTCCCGGGGTCGCCGGCGAGCGCCGCCAGCCACTCGTGTGGATTGCGGCCGATGACCGCGTCGCCGCCCATGTGGATGACGACCCGCTGCCCGATCCCGGCACGGGTCATCAGGCGAGCCGTTGCCAGCGTCAGCGTCCCGCTGCGCCCCAGCAGGGCCACCCGCCCCGGTGCGCAGAAGGCCGGAGAGACGGATCCGAGCAGCAACCCGCCCTGCCCCGCGGCCGGCACGCACAGACCCAGCGTGTTCGGTCCCAGGAGCCAGCTGCCGACTTCCCGCGTTGCCCGGGCAGCCCGCAGGGCGTCATGCACGGGGACGTACTCCGCAGCCGCCACAATAGTGGCGATGCGGGCCGCGGCACATTGCCGCACCGCGTTCAGCGTGCCCTCAGGCGGCGTGTAGAGCACCGCGGCGTCCGCCGGCGCGTCCAGATCCGCCAGGGAGTCGAGGAGTGGCAACCCGTCGACCGTCTCGCCACCGCGGCCGAGCGCGATCCCGACGACGACCGGAGTGCCCGCCGCGCGCATCTCGGCCACCTGCCGGGCGGCATAGCGACCGGTCGGGTTGAACACTGCCACGCGTCGGGGGAAGGAAAGAAGGAACGGCAGCACAGCTCAGGTTCCACCCGGCTGAAGGTCCGCGGCGATCGCCTTCACGAGCGTGAGCGGGTCGTCATGGAGCATCGCGACACCCGCCGCGCGCAGCCGCTCGCCCGCCGCCGCGTCGAAGCCGCGGCTCGCAGAGGGGGCAGCGGCAAAGCCGACGTAGAGGGGCCTGGGCGCCGGGCGGCGTGCCAGGAAGGAGAGCAGGGTCTCGATCCGCTCCCCCACCGGCCGGGAAGCAAGGGTGGCGTAGAAGAGGATCGCCTTGACGCCCGGACGTTCCGCGAGGTCGAAGGCAGCCTCCAGCCGGACCTCGGTCGTCTCCACCGGGCCACCCTGGGCATTGTCCATGAAGGAGGCGGCAGAGAGGCCATGGTCCGCCAGCAGGTCCGTCAGGAACATGCCGAGCCCGGCGCCGGCGCTGACGAGCGCCACGTCGCCGGGCATCTCCACCAGGGTGAAGCCCGCAGATTGCGCGCGGCGTTCCAGCAGGCTCAGCGAGGCAAACTCCAACGCAGCGCTGGCCCGGGTCGCCGCGGCCTCGTGCCGGCTGGCGGCGGCATCGTCTCGGACCATCTTCGCGTCCAACGCCATCAGCCGCCCTCCTTCCAGCTCGGCTAGCGGGTTGATCTCCAGCAGCGTCAGGTCCTCGGACTCCATCACGCGCAGGAGGCGCACCGCCTCCCGCGCCACGCGCGCCGAGAGCGCGGGCGGCAGCACGAGACGCAGGGCCGCGTGGACCCGCTCGGCCAGCCCGGAATCGACCGGATCCAGCACCAGGCGGACCGGCGCATCGCCCTCCTCCACGGCCACTCCGCCGCTCGCCGAGAAGAGGAGTTCGATACCCTGCCGGGTGCCGTCCACCCGGAGCGCCAGGAACACCTCTCGGACGGGCGCGAGGGCTTCTTCCAGCAGGAAGCCCACCCCCTCATGGGCCGGCCCGAGGATCGACCGCATGGCGGCCCGCGCCTCGGCTGCATCGGCCAGGCTGACGCGGCGGACCAAGCCGCGGCGCCCGCGCCCGCCCTCCAGGACCTGGGCCTTGATTACCATCCCGTCCCAAGCCACGGCGTCTGCGGGGAAGTCGCCGTCGGGCAGCATGACGCCGCGGGGAACCGCGATGCCGTGCCGCGCGAGCAGCGCCTTGCCCTCGGCCTCGATCAGCCTCATCGCTCGCGTCGCCTCCGCATGCGCGGCAATCCAAAGTCCTGCCCTGCAATTCGTTGACTTAGTAAACTATCAGGCCGCGAAGTCAATCTCGACCTGGCCGGGCTAACCCCTTATCCAGCATCGGCTATCCTGATAGATTGATCATTCCGACATTCGGAGACACCGTGTTGCCGGGCAGATCCGCCAGACCCCTCGGGAAGCCCCAGGACAAGACCATCAAGGATCTGTTGTCTTACCGTATCCACCGGCTGGCGAATACTCTCAGCCAAGGTGCGGCGCGCCGCTACAAGGCCGAGTTCGAAGTGAGTCTTATGGAGTGGCGCATGCTCGCCCTCCTCGGCGACTTCGCCCCGATGACCTTGAAGCAGCTGGCGCTCGAGAGCGGCCTGGACAAGAGCCTGGCAAGTCGGGCGATCAGCGAGCTGGTCAAGCGCCGTCTGGTCCTGAGAACCCCAGGCACCGACGACGCGCGGGAGGTTAGCCTTCGCCTCTCGGAAAGTGGCCGGCGCGTCTATGAGGGCCTGATGCGGTCAGCTCGGGCCCGCGACGCGGCCTTTAACGCGGCGCTCAGCCCGGCGGAGCTGGCCACGCTGGACTCGCTGCTCGAGAAGCTCATGCGGGTGGCGCGCCAGCAGGCGCAGCCTGAAGCCTGGGACACGGGACAGGACAAGCCTCGGCGGGCCCCGACCCGTGCCGCTAAGGTCGCGCCAGAGGTCGAGTGAAACCTGCCGTCCCCTGGACTAGGATGGCGTAGCATGCCGAGGCACTCGCGTCCGCCACGCCCCCTAGGCGTCCACGCTGCCGAGCGGGACCTAGATCGCCGCAGCGTCGCGGGCAGCCACGGACGCCAGCCCGCGTAGTAAGAGCAGCATCCTCCTACCGAGCGGCGGGCCAGCGGAAGCCTCAGGGACCCTCCATGACCAGCACGGGCTTGATCGCCTCACCTGTCTCGCTGTCGTGCATGGCGTCATTGATGCGACCAAAGGAATAGCGGGTGATGAGCCGGTCAAACGGGAACCGGCCCGCCCGGTAGAGTTCGATGAGCTGCGGGATGAACTCGTGGGGCCGCGAGTCTCCCTCGATGATGCCGCGGATCGTCCGCCCTTCGCCCATGGTCGCCATGATGTCGAGCGCCAGCTGGGACCCGCGCGGGGCCCCGCCGATGATGCCGCAGGTACCGAGCGGGCCGAGGCAGTCTACCGCCTGGGCCAGCACGGCGGGCCGGCCGCTGCTCTCCAGCGCGAAGTCCGCGCCGCCACCCGTGATCTCGCGCACCGCGTCGACCGCATTGGTCTCTGTAGCGTTGATCCCGTGCGTCGCGCCCAGCTCGCGCGCCAGCGCGAGGCGAGACGGCACGACGTCGACCGCGACGATCGTCGCGGCGCCGGCAGCCCGGGCGGCCATGACGGCGCTCAGTCCGACGGCTCCCGCGCCGAAGCAGGCGATGCTGGCGCCGGGTCCCGGCCGGAAGACGTTCAGCACCGCGCCCGCACCGGTCTGGATGCCGCAGCCCAGCGGGGCGAGCACTTCGAAGGGCAGGTCATCGGGAACCCGCACGACGTTGCGGGCGTGGGCGATGGCGTGGGAGGCGAATGAGGACTGGCCGAAGAAGCGGTCATGAAGCGGCTCGCCGGCCGCGTCCCGTAGGGCATGGCTCCCGTCCAGGCGCGCGCCGCCGAAGTTCAGGGGGAAGAAGTGGGCGCAGTAGGCTACTGCTCCCTTCCCGCACGGGGAGCAGTCTCCGCAGGAGAGGAAGCTCATCACGACGCGGTCGCCGGGCGCGAGGTCCCGTACTGCGGACCCTACCTCCTCTACGATGCCCGCTCCCTCGTGCCCGAGCACGATCGGCACGGGGGCGGGGTGCCCGGCGCCGCGCACCTTCACGTCGGTGTGGCACAGGCCTGCGGCCATTACCCGGACCAGCACCTCCTGTGGGCCGGGTGGCGCCACGAAGGCAGGCTCGATGATGAAGGGGCCGTCCTTCTCGCGTACCACCGCCGCGCGGATCTCCCGCATCGCGTCCGCGCGTAAGCGCGAGGCCGTTGTCCCGTCCAACTCCATCGAATGTTTATCCCTGCACGAGGCGGCAATGACCCTGCGACAACGGCCGGAAGGCATTCTCCGCCGGAGTCGTCGCGGCGAGCTTGTAGTAGTCCCAGGGCCCCCGGCTCTCCTGCGGCTTCTTCACCTCGAAGAGGTAGGCCGGGTGGATCTTGCGGCCATCGGCGCGGATCTCGCCCCGGCCGAAGCAGTCATCCTCCGTCGGCAGCCGCTTCATGGCCTCCACGGCGGCGCGCCCGTCGGCCTTCGCGGCGTCCACACCCATGGCCTGGACGACCTTCAGGTAGTGTAGCATTGCCGAGTAGGCGGAGGCGTGGTCCATGTTGGGATAGTTGCCGCCTGGCAGGCGCGGCCTCACGCGGCTGGTGAAGGCACGCGTCTGGTCGTTCATGTCCCAGTAGAAGGACTCCGTCAGGTTCAGGCCCTGCGCGACCTCCAGGCCGAGCGCGTGCACGTCCTGGATGAAGGCGACGAGCGCCGCCATGCGAATCCCACGGCGCGCCAACCCAAACTCCGCGCCCTGCTTGACGCAGTTCAACAGATCCACTCCGGCGTTCGCCAGGCCGATCACGTTGCAGCCGCTAGACTGCGCACGCAGCAGGAAGGACGAGAAGTCCATGGTCCCTGGGAAGGGGTGCGCGGCACTGCCGGTGATCCGGCCTCCCGCCCCCTCGACCACGGCGGTGATCTCGTCCTTCAGCGTGACACCGAACGTATAGTTGGCTGCCAGAACGAACCACTTGTCACCGCCCGCGTGGACCACCGCCTTGCCGGTGGAGTTGGCGAGCATCCAAGTGTCGTAGGGCCAGTGAATCGTGTTAGCATTGCAGTTGCGCCCAGTCAGCTCCGACGAGGCGCCGCCGGTGTTCAGGTGCACCTTGTTCCGCTGCACGACGATGTCGTTCACCGCGAAGGCAATAGACGAGTTGCCGACGTCCATGATTACGTCGACGTCTTGACGGTCCAGCCACTCCCGCACGATGCCGACGCCGACGTCGGGCTTGTGCTGGTGATCTGCGATCAGGAACTCGACCTGGATGCCCTTCTCCGCCGCGCCGAAGTCCGCGACCGCCTGCTGCGCACACACGGCGCCGGTCGGGCCCGTGATGTCCTTGTACGGACCGGACATGTCCGTCAGGAACCCCACCTTGATGCTGCGGGCGGGCTGGGCTCGGCTGAGCTGCGGGGCCGCGGCAGTCGCTGTGGCGAGGCCGACGGCGAGCGCCTGGCGTCGAGACATTCTCATCGAGCACTTCCCTCCTGATCTGTTCCGGCGGGCTGCCCAGCCGTGCCGGGTTGTCCGTTGTGCGGACATCTTACTCAGAAGAGAAAGCTTAATCGTGGATGATGTCAATCATTCGTCCCGAGGCGCCACGTGAAGCGTCCGGGCGCCGCGGATCAGGTCGATCAACCCCTCCCCGTCTGCCGGCAGCGTATCGCCGCGCCAAGCAACGTGCTGGTCCGGACGGGAGAGCACGAGGCGCTGCTCGTAGACAGCCCCGCCCTCCCCCTGGTCCAGGTCGAGCACAGCAAGAGGAAGACCGCGCCGGTCCGCGGCCAGGAGCAGCGGCGTCACATCCAGCGTCGGGTCCGTCCGGATCAGGGTGAAGCCCGGCGCGAGGCGATCATAGAGTGATCGCCCCTGGCTGTCCCACAGATGGGGCGTGCGGCAGCCTGGCACCGTGGACGGGGTGAAACCCGCCATGCTGTAGGCGGGCGGCGTCTCGCCGTCGTAGGCAATGATCGGCGACCGGTCGTAGAAGGTGCCGAAATTCAGCCCGCCGCAGCAGTACTGGTTGACGTTGAGCTCGTAGGCCTCCTGGCCGAGGCGACGCCGCGCTGCCTCGCCCTCCGGCCCCGGTTCCTCGATGTCGCTCGGCACGCTGCCTCGCTGCCTCATCAGGGCGATAGCATGCTCCATGGCGAAGCGGGAGACCTGGTCGGTGATTGGCAGCCGCTCGGCCTCGTAGGCGTTGAGGATGGCGGGGTCCGCCCAGCCCGAGAGCACGCCGGCCAGCATCCAGGACAGGTTGGTCGCGTCCGCGATGCCGGCGTTCATGCCGTAGCCCGCCATGGGCACCCAGATGTGCGCGGCGTCGCCGCAGATGAAGACGCGGCGGTCACGGAAGCGGTCCGTAACCAGGCGGCGGCCGATCCAGTCCTCCTTGCTGATCACCTCGTAGCGGAAGTCCTCGCCCACGCCGAGAATGAGGCGGATGCAGCGGTCGCGGTCCACCGTCTCAAAGTCGGTCTCCTCGGGCCGCAAGTAGTTGTGAATCAGCCAGGTCTCGCGCCCGTCGATCGCGTACATGTTGCCGCTGCGGCGGGGATTGAGGGAGAAGGTCGCCCAGGCAGGGCCCGCCGGCATGCGCGCGAGGAGATCCGGGGCGCGGATGAAGGTAGACTGCACGCGCTGCACCACCGGGTCGCCGTGATAGGTCGCCCCGATCGCCTTGCGCGTGGACGAGGTTCCGCCGTCGCAGCCAATAAGGTAGGCGCAGGCGATCTCCAGCGGCGAGCCGCCATCCAGGCGCTCGGCTCGCGCGACCACCCCGGTGTCGGACTGCTCGAACCCGGTCACGCGCGCGTGGTTGATGATCCGCAGCGTTGGCATGGCTTGGGCGTGGCGGAAGAGGATTGGCTCCAGGTAGATCTGGTTGATCCGGTGCGGCGGCTCCGGCGTGGGCCAGTGGATGTCAGGCCCGACCTTCGCCGTGTACCGGTCGCGCCGGCACGGGATGGGGATGCGAGACAGCTCCTCGCCCGTTGCGGTGATGCGGTAGGCGACATCGTTCGGGAAGTCCGCCGGGAGACCCGCGTCGCGCAATGCTGGGGCGACGCCGAGGCGGCGAAAGATCTCCATGGAGCGCGCAGAGACGTGGTTGCACTTCACGCTCGGCGGCTCGCCCTCGGCCCGCATCTCCACCACCGTGACGTCGATGCCGCGCCACGCGAGATCCATGGCCAGGACGAGGCCGACTGGCCCCGCGCCGATCACCAGCACGCCCGTCCGGATCTGTCCCGCCATCGCCGACCTCCTGATCCCTCGCCCCGGCATAGGGCGCGGATGCGGTTCTAGGCGATGGTGCCTTTAAGGATTATCGAATAATATTTGAGTATTCGTGAGAAATGTTCGTGAATCCTACCTTGCGCCAGCTTGAGGCCTTCGCGCTGTGTGCCCGTCAGGGAAGCCTGACGGCCGCAGCGGAGCGCATGGGCCTGACCCCGTCGGCCATAAGCCTTCTGCTCCGGCAGCTTGAGACGGAGCTGGGATTGCGGCTGCTTGATCGAACGACACGCCGTCTTCAGCTGACCGAGGCAGGAAGAGACGCCTTGGAGGGCGCAGAGCGTGTGCTGCAGGAGAGAAGCCGCCTTCTAGCGGGCGTGCAGGGGCTGGCTGCGCGGCAGGGCGGACAGCTCGTCATCGCGGCGTCGGCCGCCATCGCCGCCGTCATGATCCCCGGCATGTTGCGCGACTTCACCGAGCGCCATCCAGGCATCCGCCTCGTCCTTCGTGACGTATCTCCGGACAGGGTCGCCCCGATGGTGGAGGAGGGCGCCGCTGAGATCGGGCTGGGCACGGTGGGCGAGGTACCCACCGGGATCCGCACCGAGACGCTCCTGAGCGACCAGCTCAGCGCCATCTGTCGCCGAGACGCCCCTCTCGCTTCGCGGCAGCGGCTCTCATGGGCCGAGGCACTGCGCGAGCCGTGCATCTCCGTCGTCCCCGGCAACCCGATACGCACCCTCATCGACGAGACGCTGGCCGCTCAGGGCCGCTCGCTGGAGCCGGCCTGGGAGGTATCCTTCTTTGCCACCGCACTTTCCCTCACGGCGGGCGGCTTCGGTATTGCCCTGTTGCCGGGCTACTTGGTTGGGCAATCGCCAGCCATGGGGTTGCTGGCCCTGCCGCTTGAGGAGCCTAAGGTTCAGCGGGACGTAGTGCTGGTGTTGCGCGCGGGACGCAGCCTCTCACCGGCAGCATCGGCCTTCATGGCAGTTGCTCGACGATCGGTTTCCGCCCGGCCGTAAGCCGCCACAAGGGAGATGAAACCTAAGCAGCCCGCAGCATCGACGGTCATGACCGGACACTCGGTAGGCAGGAGCGACGCCGTGCAAGCGCGGAACCGACCCGCCGCTAGTAGCGCCGATCGTCGCTGAACCGCTCAGTGTAGCTCGAGTACCATCGGCCCACGGCATTACCTCGGCCCGAGAGCCTTCACCGGCCACAACCGCTCCCCCCTTCCTCCTGACATTACCCCGCCTGTCCCATGAACTCTGGAGCCCACAACCATTTCTGCCTCTCGCCACCACTGTGGTGCACGGATCAACTTGCAAGCGCAGTGAGCCGCGAGAGCCTCCGCGATCACGCGATGCGGACATACTTCGGGCGTTCCAGCTCAAGCATGCGGTTCAGCACACTGACAGCGACGGCCACGTCGGCCGCACGGCGCTCGTCGGTGCGCGAGCGCACCGCGCCGTCGCTGTCGGCGCGGTGCCAAGAATAAGATGGCGGAGCGGTAAGGCGGGGTCCGACCCGCCTCGAAATCCTAGCGCCCAGTGGTGGGGTCCGGCACTAGGCGGGTCTCGCGGTGGTCCGGCCTCCAACGCGGATCAGGGAATGATCCGGGCCTGTTGCAGCGTGTTGAACAGGTCGAAGGAGGCGTCGGTCGCCTGGTAGTCCAGAAAGCCGAGCTTCCTGCTCTTGCTCATGCCGGTGACGACCTCGATCGGGCGCCCGAGATCTGCTTCAGGCCAGCCACCAGCGCGAGATGCGCGACGCTGGCGTTGTCAGGTTGGCGGTCTTGTCGGGCGGTGGCAGCCTGCCTTGTATAACGACCCCGCCCAGTCCCTACCGTGGTTTCCGCAACCGGTTCTGTCAGGTCTCGCGCCAGAGGTGCCCGAATTGGCCGGTGAGGTGGCACGGCCCGCCTGCCGGGCCATGTGGGACCGGGTCCCGAACAGGCCGGCCAGTAGGCCCGGGATGGAGAGGTCGGCATCCAGCGCCTCCCAGTGCAGCGCGGAGCCCGATCCCAGCACCTCCACCTGGGAGAGCTGATCGTCGCTCGCAGCCTCCAGCCCCTGCGCTAGCCCAGGCGGGAAGGCGAAGGTGCAGCCGTTGGTCAACTCGACGATCACCCGCCCGGCCTGCCGGTCGTAGCGGGCCGCCGCAGCACGCGGCTCGCGCTGCCGGGCCTCCCGGCCACGCGTCATGGCCGCGTCGATCTGGGTGTCGGTCAGGTCATCCATGGATGTCCTCCCATCGTTGCCGCAGGAACGCCTGCTGCTCGGTGACGAGCCGCATGGCGCGGCGGACCTCGCCGTGCGTCATGCCGTCGGCCCAGACCAGGACCGGCGCGCCCTGCGGCCCGGCCAAGTCGATCTTCACCTCGCCGTCACCGAGGACGTGTACGTGAGCCGGCATGTGGTCGTTGGTGTAGATGACGACGCGCAAGCCCTCGGCGCGCAGCACGGCAACCAAGATCCCAGACAACCCATCGCGTTGGGTTATTCAAGGGATGCCGGCGGGCGCGAACGGCCGCTTCCCGGGCGAGGTGAACAGCAAGATGACAGGAGCGCCGAACGGCAGAGCACGACTGTCTCCCGGGAGGAACTGTTCCGTCAGGTCTGGGCCACGCCGATGAGCCACCAATCCCGAGAGTACGGCATCTCCGGCAACGGCCTGGCCAAGAGCTGCAACCTCCTGAGGGTGCCCTATCCACCATCCCAGATGGCTGAGAAGCACTGAAGTAGTCCCCGGAATTCGGACAGGCGGATAAGCTTGGTTCGCCCCGAGAGGGACGGGCCCGATGACGGGTGGGCGAACGCGGTATTCGGCCGAGTTCAAGGCGGAGGTGGCGCTGAACGCGCTGGGGGTGAACTGACAACGGCAGAGCTGGCCGCCAAGCACGGCACTACCAGACGAGGTGGGCGCCTGAAAGCGCCAAGCCGTGGAGGGCATGGCTGGGATGTCATCGGGTAAGTCGGCGGCCCAGGAGAGCGTGAAGACCCCGAGGCGCAGGTCGAGAAGCTGCACGCCGAGATCAGGCTGCTCGCGGTGGAGCGGAATTTCTGGCCAAGGCGTCCGGACGATGAGCCTGGAGCGACGACGGCAGGAAATCGAGCCCGACCACCCGCAGCTGCCGATCCAGCGCCAGTGCGCAATTCCGCCACCTTCCGTGGCCCCTGATGCGGGCCTATCGTTCAGGTCTAGACACGGGAATCGAGAGGAATCAGGGTAGTAGGCCCACTCACGGCCGGTAGGTGCTGCTCTGCGACGACCCCTCCGTACTCACCAGCGTCAGCTTGCAGCCGTTGTCCAGGCGATCGCCGCGGGCGAGACGGAGACGCGCGACCTTCTCGCCGCTGTGACCCCGGGTGGAGGCAAGTCCCTCCTTCCCGTGCTGGCCGCTGCCACCCTGATCGCCTCGCGCCATGTCGAGCGCATCTGCTGGATCGTGCCCCGTGACAGCCTGCGCCTGCAGGCCGAGGAGGCCTTCGCCGACCCGGCCTGACGCGCAGCCCTTCCCCACTCGCTCTCGGTCCGGGCCGCCGACAACGCGCCTGATCCGTGCCGGGGTTGCGCGGGTTACGTGACAACCTACCAAGCGGTAGCCGCCGCCCCGGACCTGCACCTCGCCGAGTTCCGCCACCACCGCACGCTGCTCGTCATCGACGAGATACACCACCTGCCCGCGCTCGCCGAGACCGATCCGGTCGCCGCCGCCCAGGCCGACGCCGCGGGCGAGGATCAGGCGAGTGCCTGGTCGCGCGCCATCCTTCCGCTGCTCGAGACCTCCGCTGTGCGCCTGCTCCTCTCCGGTACGCTGGAGCGGGCTGATGGCCGGGGCATCCTCTGGCTGCCCTACCGTCGCGGCCCGAGGGCCCGCACGCGCGAGGTGGAACTCGACACGGAGGGCTGGGCCGTGATCGGCTACTCCCGCGCCCAAGCACTCGCCGAGCGTGCCGTGCTCCCCGTGACCTTCGGCGCCCTTGATGGCGAGGCCAGCTGGCGCGAGGAGGAGGTCGAGGTTGGCCCGCACCGCCTTTCCGCCCCCTACCCTTCCGAAACCACCCGCCCTGCCCTGTTCACCGCGCTGCGCACCGGCTTTGCCGAGTCCCTGCTGCGTGAGGCTTTCCTCGCCATCCGTGACCTGCGCGCCAGACGCCGCGAGGCGCGCGGGATACCCGCTGGCGCCCCGGCGCGGGGCCTGGGCAAGCTGCTGGTGGTTGCGCCTGATCAGACTGCCGCGAGGCACTACCTCGAGGTCGTCCGTCGCTGGATCCCGGCCTGCAGAGCCGAGGAGGTGGCCCAGCTCGCCACCTCTGACGCGCCCAGGGCGCACGGGGTGCTCGCCGCCTTCCGGCTGCGACCTGAGCCATCGATCCTGGTCACCGTTGCCATGGCATATGAAGGGCTGGACGTGCCCGAAGTGGCGGTTGTGGCGGCCCTGACTCACATCCGCTCACGCCCCTGGCTCGAGCAGATGGTCGCGCGCGCCACCCGCGTGGATCCGCATGCCGGACCCTACGAGGAGCAGCGCGCGTTGGTGTTCCACCCGGACGATCCGCTGTTTGCCGCCTTCCGACGGAGGATGGAGACCGAGCAGGGCACGCTCGCTAGGCGGCCGAAGGAGCTCCGTCGGCAGTCCTCCCTCGCCCTCTGGCTTCTGGACCAGTTGCCGCCAGCCAAGGAGGGCATCACGCCCCTGGTCTCCAACGCGCTCGCCCTGCGCTTCGACACGCTCCGGCCCGGACCGGAGTTCGCCATGCGCCGCCCCGAGCAGGAGGAGGCGCAAGGAGAGATGCTCGAGACGCCGTCAGCCGCCGAACGGCGCCTTCGGGCCCGCCTCGGCGAGATGGTTGCGATCCAGGCCGTCGAGGAGGAGGCAGGCCGCGCGGGGCCCCGCGCCGGTGTCGCGGGACCAGGGCTCTACCACCGCTACAACGCCTGCCTGAAGCGCATCATGGGTGACAAGAGCCGGGCCCAGATGACACTATCCGAGTTGCAGGCCGCGATCGGCTGGCTCGAACGCAACCGCCTCTCCGAGCACCTGCACCTGCTTGAGGGCGATCCGCGCTATGCTTGGTCTGCCCGCAAGCGGCAGGAGTGGAGGCCGCCCGTGGGCAGACCGGATAGCCGCTCCGAGACCAGGACGAGATCAGCATGACGTCTTTTAGGGCGTCGAACGGCTCGCAACTGATCGGCGGATAACCAGATTCGTCAGCACTTACGCCAAGCATGATGGCTTGAGGTGGAAGGCGGTTTCCGCCTGCGCCGCGCCGAGAAGTGCGAGCGCGGCTGTGGCACGGCGGAGGCATCGCTGGCGACGACGGCAGGCGGAGACGACTTGGCTGTGACGCTGGCGAGGACGGACGAAATTGCGGAGCTCGTCGTAGCCCCAACGCTCTTGAAGCCCGCATATACCGGATGCGGGCTTTGACGCCGAGGTGGTCTTGCTCCAGTCCGTTGTTCCTGTATGCGCAGGTCAGGAGGTCGCACGTGCGCCAGAGCACCACCAACGCGATCACGTCAGAGGGCATTGTCACGTAGTTTGGCCCTGACCGGAATGAAGCGGCCTGGCCACGCTGGCGGGATGCCATCCGAGCCCACCACCTATCCTGGCTACCGCTTTCCGGTTGAGGTCATCCACCATACCACTTGGCTCTACCGTTCAGGAGGTCGCGGTGCTGACCGAAGCGTGGCGCCAGCACTACAATCTGGGACGGCCTCACTCGGCTCTAAGGCTACCGACCACCCGACCCGAAAACATTTCGGATCGGCCACCGCCCCATGTCCCCGGGCTCTGGCCCAATAAGATCGGGCGTCAGCAGCCGCGCCTCTCCTCCACTAACGTGCAGCCCGGAGCTCGCAACGCGGCCCTTGTGTACAAGGTTCCTGCTGTGCCCAGCTTCTACCTCAGCCCGCCGGGCCGTGCGTGCTCTGGTGTTGTGTGCGGACGAAAAGGCGCAGATCCAACCCCGGGCTGTGCTGTTGGGCAGCACCCGCCCATCCGCCGCAATCGCGTGAGAATGACTGGAGTGCCCTTTGGTGCGTGAGGACTCTATCGACCGGCAGGGTTGGGAGCCCTCCCCTGGTGGTGCGGACTCTACCGACCGAAAGCTCTCCATCTTCCGATAGGGCACCTGAGAGCGCTTGGTACGAGTGGCTCCAGATGACCCTCGAGCAGGCCCAGGAGGTCACCCGCCTCGTCAATCGGCAGGCGGGGCGCGTCGAGCCCGAGGCAGGCCGCGCTTGCGCCGGATCATCGAAAAGCAGGGTGCGGACTCTACCGACCAGCCGTTGTAGTGGCAGCCTCGGAGGGCACTTAAACTACGGAATGGCGCGGGCGGAGAAGCGCCCTACCTCCTCCACGAGACGATAGCGTCACCGTTTCGTGATATTTGAACACCAAATGGGGATTCAAGCCGGCTTCCCCAGACCCCACACCGCTGGGAAGCGCGGACTCTACCGACCAACAGCAGCGCCGGCCGCACGTGAGGGAGACGTTCGCGTGCCTTCTTCAAGTATGGGGGCGCTGAAAAGATCCTTATCGACACTGCGGACTCTACCGGCCACTAGCACCCGTGCCGGTGAGGACTCTACCGACCGAAACTTGGCGAACGGCCACTGGCGGGCGGGAGGGGTGGAGCACCACTCCCTCCTCAAGGACTTCCACCTTCGCCGCTGGATAGACCGCGAGCGCCAACGCTAGATTATCTTGGAAGGGCCCTTTGAAGTGCTTGAGCTGGCGGAACCCAGTCCCGAACTGTGCCTTGAGCGCCGCCCACGTGACGGCCCGCGGCTTGTCCAGGACGTGGAGCCGGTACGCGAGCCAGAGATATACGTCCAAGGCCATGGAGTGGGCGTTGATGGCCCGAATGGCCGCCTCCTCGAGCGGCACCGGATGCTTCTGCAACTCTGCGAAGAAGCTCTCCGACAGCCGGGCTCGATCAAGGAAGAGGCTACCCTGGCCCTCCTCCTCCATGTCCAAAAAGAGAGCGGAATCCACGATGTTCTGGTTTACTAGGCCGGCCCGGCCGCGGCCGCTCATGTTGAAGGTGAGCCGGCAGCGGGAGAGGCGCTCTGCTTGATCCTTTACGTCCTTCATCGACTTGCCCCCGGGCGAGATGCCCATGCGCGTGAGCCAGGCGCGCAGGGAGCCGCCCAGTTCCACCTCGCGCGAGCCTGTCCGGAGCGCCTCCGTCTGGAGATAGAGCATGATCAGGCGCGCTCTCGAGCCATAAGGCACACCTACCCATTGCGGGGCCGCATCGCGCACTGGCCGCCGGCCGGGCTCTACCATTAAGATCATGCGATCCGTCTGGAGCTGCCAAGTAGCATCATCCGCCAGGCGCTTGTGCGGAAGGGCAGCTTGCGCCCAGCCGCTATACGCAAACCCGAGCCCGTTTTCCTCATCCGCCAGGTATTCGGCGGCTGCTTCGACCACGCGTCGGTCCATGTCCAGGTCGAGCACCGCGCGCTTCCCGCGCTCTTGCAGCAGATCGTGCACGGTGCCCATCAGCCGGCCCTCCATGTCGAATGCTTCAAGCATGGATTGCGAGTAAGAGTCTCTGTGGACTCTACCGACCGAGCTACTAGGAAAGCTATTTGTGAATCTAACTATTAGTTTGGTCGGCAGAGTCCTCAGGATAACGCTTGTAACTTGTTGATTTGGTGTTCCAGGTGGTCGCTAGAGTCCGCGCGCTGGTCGGTGAAGTCCGCACTAAGGTTGGGGAGATCCCGGGCGTCGTGACGGAGGATTTCAGGGGCTAGCCCGCTCCCCTGCCCTTTTCCGCACCTAGTTTGCGCTGCGACTCGGAGTCGATTCTCTCATCACGCGAGGTCATCCGTTCTCTTTACGGGCTTCAGGATGGAAGCCGTCCTGAGATAGGGTGCCGTGTCCGATTTCGGCACCATCGTGCCGTGTCAAACGCCTGCGGAGTAGGGACAGCCCTGCAGAAGCCACTCTGTTTGCAGGTCTGCCCCTACAAGCCTGTCGTCTGGCTAACCTCGTTGAGCGATCTCTAGTCTTCTAGCAGGCGAGAGATCTCTTGCTGGCGCCGGCGAATCTGGACCAACCTGTTGAGGAATTCGCGGCGTTGTTCGCGGAGCCGCCGTAGTTCGGCCATAAGTCCCGGCAAGTCGATCTGTGCCGGGCCTCCACGGGCCCGTTCGCGTCGGAAGGCAAGTACAGCAGCGCGTGTTGTGTGAGGTGCTACGAGCCCACGCTTACGAGCTTCCTCAAGCTCGTCGTTTGCCAGCAGGGCCAACTGGTATGCTGCACTGTAGGAGCCTGGCAGGTCCGACACTGAGAAGCGGCCACTATCTACAGCCTCGGCTACCTTGCGGAACTGGCTTGCGATCGGATCGCTGAACGGAAATAGCCGCTCAAAGCCGGCCTTGAGGCGTGCCCGCTCCTCCCGCCCATGCAGGCGTAGATCGAGGGCGTTGAGGGCCCGTCCAATCTCAACCGTAGCCTGGCCTGCTTTGCCCCATGCCTGCCCGACGGCCCGCCGAGCCTCCAGCACAGCGCCGACTAGTGCATCGTCATCTGCCACACGGGTTCCGGCGAATACGTCTTTGATGGTGTCCAGCACTTCGCCGGGGACGACCACCATCTGATCGATCTGCGCCGGGCGCGCGTCGGCGACAACGTCGTCACTGAGGTCAAGGTCTATTTTGTCCAGCGCCTTGCGGGAGACGCCGCGCAGAGGCTTACTCAAAGGCCAATCTCCCGTGCCACGTAGCTCCAAAGAGCTTCGAAAGTCTCACCACTGCTCGGGCGAGTAAGATCCATCACGCCCAGCCCCTTCCCAGCCGCTAGAGGAATTTCCTCAAGTTGGGGCACCTCCACCGGGCAGATGGGCCCGATCGACAGTAGCTTTGCCCGGATCGTACCGAAGCTCTTGGCGCGCCGGTTTGAGCGGTTAAGTACGAAGGCCGCGTTTGCTTTGCTGTCGACCAGCCGCCTCATCCACGGTCCGGCACTGTCGACGTCATCTTGTGTTTGTTGGCACGGCACGAGGATCAAATCGGCTTCGTTCGAGAGGCTGATGACCGCGGACAGATTCAATTCAATGGAGGGCGGCGTGTCGATTACGACGATGTCGGCGGCGCTTTGCCGGACGGCTTTGAGCGCGCTTCTCCATTCCTCAAGTGGAGACGAAGTTACCGGGATCTGTGTCAGCTCGGGGATCGTGACCCTGACCCGCTCCCGCCGCTGGGTCCATGTCGCAAGCGTGCCCTGCTGGTCGAAGTCAATGCCGGCGACGGTTCGCCCGGAACGAGCAGCCAGCACAAGGATGTTACGCGCAAGGCTCGATTTGCCCACCCCGCCCTTGGGCGAGGACAGCATGATCACTGTTTGCTTTGGCATGATGCTCCCCTATCCGGGTAGGATCTATCCGGGAGGCGAGCCTCACAAGTGGACTTTTACACGGTAAAACCCGGCGCATGTCCGATGTGGTATCTGGCCCACAAACTGCGTCAGAATCCTAAATATTCCGCGCAGCCATCTCTGACCGCGTAGGACGAGCAACCGCCGCCTTGGGTCGCTCAGTGGTATGGTGTGGCCGAGTTCCGCGGCGGATCTGGCGTTGTCCGGTGCCGTGGAGCGGCGCCGGTTATGGAAACTACGCTGCCTCGCCAAGTTCGCTCTCGAGAACTGCCGAGAACAGAGTCGAAGGTAGGTCTGTCCTCTCGCTGGACTGCGTCAAGAGTTCAAGAAGGAGAGGACGGGCGCGCACCTCG
Organism: Roseomonas chloroacetimidivorans; assembly: GCF_049629625.1. Classification (NCBI taxonomy): domain Bacteria; kingdom Pseudomonadati; phylum Pseudomonadota; class Alphaproteobacteria; order Acetobacterales; family Roseomonadaceae; genus Roseomonas; species Roseomonas chloroacetimidivorans. The sequence continues at coordinate 1,844 of NZ_JBNBZS010000030.1, read as the reverse complement.
CGTTTGGAAGTGGAAGCGCCATCAGGCCGGCATTCGACCGTAGTGCATGGAGCGGGTCCGAGGCCGGTCCGGGTAAGCTGGGCCGGGGGACGGTGCCACGTGCCACTCGCAGCAGCCAGCCTCGCTACTCTGCCCTCGCGACCGAGGCGGCATTGGGTCTGCGAGCGGTGTTCTATATGGCGCTGCGCTAGGCAGAAGACCCAACCGGCTCTCTCTTTCGGCTCCTCGGCCTGGGCCCGGCGCGACGGGACCACACCGCCCTGAACCGCGGGCCGAGACGCTGGACGTGCCACGGGCATGCGGTGGGCGAGAGCCCATCTGCCTGCTGGTGGACGGCACGGGCCTGAAACTCTTCGGCCCTGGCGAGTGGGGAGGCGCCGGCGACGCGGAAGCACCCTTCGCAAAGGACGCCGACACCGGCCCGGTCGTCGCGTCGATGCTGAAGAGTCGGGATGCCGACGATGGTTCGCGGGCTGGCCCGGTGCTTGAGCGGGTCGGCGGGCCCGTCGCCCATTCGCCCGCGACGGTGGGTTCGACCGTGACGACCTCTGCTCCGAGGTGGCGGCGCGGCATCCCGATGCAGATGTCACTGCGCCGTCACGTTCAAGCGCAGTGCCGAGCGACACCGCCGAGAACGACCGGACGAGGGGTAACCACAAGCCGCAGACCGCTGCCTAGCGCGGGCGCGTGGGCTGGCAGAGGGCATTCGGAGACAGCCGCTCCCCCCTTCGTCAGGGCCGACATTGTGCGATGAAAGCGCACCGTCGATGACGAGCTGCGCTCGCAAGGCGACGACGTCAGGTGACTGAGGTAGTCATCACCGCAGACGCCATGAACCAGATGCTAGACCTAGGACCCGCAGAGTACGTCCGCATCGCATGATCCTGATGACAGTAGGGCATGGTGCGGCCGAACCTCTGATCCATGCACCATGGTAAGGTCACCGCCCTTGGCCCCTGATGCGCTAGCTGCGACACTGCCTAAACCTGCGGATCGTCGTCACTTCTTCTCAGAAGCCGTCCAGCAGCGTTTCATTTCCTTCCATCCGGAACGGCAGTCGCAGGTGAACCGCAGGAGCTGATCCGGACATGCCTCGTCGAGGATCGTATCCAGCTCCTCGCGCAAGCTGCGCTTCTGCCGAAGGTCAAAGGAATCCCCTTGCACTCTCGGGGAAGAGGGGCCTCGAACGCTCGGCAGTCGGCAGTCGGCAGTCGGCAGTCGGCAGTCGGCAGTCGGCAGTCGGCAGTCGGCAGTCGCAGCCTGCTTCCGTTTGATCCCCCCTGCTGAACGATTCAAATCCGGTCGGGCCTCGCTCCTCGGTCCGGTTTCTCGATACAGGAAATGCAGAGACTTGCAGCAGCTCCGCCGCGGCGAAACCTCGCGATGACAGTAACCTGAGCCGGCCGCACGTCCTGCGCTTGGGGCGAGGCTCCTGTCTTCCCACTCAACACCAGGGCGCAGCGGCGGCGGCCGAGGTGCGCCTGGGCGAGGTCAAACCCGGCTGCAGGCCGCTCAGCAGGGTGTGACCGAGGCGCAGCGCCGGGCAGCCGAGCTGGAGGGAAGGGCGACCTCGCTCTGCACCCAGGTCAGCGAGGCGGAGGCGGCCCTGGCCGGCCGGCAACAGGCGCTCGGGGAAGCCGAGCAGCGCTTGGTGGCTCTGCGCGATCGGGTAGCCCAGGCTGAGAACGACCTGACGGCTTGCCGCAGAGGCCGATGCGTACCCATCCGCCGACGGCCGCCTTCCCTGGCCTGGGTGCCCGCTGATCTTACTGACGTTCGTAAGAGTGTCGGTAAGGGCAGGTGGGTGGGATGGAGATCATCAGCGGGGTCGAGCGGCGTCGGCG
>NZ_JBNBZS010000029.1:0-33289 GCF_049629625.1 Roseomonas chloroacetimidivorans | reverse complement strand
GCATCGCGCTCGAGGTCGTCAGGCTGCCCGAAGCCAAGCGCGGCTTCGTGCTCCTGCCCCGGCGATGGGTAGTGGAGCGCTCATTCGGCTGGTTCGCCCGCTTCCGCCGGCTCGCCCGCGACTATGAGCGCTTGCCCGAGACGCTGGCGGGCCTGCACCTCGTCGCCTTCACCATCCTACTGCTCAGGCGCGCCGCAGAACTCGCCGCCAGTGCGTAACACCCTCTAGCTCCCGACCACGCCCCCGTCCTTCTTCACGATGGCGATCACCGAAGGCCGCGGTGGCACGCCATCTTCGAAATCCGGCCAGCGCGTGGACGGATTATCGAAGCTGCTGCCGCGGTTCTCACCGGGGTGCTGGATCGCCAGGAACACGGTGCGGTCATCCGGCCCGATCAGTGGTCCGCACACTTCCGCTCCCATTGGCGCTGCGTAGAAGCGCCGCGTCAGCGCGCGTCCCTCGCCTTCCGTATCCGCGGCATAGAGTCCATCGGCGACATGCGCCGCCTCCGGCGCGCCATCGGTCGCGATCCAGATGCGGCCCTTGCTGTCGAAGGCGCAGTTGTCGGGGCAGGAAAGCCAGCCCTGATCCGCGCCCACGCTGCGGTGATAGGTCGCGCCGGGATGGGTGCCGGGCTGGCCGGCCATCAGGAACAGTTCCCACCGCGCTGTCGTCGCCGCATGGTCAATCCGCCCGCGTCCCTCATTCGCGCCGGTGGCCCTGGGCGGAATGATCTCGATCACATGCCCATGCGCGTTGTTCGGCCGAGGATTCGCGGCGTCCACGCGGCCGGGCTGGCGGCTCGAGTTATTGGTCAGCATGACATAGACGCGCCCGGTGACGCGGTTGGTCTCCACATCCTCCGGCCGGTCCATCGGCGTGGCGCCGAGAAGATCGGCGGCGCGCCGCGCCTCGATCACGACGTCGCCCTGGGAATGGAACCCGTTCTCCGGGGTCAGCGGCCCCTCCCCATGGACCAGGGGCAGCCACATCACGCCGCCATCGTCATGGAATCGGGCGACATACAGCGTGCCCTCATCCAGCAGATCGGCGTTCAGCCCGGGTTCGTCGCTGTTCCAGGGCCGCGCCGTGACGAATTTGTAGACGTAATCGAAGCGCTCATCGTCGCCCATATAGATCACGACGCGCCCGTCGGCGGATATCGCGTGGGTGCAGCCTTCATGCTTGAAGCGGCCCAGCGCCGTGCGCTTCACCGGCACGCTCAGCGGGTCATAGGGATCGAATTCCACCACCCAACCAAAGCGGTTCGGCTCGTTCGGCTCCTGCGCCACATCAAAGCGCGGCACATGGCGGCCCCAGGGGAACATCGCCTCCCGCACCAGCCCGTAGCGCTTGTAGGACGCGGCCTGCTCGCCCGTCTCCACGCCCGGCCCGCCGAAATAGTAGTTGAAGTTCTCCTCCGAGATCAGGACCGTGCCCCAGGGCGTGTCGCCGCCCGCGCAGTTGTTCAGCGTGCCCAGCACGCGCGTGCCGGTGGAATCCTCCGCCGTTTTCATCCGGTCGTGCCCAGCCGCCGGTCCGCTGATGCGCATCGGCGTCTCGGCGGTGATGCGGCGGTTCAGCCGGCCGCCCGGCACCGGTGCCCAGCGCCCGTCCTGCCGGCGAATTTCCACCACGCTCGCGCCATGGGCCATCATTTGCGCGCGCACCTGCGCGGCGCTGGTCTTGAGCCGGGCGGAACGGGCATCGCCCAGGCCGGGAAACATCAGCTCCGGGTTGGTGTATTCGTGGTTCACCACCAGCAGCCCATGCTCGCTCGCCGGCGCCCCCTTGGGCAGCGGGAAGAAGTCCAGGTAGTCGTTGTTGTAGCCGAACTGCAGCGCCTGGGCCTCGGCCGTGACATTCGCCGGATCGAAAGGCGGCGCGCCGGGCAGCACGGGGTCGCCCCAGCGGATCACCGTCTGGATCTCGTATCCTTCGGCCACCGCCTCACCCGGGCCAGCGCCATGCGGCAGGCCGCGGAAGCCGAGGCTGGACTCCGCGCCATCCGGCGATGCCGCGGCCGGCGCCACGGACTGAGCGCCCGCCCGCCGCACCATCCCCGCAGCCAGCGCAGTGCCGGCCGCCGCGCCAAACAATCCGCGCAGCGCCGCGCGTCGCGCCATGCGGCGCCCGATAATGGCGCCGATCGGTTCATGCGGCGCGGGATTGCTGCCGATATCCTCCGGATCCGGCTGCCCGAACATCACGATCTTCTGCCCCCCACTCGCACTGGCGCGGCTTCATAGGGGGGTGGCACAACGGTCCCGTGTCGATTTCGTGACACACCGATGACAGCGTGCCGCTTCAGGCAGGCCCTTCCGCAGCCACGGGCGGCGGCGCATGGACCGTCACCTCCGGCAGCGGTCCCGTCCAGGCCTCCACCTGCACCAGGCAGGAATGCGCCGCGCAGCCCTGGCCGAGCGGTGAGGTGCCGACATCCTGCGTCAGCACATTCGGATTGCCATGGACGCAGAGCAGCCCCTGCTCCGTTTCCTGCGGATCCCACCAGGCGCCGGTGGACATGGAGACGACGCCGGGCCGCAGCCCCTCCGTCAACACCACCCCGCCCAGGCAGGCGCCGCGTTCGTTGAACACCCGCACCACGTCGCCAGCGGACAGGCCGCGTGCCGCAGCATCCGCCGGGTTCATGCGGATCGGCTCGCGCCCTTGGATACGGTGCGCCGCCGCCACGCGGGAAGGGTCGAGCTGCCCATGCAGCCTGGAGGCCGGCTGGTCGGAGAGGAGGTGCAGCGGAAAGCGTGACACATCGCCCCCCAGCCATTCCCGCGGCGCCTTCCACACGGCATGGCCGGGCACGCCTTCGTCCCCGAAGCCCGCGATCACCTCCGAATAGAGCTCCACCTTGCCCGAGGGCGTGTTGAGCGGCGCCGCCGCGGGATCGCGCGCGAAGTCCGCGAACTGCACGAAATCCTCTTCCGGCGGCGAGAACTCCACATGCCCCTCGGCCCAGAAGCGGTCGAAATCCGGCACCTCCGCTCCCATCGCCGCACAGGCGCGCCGGAACCGATCATACATGTGCCGCAGCCAGGCCCCTTCGTCGCGCTGGTCCGTGAAGCGCTCGCGATAGCCCAGCGCATCCGCGATATCCGCGAAGGCGTCGTGATCGTTCCGCGCCTGCCCCTGCGGCGGCACGGCCTGGTGCATCGCGCGCACGAAGCGGTCGCGGGAGGAGCTGGCGATGTCGTTCCGCTCCAGCGTCGTCGTCGCCGGCAGCACGATATCCGCCTGCCGCGCCGAAGCCGTCCACCAGGGTTCGGACACCACGATCGTGTCGGCGTGGGACTGCGCCCGGGCGAAGCGGCTCAGGTCCTGGTGATGGTGGAACGGGTTGCCGCCGCACCAGAAGATCATGCGGATATCGGGAAGCTGAATGTCCCTCCCGTTGTAGCGCATCACCTCCCCCGGGCGCTCCAGCAGCTCCGTGATGCGGGAGACCGGGATGGCGATCCCCACCGGGTTGCGCGTGGCCGGCAGATTCACGCTGGGCAGCTCGCGCCGCGCCGTGCCCATGCCATTGATGCTGCCATAGCCGAAACCAACGCCTTGGCCGGGCTTGCCGATCCCGCCCAGCGCGCTCGCCAGCGCCACCAGCGCCCACCAGGGCTGTTCCCCGTGCTCCGCGCGCTGGATGGACCAGGTGGCGGTCAGCATGGTGGGGGTCCGCGCCGCCTCCAGCGCCAGGGCCCGGATGGTCTCGGCCGGCACATCGCAGAGCGGCGCCGCCCAGTCCGGCGTCTTCACCACCCCGTCCGCCTCGCCCATCACATAGGCCCGCAGCCGGTCCCAGCCGGTCGTGCAGCGGGTGAGGAAGTCGCGATCCTCCAAACCCTCGGCCACGATCGCCTGGATCATGGCCAGGATCATGGCCGCGTCCCCGCCGGGCCGGATCGGCACCCATTCCGCCCGCAGGAATTCCGCCGCGTCGCCGCGGAAGGGGCTAATGTTGACGAAGCGCAGCCCCGCATCAGCCGCCGCCCGCATCAGCTTCGAATATTCATGCGCCCCACCGCCTCCGGCGGTGACGAAGCCATTCTTCAGCGGCAATCCGCCGAAGCACAGCATCAGCCGCGCATGCTTCGCGATGCTGCGCCAATCCGTGACCGGGCCTTGCACCACGTCATTGGTGCCGAGCACATGCGGCATCAGCGTCATGCCCGCGCCATAGGAGTAGTTCGTCACCTGCGTGGTGAAGCCGCCCCCCAGCCCCAGGAAGCGCTGCAACTGGCTGCGCGCGTGATGGAACCGCCCCGCCGAGGACCAGCCATAGGAGCCGCCGAAAATCGCGGCATTCCCGTGCTCCGCCCGCACGCGCGACACCTCTTCCGCCACCAGCAGCGTCGCGCGGTCCCAGGAGACCGGAACGAAGCGGTCCTTCCCGCGCAGGGAGCCGCGGCGTTCCCCGCGCAGCCACCCCTCCCGCACATAGGGACGGTCAATCCGGCAATCCGCATGGACAATGTCGGGGATGCCCTTGATCAGGGTGCCCGGGAAGGGATCGCGCCCGAAGGGGCGGACGCCGGTGATGCGGCCATCCTCCACCACGGCGTCGAAATAACCCCAATGCGCGGCGTGCGGCTTGATCTCGGTCATGACGGCCAGAATGCGACGGCATTGCGGGCCGGATCAATTCAAGACCGCGCCTCGGCCCGGAAATTCGCAACTGCCTGAAGGGGGCGGCGTTCGCTTCGGGAACGCAGAACAAGCCCGCGAAGCCCGGCATCGGCCGGTGCCTTCATGCTGACCGGGAGGAGACACGGACCCGCCGGCAGCCCTCCCGGCCCGGCTAGGTCCCGTCCGGATCGCCCCCGCCGGCGGCCAACCCCATCCGGGCCCACGCCGCCCGGCACCGTACCATCCGCACAGAGGAACCCAGCCCATGGATCCGAAGAACGATGCCCTGTCCTCACGCCGCGACATCATGAGCGGGGCCGCCATCGGAGCCGCCGCCATAGCCATGACCACCAACCCGGCCACCGCCCAGCAGGCAGGCGGCACCGCCGCCCCGCTCACCGCCCTTCGCGACCCGCGTAGCGAGTATCCCAAGCCGCCCTTCGACCGGCAGCCCCAGGACTGGCCCGGCCTGGCCGGCCGGATGAACCCTCGCCCCGACCATGGCGAGACGAGCTATCGCGGCTCCGGCCGCCTCGCCGGCCGCAAGGCGCTGATCACCGGCGGCGATTCCGGCATCGGCCGCGCCGCCGCCATCGCCTATGCGCGGGAGGGCGCCGATGTCGCCATCTCCTACCTCCCGCAGGAGCAGCCCGATGCCGATGAGGTCCTGAAGCTGATCCGCGATGAGGGCCGCAAGGCCATTGCCCTGCCCGGCGACATCCGCGACGAGGCGTTCTGCAACCAGATGGTCCAGACCGCCGTGCGGGAGCTGGGCGGCCTCGACATCCTCGTGAACAATGCGGGCCGGCAGCACGGCATTCCGGACCTCACGGACCTCAGCACCGAGTTCTTCGACTGGACCTTCAAGACGAATGTCTACGCGCCCTTCTGGATCACCAAGGCGGCGCTGCCGCATCTGAAGCCCGGCGCCTCGATCATCATCACCGCCTCGGTCCAGGCCTATGAACCTGCCGCGGCACTGTTCGACTACGCGCAGACCAAGGCGTGCAACGTTGTCTTCGCCAAGTCGCTGGCCAAGCAACTCGCGCCCAAGGGCATCCGCGTGAACGCCGTGGCCCCGGGCCCCTACTGGACGCCCCTCCAGCCCTCCGGTGGCCAGACGCAGGAAGCTCTGACGAAGTTCGGCGCCGAGACCCCCATGGGCCGCCCCGGCCAGCCCGTGGAGATCGCGCCGACCTATGTCCTGTTGGCGTCGGCCGAATCCAGCTTCACCACGGGCCAGGTGCTCGGCGCCTCGGGCGGGTCCGGCAACCCCTGACGCCCGGGGTCCGGCCCCGCATGGAGAAGCCGGCCCAGAACGGCTTCTGATCGTAGCCTTAACACCGAACGGGACGCGAAGCGCCGATGCGGTCCAGCCATGGCAGGCCGCAGAATGCTCGCGCCCAAGCAGGCCGGGGCCGCATCGCCGGCCCCGCTTCCTGCCCATCGCGACACGGGAGAGATCAATGACCCAGCCGAAGCAGCAGCAAGATCCTCCCGGCCTTGAGTCGCGGATGGAGCCGAAGCCGGACCACGGTGAGACAAGCTACAAGGGATGCGACAAGCTCGTCGGCAAGGCTGCCGTGATTACCGGCGGGGATTCAGGAATCGGCCGCGCGGTCGCGATCGCCTATGCGCGTGAAGGCGCAGATGTTCTGATCTCCTACTTGAACGAGGAGGAGGATGCGCGCGAGACGAAGCGCTGGGTGGAGCAGGCCGGCCGCAAATGCGTGCTGATGCCCGGCGACATCTCCGATCCCGCGCATTGCCGCGCCATCATCCAGCGCGCCGTGGATGAGTTCGGGCGCCTGGACATCCTGGTTAACAACGCCGCCTTCCAGATGACTCACCAGTCGCTGGAGGAGATCTCCGACGAGGAGTGGGTGAAGACCTTCGCCATCAACATCCACCCGCAGTTCTTCCTGTCAAAGGCCGCACTGCCGCACATGAAGCCGGGCTCCGCCATCGTGAACACCACCTCGGTGAACACCGATAAGGCGCCGCCCTCGCTCATTCCCTATTCCGCCACCAAGGCCGCCATCGCGAACTTCACCGCGAGCCTCGGCCAGGCCGTCGCGGAGAAGGGCATCCGGGTGAACTGCGTCGCCCCTGGCCCGATCTGGACGCCGCTCATCCCCTCCACCATGCCGCCCGAGCAGGTGGAGAGCTTCGGACAGAGCGTGCCGATGAAGCGCCCGGGCCAGCCGAAGGAGGTGGCGACGGTCTTCGTCTTCCTCGCCTCCGATGACGCCAGCTACGTCACCGGGGCGCTCTACGCCGTCACCGGCGGCACGCCGGTGCTTTAACGCGGCCCTGGACCGGCTTGCGCTCCGCCTGAGCACGCCGCTCGCCCAACATGTTTTCGGCGGGCGGCGTGGGCCGGTTCTTCCTCCGTGCGGGCCCCTTCTTCGCCATGGAGCACTGGGGCGCCGCGGGCGGAGCGGAGATCCGCCACCGCTTCGACGACGCAACGATCCTCAGCAATATCGGCGGCCCGGTCACGCTGCGCGCCGGGGGTTGGACGGAGCAACTCGGCCGCGCGGAAAGCCGGCTTCTGCCTGCCGCCCTCGATGAGATCACCATCCAGGGGCCGGCGGATGTTCTGTTCTCTTACGTGCCAGAGCTGACGCGGGACCTGCGCGCCCCTCTCGTCGCGGCTGGCTACAGGCCGGAACTGATTGCGGGTCTTGGCGACGGCCTCTGAGCCAGACAACCGCATTCCACCTTACCCGGCGCTTCACCGTCCCGGTGGTCACGACCACAAGCGAAGCCTCTACGGCAATCTAAGCAGGCAGCGCCGCCTGCCAGTCCCGGATAGCCGGCACAGGCCAGAGCAGCATCAGCACATTCAGCGTCAGGTTGTCTCGGATCACCGCCAGTGCCAGCAACTCCAGCGCCACGCCGAAGGCCACCGATGCCCACCAGGGCACCCGCGTCGCCACCGCGAAGCCCATCAGCATGAAGCTCAGGTCGGAAACCGAGTTCACCACGCTATCCCCCGAATAGCCCAGTGCCGCCGTTGCGTCTCGGTAGCGGTTGATGACCATCGGCGTGTTCTCGACGATCTCCCAACCCACTTCCAGCAGCGCCGCCGCCAGCGCGCGTGCGCCGACCGGCGCACGCGGCGCCAGCAGCCTGAACAGCCCGTAGAAAAGCAGCCCGTGCACAAGATGCGACGGCGCGTACCAGTCCGCGATGTGTTGCGAGTTCTCCGCGCTGTTCACCGCCCCATGCCACAGCTTCACCTTCCCACAGGTGCAGATCGGCACCCGCCCCATGGCCAGCAGCACCACGGCCATGGCTACCGCAAGCACCATGATCGCCAGCGACCAGGCAACCCCGCGGGGCAGTAACGGGGCAGCTTTCCTCACGCGCCTCTCCTTGGCCGGGTCAGCCCGCCGGGCTGGAGATATCCGCAAGCAGCGCGTCCAGCGCCGCCGCAGCCGCCTCCACCGGGATATGCCTCATCTCCGGCCCGCCGAAATCCTGTGCCCGCAGCACCGTTCCCCGCCGCGCCACGGGCCGGAACTTCTGGGCGTCGCTCGGACCGAACAGGGAAAGGAGCGGCGTGCCGGAGGCCGCGATCATGTGCCCGGTTCCGCTGTCATTCGCGATAGCCGCCGCGCAACGGGCCGCGAGCGCCACGGTGGCCAGCGGCTTCGGCCCACCCACCGCCCCGAGCCCCGGATGCTCCAGCGGGAAGACAGCCTTGGGAACCACGCCGGCGATCCGGTCCCGCCATCCAACCTCCGCGGGACCAAGAAAGAACACCGGCACCCGCCCCGCCGTCACGACGCCCTGGGCCACTGACAGGAAGCGGTCCAGCGGCCAGATTTTCTGCACCCCGCCCGCCCCTGGCGCGAAAGCGACATAGCCGGCACGCTGCCCCGGCAGCACCTCTGCCGCGGCTCGCCGCAGCGGTTCGGGGAGCGGAATAGGCGAGAGATCGCGCGGGACTGACTGCCCCGTCGCCCACTCCACCAGGCCGAAAAGCCGGTCCAGCACATGCGGCCCGGTCACCCCGCGCCGATGCGTGGTCATGGAGAGGAAGCGCCGGTGCGGCACCCGCCACACCGACAGGGTCCGCCAGATCTGGGCCTGGGTGTCGATCAGCAGGTCGAAGCGCCCGATCCGGGGAACGGGGCGCAGGAGCTCGCGCGGCGTCTCACCCAGCCCGCAACGCTCCACCACCCGATCCAGCAGCGGTGCCGCCGCGGAGGCCAGATCCCCGGCGTAAAGCGTGCTGCCCGTTGTAAGCCAGGTGATCTGCGCGCCTGGAAAGATCGCCCGCAACCCCCGCAGGAACACCACCTTGTAGACCGCGTCGCCGAAGGTCTCGCCCGTGGTGAACACCCCGACGGAGGCTGGCGGAATCACGCCGCCAGGATCCGGCGCGCACCCTCGGCCAGCACCTGCATGCCCAGGGCCAGATCCTCGTCCTTCGTGTCCTCCGTCCAGTGATGGCTGATGCCATTGATGGAAGGCACGAAGAGCATCGCCGCGGGCATCACGCGGGCCAAATACTGCGCGTCATGCCCGGCGCCGGAGGGCATGCGCTGCCAGCGGCCAGGAGCCAGCGCCTCGGCAGCGTCGGCGAGCGCATCCTGCAAGCCGTGATCGCAGATGGCCGGGGTGGAAAGCGACAGCGCCTCCAGCACCACATGGCAGCGCTCCCGCCGGTTGCTCTCGGCAATGCAGCGGCGCAGCACCACCTCCAGCCGGCGCAGCACCTCGATATCCACGTCGCGGTACTGGAACAGGATCTCGGCACGGCCGGGGATGATGGAGGGTGCGCCGGGCGTCAGCGCGATGCGGCCGGCCGTCCACACCGTGCGCTCGGCGCAGTGGCGCGGAAATTCCTCGTCAATCATGGCCAGCAGGCGCACCGCGGCCATGCCGGCATCGCGGCGCTCGGCCATGGTGGTGGTGCCGGCATGGTTCTGCTGGCCCTCGATGGTGATCTTCCACTGCCAGATGGCGACGATACCCGTCACCACGCCGATGCCGAGATCCTGGGATTCGAGCTGCCGCCCCTGCTCGATATGCATCTCCAGAAAGGCCTTGTAGCGGTCGCGCTCCACTTGCAGGCGCGGCTTGCCGGCCAGCCCGACCTCCTGCAGCGCCTGGCGCAGCGGCTTGCCGTGATACTTGTTGGCCAGGCGGTCGATCTCCGCCTCTTCCAGCAGGCCGGTGAAGGACCGGCTGCCGATGAAGCTGCCATAATGGCCTTCCTCATCCGAGAAGACGGCCACATCCACCGGCAGCCCGGCCGCCGCGAGATGCAGTGCCGCGACGCAGCCCAGCGCGCCGTCCAGCCACCCCGCCTCGTTCTGGCTTTCCAGATGGCTGCCGGCCAGCAGATGCGGGCCGGGCTTCGGGCTGCGGCCGAGGATGTTGCCGATCCCGTCGATTTCGGCCTCCAGCCCCTCCTCCCGCAGGCGCCCCATGAACCAGTGGCGCGCCTCCATGTCCTCGGGGGAGAAGGTCGGGCGGTGCACGCCGCTCTTGAACGCGCCGAAACGCCGGAGCGCCTTCAGGTCCGCCAGGAAGCGATCCGTGTCCACCTGCATGCGCGCCGTCCTAATCCCGAGGTTGCGGGAACGGGTTTAGAGCGGATCGGCGCGGGCTGAAATCGCCCGGGCTGAGGGTCGTCATCGGGAAATCCCGGTTTCTGCCCTCAGATAAACCATTCCGGCGGCCGCGCGATGCCGTCTACCGTGACGATCAGCGCCTCAAAGCCCGAAAGGGCCAGGCTGAGGACCTCATCCGTGTGACTGGCTGTCCCCTGCGGCGCCGCGGCGATCCAGCGCGCCAGCTCGGCCGCGGCCTCGCGGTTGTTGGCCACGGCCCAGGCGTCAGCGGTGAAGTCCAGCCGCAGCGTGTCGCGCCCGGTTCCGCCAGAATAGAGGTCCGGTATCGGGCCGCGATCCGCGAAAGCGTGGATCACCAGATCATCCCCCACGCCGCCCAGCGCCGTGTCGGCGCCCGCACCACCCGAGAGGATATCGTCCCCGTCGCCACCGTCCAGCCTGTCCTGCCCAGCCTCCCCCATGAGGAGGTCACTCCCCGCGCCGCCCTCCGCGACATCGTCCCCGCCGCCCAGAAGGATGAAGTCGTTTCCAGCCCCGCCGAAGACCAGATCCACGCCGCCTCCGGAGGAGATCATGTCGTCTCCTGCTCCGCCCAGGATCACGTCCTCGCCCCGCCCCGCGCCGATCAGGTCGTGGCCGTTCCCGCCCTCGATCCGGTTGTTGCCATCCCCCGCCTGAAGGAAGTCATTGCCGCCCTTGCCGATGAGGATGTCGTCGCCCGGCCCCCCAGTCAGCGTGTCACGTCCCGCACCACCGACAAGGAGGTTCCGCCCCGCGCCGCCGGCGATGACATCCTCGCCATGACCGCCGGCCAACACATCATCCCCGGGCCCGCCGGGGAGAGGCGGGGTCACCTCCGGCTTGGCGGGAGGAGATACGGGCGGTGCCACCGGCTCTGGCGGGGCGGCGTCTCCGGCTGGCGGAGGGAGGACCGGCTCGTCCCACACGGGCCTGGCGGCGACGCCCTCCAATGATGAAGAGGGCCATGCCACCTGCGGGGGGAAGGACGGAACCACGAGGGGATTGGCCTCCAGCGCGGCCTCCCAGATCCAGGCAAGCGCCGCCGCATGCAATGCCTGCGCGCCCCCGGCGTCGCTATCGAGGTCCTCAAGGGAATGAAGCTGCCGCACGAATCGTCGCCATGATGGAACGTCTCTTTACTGAGACATTCCGGGCGGTCCGCCAACGTAGCACTTCATTAACTATTTTAAGGTTTTCGTGACCGGCTATGCTTGCCCCGCGCCGCCGGAAGGGCTACCGGCCCCCGCCCCCTGAATTGGCCATTCCCCCTGTCCCGTCCTCTCTCCACCTCCGATTTCGCCTTCGATCTGCCGGAGGCACTGATCGCCCAGTCCCCGGCCCGCCCGCGCGATTCCGCGCGCCTGCTGCGGATCGCCGTCGCGCAGAACGCGGCGGAGGGCAGGATCGAGGATCACGTGGTCCGCGACCTACCGGCGCTGCTGAACCCCGGCGACCTGATGGTGGTGAACGACACGCGCGTGATCCCCGCCCGCCTGCGCGCCCGGCGTGGCGAGGCCCGGGTCGAAATCATGCTGAACCGCGCCGAGGCCGACGGCACCTGGCACGCCCTGGTCCGCAACGCCCGCCGGCTCCGCGCAGGGGACGTGCTCTCGGTCGAGGGTGCACCAGAACTGGCGCCGCGCGTGGTGGATGCCCCTGAGGGCGGCGCCGTCCGCCTTGATTTCGGGCCGGACCAGGCCGCCCTGGCCGCCGCGCTGGAAAAGGCCGGGGAAATCCCGCTACCGCCCTATATCGCCCGTCCGGAAGGCCCCCGCCCCGAGGACCGCGAGGACTACCAGCCCATCTTCGCCCGCAGCCCGGGCGCCGTCGCCGCCCCCACCGCAAGCCTTCATTTCACGCCGGAATTGCTGGCCGCGCTGGAAGCGCGTGGTATCGGCCGCGCCACCCTCACCCTGCATGTCGGCGCCGGCACTTTCCTGCCGCTGCGTGGTGAAGACCCGCGCGCCCAGCGCCTGCATGCGGAATGGGGCGAGGTGACGCCGGAAGCCGCCGCCGCGATCAACGAAACCCGCGCGCGGGGCGGCCGGGTCGTCGCCATCGGGACCACCGCGCTGCGCCTGCTGGAAACGGCGGCACGGGAGGACGGCCAGGTCGCCCCCTTCCGGGGCCTGACCGACATTTTCCTCCTGCCAGGCCACCGCTTCCGCGGGGCCGACCTCCTCCTCACCAATTTCCACCTGCCGAAGAGCACGCTCTTCATGCTCGTCTGCGCCTTTGGCGGAACGGAGCGCATGAGGGCGGCCTATGCGCACGCGATCGCGTCTGGCTACCGCTTCTACTCCTATGGCGATGCCTGCCTGATCGACCGCGACGACGCGGAGCCCGACCGATGAACGGCCCTCTTTCCTTCACCTTGCAAGCCAGCGATGGCGGCGCCCGCGCCGGCACGCTGCACACCGCCCATGGCGAGGTGCCCACCCCCGTCTTCATGCCCGTCGGCACCGCCGGCACGGTGAAGGCCATGACCGCCGATGCGGTGCGCTCCACCGGCGCCCGCATGGTCCTGGGCAACACCTATCACCTCATGCTCCGCCCGGGGGCCGAGCGCGTCGGCCGCCTCGGTGGCCTCCATAAGATGATGGACTGGCACGGCCCGATCCTGACGGATTCCGGCGGCTTCCAGGTCATGTCCCTCTCGGCGCTGCGGAAGATGGATGCCGATGGCGTCACCTTCCAAAGCCATATCGACGGATCGAAGCACCGCCTGACCCCGGAGCGCAGCATCGAGATCCAGCATCTGCTGGATGCCGACGTGACCATGTGCTTCGACGAGTGCACTCCCTTCCCCGCCACGCCTGAGCAGGCGGCGAAGAGCATGCGCCTCTCGATGAAATGGGCCGCCCGCTCCCGCGAGGCCTTCAAGGCGCGAGACGGCTACGGGCTGTTCGGCATCGTGCAAGGCAGCACCTACGAAGACCTCCGCCATGAGAGCGTGAAGGCGCTGACCGATATCGGCTTCGAGGGTTACGCCATCGGCGGCCTCGCGGTGGGCGAGGGGCAGGAGGAGATGTTCCGTGTCCTCGACTTCACCGCCCCTGCCCTGCCCCAGGACAAGCCTCGCTACCTCATGGGCGTGGGCACGCCGTCCGACATCATCGGCGCCATCCGCCGCGGCGTGGACATGTTCGACTGCGTGATCCCCACGCGGTCCGGCCGCACCGGCCGCGCCTATACCAGCCGCGGCGTGCTGAACATGCGCAACGCCCGGCATGCCGACGATGCGTCCGCATTGGATCCGGCATGCGATTGCCCCGCATGCACCCGGCATTCCCGTGCCTATATCCATCATCTCATCCGGGCGGAGGAGATGCTCGGCCCGATGCTGCTGACCTGGCACAACATCCGCTACTACCAGACCCTGACCGCGCGGCTCCGCGCCGCCATCCTGGAAGGACGCTTCGAGGCTGAGGCCGCCGCCATCGCGGCCGGATGGGAGAGTGCCGCCCCGCCCGAACCGCCCTCTCCGGAGGAGACGACCTCGTGAACCATGACGTATCCGGCCTGACGCAGCTCGGCCGTGCCACCAACCAGCCGAACTCGCCGGAGGAGGCGGTGCTGGAGCGCGTGCCCAACCCGCATCCCGGCACGAACTATGTCGCCCGCTTCACGGCGCCGGAATTCACCAGCCTCTGCCCGATCACCGCGCAGCCGGACTTCGCGCATCTCGTGATCGACTACATCCCCGGCGATTGGCTGGTGGAGAGCAAGAGCCTCAAGCTCTATCTCACCTCCTTCCGTAATCACGGCGCTTTCCACGAGGCCTGCACGATCGACATCGCCAAGCGGCTCGTTGACCTGTTGCAGCCGGTCTGGTTGCGCATTGGTGGCTATTGGTACCCGCGAGGCGGTATCCCGATCGACGTGTTCTGGCAGACCGGCGCTCCGCCGGCCGGCGCCTGGATCCCGGACCAGGGCGTTGCGCCCTATCGCGGCCGGGGATGAGCGGCGCGGCGCGCCGTATCGCGCCGAAAGGCACGCAAGGCGCGCCGGAGGACGCACGCGCCCTGATCCGCGACGAGGCCCTGCGCCTGGGCTTCGATGCGGTGGGCTTCGCGCGGGCGGAACTCGGCCCGGAAGTGCGGGACCGGCTGGCGGATTTCCTGGCCGCCGGGATGCATGGGGAAATGGGCTGGATGGAGGGCCGCGCCGACCAGCGCGCCCATCCGCAGGCTCTCTGGCCGGAAGCCCTTTCCGTGATCTCCCTCGGCCTTTCCTACGCCCCTGAGGACGATCCGCTCTCCTATCTTGAGATGCCGGATCGTGGCGTGATCAGCGTCTATGCCCGGCACCGGGATTACCATGACCTCGTGAAGTCCCGCCTGAAGGCGCTGGCCCGCTGGATGGTGGCGCGCTTCGCCGGCAGCGGCGTGAAGGTTTTCGTGGACACGGCGCCGGTCTCGGAAAAGCCCCTGGCCCAGCAGGCCGGGCTGGGCTGGCAGGGCAAGCACACCAACCTCGTCTCCCGCCAGCACGGCTCCTGGCTCTTCCTGGGGGAGGTCTACACGACCCTCGCCCTGGAACCGGACGCCCCGCATGCGGATCGCTGCGGCAGTTGCACCCGCTGCCAGGTCGCCTGCCCCACCGACGCCTTCCCGGCGCCCTACAGGCTCGATCCCCGCCGTTGCGTCTCATACCTGACCATCGAGCATCGCGGCCCGATCCCGGAAGATCTGCGCCCCCGCCTGGGCAACCGCATCTATGGCTGCGACGACTGCCTTGCCGTCTGCCCCTGGAACCGCTTCGCGACACCCACTCGGGTCCCCGGCCTGGTCGCACGGGAAGACCTGGTTGCCCCCCAATTGGCGGAGCTGGCCATGCTGGATGACACCGCCTTCCGCGCCCGCTTTTCGGGATCACCCATCAAGCGCATCGGGCGCGGCCGCTTCGTGCGGAACGTGCTGAACGCCATCGGCAACTCGGGCAAGGCGTCCCTGCTGCCCGTTGCACAGGCCCTTTGCGAGGACGAGGACCCCGTCGTGGCGGACAGCGCCCGATGGGCCGCCGGACGGCTTCAGGCGATCTCCACGGCGTAGCGATGCGCTCGCGTGTCCAGCCGCGACACGCGCAGCTCCACGGGTCGCCCCGCGGCATCGAAGGTCACGCGCTCGATCAGCAGCAGCGGCGTACCAACGAGGCAGTGAAGCAGCACCGCATCCTCTTCCGTCGCCGCCGTAGCCGAGAGATTCTCGTCCGACCGCACCACGATGATGCCGTGCGCATCGCGGTAATAGACGTAGATCTCCATCGCCAGCTGCGCCGGCGCGAGCGGCAGGGAGAGGTTCGGGAAAAGGGCGGCTGGCAGGGTAATCCGCTCGGCGATGCGCGGCTCCCCTTCGAAGATCCGGCTACGATCGATCCGGTGCACCAGTTCGCCGGGCGGCAGCCGCAGGCCGGTCGCCTCCTCCTCACTCGCTGGCTCTGTCACCACCCGGGTGATCAGGGTCTCCGGCTCCACCGGCTTCCCGGCGCGGTTCCGCACGCGGAAGAACTGGCCCAGCGCCTTCTGGCTGGTCTGCCGGGTCACGAAGGTGCCGCGCCCCTGGCGGCGTTCAATCAGGTGGCGCCGCTCCAGCCCGGCCAGGGCACGCCGCAGCGTTCCAGCTGAGACACCCAGCTCAGCGGCCAGTTCCGGCTCAGCCGGCAAGGCCTGGCCGGATTTCCAGGTACCAGAGACGATCCGATCGTTCAGGATCGCCTCAACCTGAATGTAGAGGGGGCGGGCGTCAGGCCGACGCAGCTCGTTCACTGGACGAATCCGAGGTTCATCAGGGGACAGCTACCTACCATTCTGCACCGCAGCAATGCGAGAGCACACCGAGCCGTGACCAGCTTTGCTGCGGTGCATGATCGAAAAAGCAAAAACTGGGCTCAGTCGGGCGGGAAAGTGTCTTGTGTCTTATACAAGACCATGTCAAATCGAACGTGCCGCCGTCAAAGACGGGCCGGGTTTGGGGAAGGAAACGGTAGGGGACGACGCTGGTCCCGCCGCGTTCATGGCCCGAGGATGCTGAAGCATCCCGGCGCCGGGCGGGCAGCGTCGTCACCCCATTTTCCCGAATTTTCCACACATTCCACACCGCGAAATACGCTGGGCTGCACGCGTCCGCCGGCCATGGCCCTGTGCCGGCCGGGTCGCCGCCGCGCGGCCTCGCGGCCGCCCACCCATGCCCGGCCGGCCCGAATACTGTAATTCAAAGTCATCGTTCCATTCCGGCCGTAGGGACTGAAGTAAAAACTCCTTACGAAGTACTTCAAGTCGTGCATCTGACGAAACGGCCTACGGTGATTGTGGCAGCAGCGAGGCGGCAACTTTCATTCCGTCCTCGCGTTATAACACCTGCGTGCTGCCCCGCGCATTTTGGGTTGCGCTTAACTGCATGTTGCTGGTAGCGGATGTTGCATGACGTCCGCGCCCCGAATGCCGGCCCTCCCGGGTCGGCAAGTCAACGCGGCGTTCCCGTGCGCGATGCCGCGGAGCGCCCCTCCGACTCAAGCCGGGAGCACGACCCCCAGACGGCGCCGAAACGGCGCCGGGCGGGTTGTGCTCGCCTCAACCCTCATTGTTGGCCTTGGCTCCATGGCTGCCGGCTGTGCCACGGCCGATGAGCAACCCCAGCTGGCTGCCCAACCCAGCCCGCCGCCAGCCCAGGTGCCGGAGAATGTCCGCCCGGTTTCTCTGGTCGGCCCAGGCGCCACACTGCGCGCCCGTCCCGCCGTGCTGCGCCGGGACGAGCTGGAGAACCCCCGCGCCGCCTGCCTCGACGCTGTCCGTCAGGCGGAGGAGGCCCACAAGATCCCCGAAGGGCTCATGGTGGCCATTGCGCTGGCTGAATCCGGCCTGCACGCCCATGCGATGAACATCGGTGGCCGGCCCTACTACCCTGACAGCATGGAGGAGGCGCGCCGCATCTACCGCAGCGCGCGCCCGGGCCAGTACATCATGGCCGGCTGCGTGCAGGTGAATGCCCGCGTCCACGCCCGCAACTCCGACTGGCCGCTGGACCCCTGGCGCGCCGCCGACTGGGGAGCGGCCTATCTGCGGGAGAAGTATGAGGAGGTCGGCAACTGGGTCGACGCCATCCGCCGCTGGAACGGGGCCGGCCCCTCGGACAACGGGCTTGCCTGCCGGGTGCAGGCGAAGCTGCAGGTGACCAACCCGGACAGCGACCTGCTGGACAATGTGCGTTGCGGCGGCCGGAACATCGCGCGGGAACGCAGCAACGGCGCCGCCCTGCTCGAGATCGCCGAGGCCGCGGAGTAATTCGTCAGACGGCAGGCTGCCAGAGCATGCCGGCTTGAAGCGCGGAAGGGAGGCCCAATCTACCCCCTCCCATGCCGGCGCCGCCTCCTGAGACCTGGATGACCGTCACGCCCCTCGGCCTCTTCTGCGAGCCGGGGGGTTTCTACATCGATCCTTCCCGCGCCGTGGACCGGGCCGTGGTCAGCCACGGCCATGCCGACCACGCCCGCCCCGGCCACGGGGCCGTGCTGGCCACGCCCGAGACGCTCGCCATCATGCGTGCCCGCTTCGGGGAGGACCGCGCCGGCGGGAGCCTTGAACCCCTTCCCTATGGACAAAGCCTCACACGCAACGGGGTGCGGATTACTCTGGCCCCGGCCGGGCATGTCCTTGGCTCCGCCCAGATCGTGCTGGAATGGCAGGGCAGCCGGATCGTGATCTCCGGCGACTACAAGCGCCGCCGCGACCCGACCTGCGCTGGGTTCGAACCTGTGGAATGCGATGTCTTCGTCACCGAGGCGACTTTCGCCCTGCCGGTCTTCCGCCACCCGCCGGATGCCCATGAGATCCGGCGGCTGCTGGACAGCGTCGCCCTCTTCCCCGATCGCACCCATGTCGTCGGCGCCTACGCCCTGGGTAAGACGCAGCGCATCATTGCCCTGCTGCGCGAGGCCGGCTGGGACCGCCCGGTCTATCTCCACGGCGCGCTGGAGAGGCTCTGCGCCCTCTACGAATCGCTCGGCATCCCCCTCGGGGAGCTGCGCCCGGTGCCCAAAGGGCTGAAGCGTGGCCACCCGCCGATCCTTGCTGGCGAAATCGTGATCGCCCCACCCTCCGCCGAAGCCACGCCCTGGGCCCGCCGCCTGGCCGATCCCGTCACCTGCGCTGCCTCCGGCTGGATGACGGTGCGCCAGCGCGCCAAGCTGCGCGGAGTAGAACTGCCCCTGATTATTTCAGACCACGCAGATTGGGACGAACTATTGGAGACAATTGAGGAGGTCCGCGCCCCCGATATCTGGGTGACCCATGGCCGTGACGATGCGTTGGTCCATGCACTTTCCTTAAGGGGCATTCGCGGCCGTGCGCTTCATCTTGTCGGCCGGGGAGACGAGGAGGACGAAGGCGCGCCGGAAGTTCCGCCCACCGAGGAGGAGGCGGACGCCTCCCGTGCGGATCCTTGAGCGTCGAAGCCTTTTCCGAGCTGCTGGAACGGCTGGTCTTCACCCCCGGCCGCAACGCCAAGATCGCTCTGATCCGCCGCTGGTTCGCCGAGCAGCCGGACCCGGACCGCGGTGTCGGCCTCGCCGCGCTGACAGGTGAGCTGTCCTTCACCACCGCCAAGCCCATGGTGGTACGCGACCTCGTGCAGCAGCGGGTGGACCCGGTCCTCCTGGCCCTTTCCCACGACTATGTCGGCGACTTCGCGGAGACCGTCGCCCTGATCTGGCCGGCGCGGGCAGGGGTGAACGCTCCGCCGCCCTCCCTTTCCGAAGTGGCCGAGGGCCTCGAACTCGCCTCCCGCGCCGAGGTGCCGGCCCTTCTGGAAGGCTGGCTCGACACACTGGACGCCGGTGGCCGCCTTGCCCTGATTAAGCTTGTTACCGGTGGGCTAAGGGTCGGCGCCTCTGCCCGCCTTGCCAAGACCGCGCTCGCCGAATGGGCAGGCCAGGATATCGGGGAGATCGAGGAGGTCTGGCACGGTGTTGCCCCACCCTACCTCCCCCTCTTCCGCTGGCTTGAGGGAGAAGGCCCCCGCCCCGACGCCGCCGGCGCGCCGGTCTTCCGCCCGCTGATGCTGGCCCATCCGCTGGAAGCAGCGGCCGACATTGCCGCCGTGGAGGCCGGCCCGAATGACTGGCGCGCGGAGTGGAAATGGGACGGCATCCGCGTCCAACTCACCGCCGGCCCGGGTGGCCGCCGCATCTGGTCCCGCACCGGCGAGGACATTTCTGGCGCCTTCCCCGAGATCGTGGAGGCCATGGACTTCCACGCCGTGCTGGACGGCGAGTTGCTGGTGATCCGCGAGGGTGTGGTCGCCCCTTTTTCCGACCTGCAGCAGCGGCTGAACCGAAAGGTGATCAGCCCGAAGCTGATGCGCGACTTCCCCGTCGGCGTCCGCCTTTATGACCTCCTGCTGGAGGGTGAGGAGGATCTGCGCGCCCTGCCCTTCGATGCACGCCGTGCTCGCCTCGAAGCCTGGGTCGCCCGCCACGCCCCCGCGCGCATGGACCTGTCCGAGCAGATCCGCTTCGCCAGGCTCGACGACCTCTCCGCCCTGCGCGACACGGCCCGCGCTGCCTCGATCGAGGGGCTGATGATCAAGCGCGCCGACAGCCCCTATGTGCCGGGCCGGGTGAAGGGGCTGTGGTGGAAATGGAAGCGCGCGCCGCTCACCGTGGATGCCGTGCTGATGTATGCCCAACGCGGCCACGGCAAGCGCAGCAGCTATTATAGTGACTACACTTTCGGCCTGTGGCGGACGAACGAGGATGGCACGCGGGAACTCGTGCCTGTCGGCAAGGCCTATTCCGGCTTCACGGACCAGGAGCTGGTGATGCTGGACCGCTGGGTCCGCAATCACACCACCGGCCGCTTCGGCCCGGTGCGGGAGGTGGAGAAGAGCTTCGTGCTGGAGGTGATCTTCGATGCCGCCCAGCTTTCCACCCGCCACCGGTCCGGCGTCGCCATGCGCTTCCCCCGCATCGCCCGCCTGCGCCCGGACAAGCCGGCGGAGGAGGCGGACGAATTGGAGACGCTTCTGGCAATGGTGGAGAACAAGGCGGCCTGAGCGGCGCCCGCCCCGGCCTCAGTTCTTGCGGGTCGAAAGTTGGGTGAGCGCCATGGTCAGCTCCATGCGTTCCACACCTTCGGCGGCGGCAACCTCCGCGATAATCCGCCGCATCCGCTCCCGGCGCTCCGTGGTGCCGGGAGGATGGTTCTGCACCACCTCGTCCGTTGCCATCGCGGCCTGCGCAATCGCGATTGCGGCCGCCATCCTGTCCTGCTCCGTCATGCGGCCATCTTAGCGCATCTTTTGATCCCGTGCGTTCCCCGACGCTTCGGGCGGCTCGCAGAAGCTGGCACTCAGACCAGCGCCCCTCCCTTGGCCTTCACGGGAATCAGCAGGTAGCGCACCCCGTTCACCTCGGCAGGCGGGAAGCGCCCCGCGCGGATGTTCACCTGGATCGAGGGCAGCAGCAGTGCCGGCGTGGAGAGGGTGGCGTCGCGCGCCTGGCGCATCGCGACGAACTCATCCTCCGTCACTCCGTCATGGACGTGCTTGTTGCGCGCCCGCTGCTCGGCAACCGTCGTCTCCCAGGCATAATGGTCTCGTCCCGGCGCCTTGTAGTCGTGGCACATGAAAAGGCGGGTTTCCGGCGGCAGGGCGAGCAGGCGGCGGATGGAGCGATAGAGCAACGGCGCGTCGCCGCCCGGGAAATCGGCCCGCGCGGTGCCGTAGTCCGGCATGAACAGGCTGTCCCCGACGAAGACGGCATCGCCGAAGCGGTAGGCCAGGTCGGCCGGGGTGTGGCCGGGCACATGCATCACCTCCGCCTCCAGCCCGCCGACTGTGATACGGTCCCCATCCCTGAAGAGCCGGTCGAAGTCGCCACCGTCGGGCCGCACGTCCTCCGCCCGGAAGATGGGGCGGAAGATGCGCTGCACGTCCCGGATGTGCTCGCCGATGCCGATGGCGGCCCCGGTGCGCGTCTTGATGAACGGCGCGCCGGAAAGGTGGTCCGCATGGGCGTGGGTCTCCAGCACCCAGCGGATGGTCAGCCCCTCCTCCTTCGCCGCGCGCAGGATGGCCTCGACGGAATGCGTGTCCACCTCGCCGCTGGCCGCCTCGTAGTCCAGCACGGGATCGATCACCGCCGCCTCGCGGGCCGCGGGATCGGAAACGAGATAGGAGATGGTCTTGGTCGGGTGGTCGAAGAAGGCCCGGATGCTGGGCTGGGACACGCTTCCCTCCCTCGTTCGAGGAGCGATCCAGGTCGGACGATCCCGCCCTCCAGCGATCCGCTCCGGCTGCCGCGCCACCAGTCTAAGCGCTTTCCATCCACAGATGCTCGCGGCAAATGCCCTGGCTTGCTGTTCGAAGCGCCGCGTCACGCCTCACGGCGTTTCCGCCGGGATCAGGCGCCGGATCCGGGGGAGGCCAGCTTGTCGCGGATCCGGTCCTCCTGCTCGGCGATCTCCGGTGTCAGCGCCTCACCGAAATCAGCGGCCTCGAAGAGCGGACGGATCTCGATCTCGCTCGGGCCAGGCATCGGATTGGGGCACCGCTTCGCCCATTCCATCGCCTCAGCCATGTCCCTGACCTTCCAGAGCCAAAAGCCGGCCACCAGCTCGCTCGTCCCGGCAAAAGGCCCATCAATGACCGTGCGGCCCGGGCCGTCGAAGGCCACCCGCTTGCCCTGAGACGAGGGCTTCAGACCCTCACCGGCCAGGAGGATGCCGGCCTCGGCCAGCTCCTCGTTGTACCGGCCCATGGCCTCCAGGAGTTCGGTCGATGGCAGGATGCCCGCCTCGCTCTCCTTTGTTGCTTTCACCAGAACCATGACGCGCATCGTCCTATCTCCTCCGATTAGCGAAGACCCACTGGCCTCCCTGCTCATGCGATGCCGGCGTGCCCGGCTCGACGGCACGCCATTTGGGTGCCGGCACACCGGCCTCAGTTCCGGTTCGGCGCTCCTAGCGAAAGGAGGCGCTGCGCCTCTCCGACGCGGCGCGCGAAGGACCGGCGGGCCGGCAGCCCGGGCAGTTCAGCCATAGGCGGCTTCCAGCCCGGCGATCTCGAGCTTCGTCATCCCCATCAGCGCCTGCATGACCCGCCCGGCCCGCGCGGGATCGGCGTCCTGCAGCATCTCCGGCAACCGCTTCGGCACCACCTGCCAGGAGACGCCGAAGCGGTCCGTTAGCCAGCCGCAGCGGCCGGTCTCCCCGCCCTCCGACAGAGCCTCCCAGAACTGGTCCACCTCCGCCTGGTCCGCGCAGGTGACGGTCAGCGAAATGGCAGGCGTGAATTGGAAAGCCGGCCCCCCATTCAGCGCGATGACGACATGGCCATCGAGCGTCGCCGTGGCGGTCAGTACGCTGCCCGGCGCCCCCGGCCCCGCCTCGCCCTGGCGGACGAAAGGGCCAGGTCCGGCTTCGCGCCCCGCGCGGCGGAAGGCGGCGACGTAGAAAGCCACTGCCTCCTCCGCGCGGCCATCCATCCAGAGGCAGGTCGCGATTCCCGCCATCTCAGGCCGCCTGCTTTCCGGCGGCGGCCAGGAAGCCCTGCATGTCCATCCACATGGGCTCCCAGATATGGCCGTCCGGATCCTCGAAGCTGCGGCCATACATGAAGCCGTAATCCTGCGTCGCGGCGGGATCCGCCACGCCGCCCGAGGCCGCCGCGGCGGCCACGATCTCGTCCACCTCCTCCCGGCTCTCGCAGGAGATGCAGAGGAGGACCTCGCTCGCGGCCCGCGCATCGGCCACGGGGCGAGGCGTGAAGCCGGCGAATTTCGGATGGGTCAGCAGCATCACATGGATGGTGTCGGAAAAGACCATGCAGGCCGCGGTCTCATCGCTGAAGGTCGGATTCCGCGTCGCCCCGATCGCCTCATAGAAGGCAACTGACTTCGGCAGGTCCGTCACAGGCAGGTTCACGAAGATCATGCGGGCCATGGGATATTCCCCCTCTCTTGACGTTGCTTGAGGAGCCTGCCGCATTGAGTTATGTTTTGCAACCATGAAGTCAGAAAAAATAACTAACCCAGAGAGCCAGCGGCGCCGCTGGTACGAGGATGCCTGCGCCGCCGCGCACGCGCTCGACCTGCTGGGCGAGCGATGGGCTCTGCTGGTGATGCGGGAGCTGATGTTCGGCCCGAAGCGCTTCAGCGAGTTGCGCGCCAGCCTGCCCGGCATCAGCGCGAATATCCTGACCCAGCGGCTGGAGGGGCTGGAGGCCGCAGGCGTGCTGGTGCGCCGCAAGCTGCCGCCGCCGGCCTCCGCCCAGGTCTATGAGCTGACCGAATGGGGCCTGGAGAGCGAGCCGATTTTCCAGGCGCTGGGTCGCTGGGCCGCGCGCTCACCGCTGCACGATCCCACCCTGCCCTTCAGCGCGGCATCGCTCCTTCTTTCGCTCCGAACCATGCTCGACCCCGCAAGGGCCGAGGGGATCAATGCGCGGATCGGCTTCCAGCTGAATGAAGGCAGCTTCGTCGCCCACCTCTCCGGCGGGCGCATCGAAATTGCCCGCGGTGAGCCGGACAGGCCCGACCTCCTCCTTACCGGCGAGCCCCGCATCATGGCCGCCGCCATCTATGGCGGTCAGCCCTTGGAGGCGCTGGAGCAAGCGGGCGTCCTGCGGATCGAGGGCGACCGCGCCCTCGCCCATCGCTTCGTCACGCTGTTTCCTCTGCCGCCGAAGGCCGAGGCCCCGAAGGGCTGAACTTCAGGTCCCGCGCCAGATGACCTCGGGCCCGATCGCGTCGAGCGTCGGGCAGCCGGTCTGGACCATCGCGACCTCCAACTCCGTCCGCAGCAGCTTCAGCACATGGGCGACGCCCATCGCACCGGCCACGGCCAGCCCGTGCAGCGCCGGCCGGCCCACCAGCACGGCTTGCGCGCCCAGCGCGCGGGCCTTCAGCACATCGGTGCCACGCCGGATGCCGCCATCGAGCAGCACAGGCACCTGCCCCGCCACTTTCCGCGCGATCGCCGGCAAGGCGTCGATCGTGGCAGGCTGCGTATCCAGCACCCGGCCGCCATGGTTGGAGACGACCAGGCCATCCGCGCCCGCCCCGATCGCCCGTTCCGCATCCTCGGGCGTCATGATGCCCTTCAGCAGCAAGGGCAGGCGCGTGGCGGCGCGCAGGGCCGCGATATCGGCCCAGCCGGCGGCATGCCGCACGGCGCCGAAGATCTCGCTCCCGGCCTGTGCGGCCGGCGGCATGGCCGCCCCACGAAGATTCACCGCCTCAACCCCCGGCGGCAGGCGGAACTGGGCGCGCTGCTCCCGGTTCCGCAAGCTGACAGGAGCATCCACCGTCACAACCAGCGCGGCATAGCCCGCCGCCTCGGCCCGCTGCACCAGCGCCCGGGTGAAGCCGCGATCGGGCTGGATGTAGAGCTGGAACCAGGGCCGCACGACCGCCTGCCCCGCGATCGACTCCAAAGGCAGGCTGGCCTGGGCACTGACCACCATGCAGGACCGCGTGGCGGAGGCGCCGAGCATGGTCGCCACCTCCCCGTCCGGGTGCAACAGCCGGTGGAAGGCGCTGGGGGCAACGAGGATCGGGTGATCCAGTTCCTGCCCGAACAGGTGCAACCGGGTATGCGCGCCCTCCATCGGCACCAGCACCCGGCTGTTCAGCCGAAGCCGATCGAAGCCGGCGCGGTTCTCCCGCAGGGTCACCTCATCTGCGGCGCCGCCGCCGACATAGGCCCAGGCGTTCTCGCCCATGCGCTCCCGCGCCGGCTGCTCATAATCCGGCACGCAGACAATGCCGTCCGGGATGGGGGTAAAGGCCGGGGGCGCGGACATGGGGCAGGCTTAGGGCGGAACCGACACGGGCGGAACCTCCCCTTGACCTTCCCATGATGGGAAGCCCCATCTGAGGTTGCGACGGAAGGACAAGACCATGACCGTTGCCGAAACCACCCGCCTGACCCTGCCCGTGGAAGGCATGCACTGCGCCGGCTGCGCGGGCCGGGTGGAGCGCGCCCTGGCCGCCCTGCCCGGCGTCAAGGAAGCCAGCGTGAACCTGGCGACCCGGCGCGCGACGGTGGAGGGCGAGTCCCTCAATCCCGCCGCGCTACGCGAGGCCGTGGCCAAGGCGGGCTACACCTCCCCGGAAGAGACCAGCGAAATCGGCGTGGAGGGCATGACCTGCGCCGGCTGCGCCGGGCGGGTGGAGCGCGCCCTGGCCGCCCTGCCCGGCGTGACGGACGCCTCCGTCAACCTGGCCACCCGCCGTGCCACCATCCGTCACATGCCGGATATGGTGGACCGCGCCGCGCTGGAATCCGCGATCCGGAAGGCAGGCTATCAACCCGCCCCCGAGGCGCAGCCCGAGCCCTCCGCGGAGGCTGGCCCCCATGCGCATCACCACGGCGCCGCCGACCCGCACGCCCACCATGCCGGCCCGCCCGAGGCGGGAGAGGAGGCCGGGCTGCGCCGCGATACGCTGATCGCCCTTGCCCTGGCTGTCCCGCTTTTCATCGTGGAAATGGGTGGGCACGTCATTCCCACCCTGCATCATCAGGTGGACGGGACCGGCTGGCGCTGGGCGCAGTTCATCCTCGCCACCCTCGTGCTCTTCGGCCCGGGCTGGCGCTTCCACCGCATCGGCTGGCCTGCCCTGTTCCGTGGCGGACCGGAGATGAACAGCCTTGTCGCCCTCGGCACCCTCGCGGCCTGGGGTTACTCGGCCGTGGTCACCCTTTTCCCGGGCCTGGTGCCGCCGGATCAGCGCCATGTCTACTTCGAGGCCTCGGCGGTGATCGTCGCGCTGGTGCTACTCGGCCGCTGGCTGGAGGCCCGCTCGCGCGGCCGCGCCTCCACCGCCATTCGCCGGTTGCTCGACCTCCGCCCTGCCACGGCCCGGGTGGAGCGCGAGGGCCGGGAGCAGGAAATCCCCGCCGTCACCTTGCGAGTGGGCGACGTGATGCTCGTCCGCCCCGGCGAGCGCCTGCCCACCGATGCGGTTGTGCTGGAGGGCGAGAGCCATATCGACGAATCCATGGTCACCGGTGAATCCGTGCCCGTCCGGCGTGGCCCCGGCGACGCGGTGGTCGGCGGCACGGTGAACGCCAATGGCGCGCTGCGCCTGCGTGCCACCGCCGTCGGCTCCGCCACCGTCCTGGCCCGCATCACCCGGCTGGTGGAGGAAGCCCAGGGCGGCAAGCTGCCGATCCAGGCTCTGGCGGACCAGGTGACGCGCTGGTTCGTGCCTGCGGTCATTGGCATCGCGGCCCTCACTTTCCTGGGCTGGCTGGCCTTCGGCCCGGACCTGCCGCATGCGCTGGTCGCCGCCGTGGCGGTGCTCATCATCGCCTGCCCCTGCGCCATGGGCCTCGCCACCCCCGTTGCCGTGCTGGTCGGCACCGGGCGCGGCGCGGAGCTGGGTGTGCTGTTCCGGCGCGGCGCCGCGCTGCAAGCCCTGCGTGACGTCTCCACCGTCGCACTGGACAAGACGGGCACGCTGACCGAGGGCCGCCCGGCCCTGACCGATCTCATCCCCGCCCCGGGCTTCGACGAGGCAGCGCTGCTGACGCTGATCGCCGCCGCCGAGTCCGGCAGCGAGCACCCGCTTGCCCAGGCCATCCGCGATGCCGCCGCCGCGCGCGGCCTCTCCGTTCCGGCGTCCTCAGATTTCGAGGCCATCCCCGGCATGGGGCTGCGCGCCATCGTCGAGGGGCGCCGTGTTGAGGTCGGGGCAGACCGCTTCATGACCTCGCTCGGCCTGGATGTCGCGCCCTTCGCCGATAACGCCGCCCGGCTCGGTGGCCAGGCCCGCACACCTGTTTATACGGCCATTGACGGGCAGCTCGCGGCCATCCTGGCCGTGGCGGACCCGGTGCGCCCCACCACCGCCTCCGCCCTGGCGGCGCTGCGCAGCCTGGGCCTGCGGCTAGCCATGGTGACCGGCGACAACCGCCGCACCGCTGAGGCCATCGCTCGCCCGCTCGGCATTGAGGCGGTGGAGGCGGAGGTGCGGCCCGAGGGCAAGGTGGAGGCCGTGCGCCGGTTGCGCGGCGAGGGCCGCATCGCCTTTGTCGGGGACGGCATCAATGACGCGCCTGCCCTGGCGGCGGCCGATGTCGGCATCGCCATCGGCACAGGCACGGATGTCGCGATCGAAAGCGCCGATGTCGTGCTGATGTCCGGCGACCCCCGCGGCGTCGCAACCGCCATCGCGCTCAGCCGCGCGACGCTGGCCAATATCCGCCAAAACCTGTTCTGGGCCTTTGCCTATAATGTGGTGCTGATTCCGGTGGCGGTGGCGGGGCTGCTCGCGCCGGTGCTGGCCGCGGCGGCGATGGGACTCTCCAGCGTTTTCGTCGTCGGCAACGCGCTGCGGCTGCGGCGCTTCCGGGCCAGGGGGATGGAAGCATGAGGATTGGGGAGGCGGCCGAGGCCTCCGGCGTCTCGGCCAAGATGATCCGGCATTACGAGTCAGTGGGGCTGCTGCCCGCCGCCGCCCGGCGGGAATCCGGCTATCGCGATTACGGGGAGGAGGAGGTGCACACGCTGCGCTTCATCCGCCGCGCGCGCGACCTCGGCTTCTCGCTTTCCGAAATCGCGGGGCTGCTTGCCCTCTGGGGTGACCGCAACCGGGCGAGCGCCGAGGTGAAGCGCCTGGCCCTGGCCCATGTGGAGACTTTGGAAGCCAAGGCGCGGGATCTCTCGGCCATGGCGGCGACGCTGCGTCACCTGGCCGCGCATTGCCACGGGGATGCGCGCCCGGACTGCCCGATCCTTGAGGAACTGGCCGGAACTAACCCAGAAGAAAAGCCCCTGCCCGCCTCTGTCGGTTGAGTACTGCAGAGCCGATTCGCCTTACCCCGCCAGCCCTGCCACAATAGCGGCGATGACCTTTCCCGCCCCCCAGCCGGAAGATCCAGTCAGCGAGGGCGAAGCGGCACGAGTCGCTGCCTATCTCGCCGCCCATCCAGGCTTCCTGGCCGAGCGGCCAAGCCTCTACCGCTCCCTGCATCCCCCGGTGCGCGTGCATGGTGAGACGCTGGCCGACCACATGGCCGCCCTTCTCTCCGCGGCCCGCGCAGAAACCGGCGCGGTGGCCGAGGCCGCACGCAGCGGGCAGGACCTGACCCTGCGCGCCGCCCTGGCCGCCACCGCCCTGATCGGCGCGCCGGACCCGTTGGGCGTGGTTTCTGCCGAATGGCCGGTCCTGCTGGGGCTCGAAGCCGCTACCCTCGCCGCCGAGGCCACCCCCTCCCCCGCGCTCCGCGACCTTCCCGCCGGCACCATTGCCCGGCTGATGGGTGGGCGGGAGGTGGTGCTGCGCGACGCGCCTTCCGACGCCGCCATGCTGCATGGCGAGGCGCATCCGCTGATCGCGCGCGACGCGCTCGCGCGGCTGCCCGGCCCGGAACCCCGGCTTCTCGTGCTCGGTGCACGGGAGGCAGGGCGGATTCCCCAGCGCGGCGCCACCGCCCCGCTGCGCCTGCTGGCCCATGCCCTGGCCCGCGCGCTGGCCCATCCGCCCGCAGGTGCCGCGCCGTGATAGCGCCCCTCGCCGCGCGGGAAGCCTTCCTCGAATGGCTGGTCCGGGAACGCCGCGCCAGCCCGGAAACGGTGGAGGCCTATGGGCGGGACGTGGCGGATCTCCTGGCTTTTCTGACCGCGCATCAGGGCGGGGAGCCGGACTTGGCCGCGCTACGCCTAGCCGATCTGCGCGCCTTCCTGGCCCATCGCGCGGCCCAGGGGATCGGCGCCTCCTCCCGCGCTCGGCAGCTCTCGGCTCTCAAGACTTTTCTGCGCTTCCTCGTGCGGCGCCACGGGCTAGACCCCCTGCCGCTGGGCGGGCTGACCGGCCCGCGGCGCAAGCCGCCCGTGCCCCGCGCGCTGACCGAGGACCAGGCCCGCACGGCCACCACGGACAGCGCCGAGGACAGCCCGTCCATGGCCGCCCGGAATCAGGCGCTCTTCACGCTTCTTTACGGCTGCGGATTGCGGATCTCGGAGGCGCTGTCACTCAACATGCGTGACGCGCCGAAGGCCGGCACAGGGCTGCGCGTAATGGGCAAGGGCCGGAAGGAGCGCGTCGTGCCCGTGCTGCCCGCAGTGGAGGCGGCCATGGCGGAGTGGTTGCGCCATCGCGGCCCAGCAGGACCGGATGCACCGCTCTTCACGGGCGCCAAGGGCGGGCGGCTTGATCCCGGGGTGGCGCAACGCGCCCTGCGGGACCTGCGCCGCGCCACGGGCCTGCCGGAGCACGCGACACCGCATGCGCTGCGTCATTCCTTCGCCACCCATCTCCTGGGCGGCGGGGCCGATCTGCGCGCGATCCAGGAATTGCTGGGCCATGCCAGCCTCTCCACCACGCAGCGCTACACGCAGGTGGACCAGGCGGGGCTGCTCGAAACCTGGCGACGGGCGCATCCCCGGGCGGATTGAGAAGAGTGATTGCAGCCCGCCCTCGGCCGGCCAATGATCATTCGTCACAATGACCCGAGGAAACCGTCATGCGCCTTCCCGTCCTGTGCGGTGGGTTCGCCCTTGCCTTCGCGGCCGGCCTCTTTGCCGCACGCATTGTGCCCTCAGCCGATGCGCAGACCGCCCCGGCGCCACTGACGCCCCGGATCGTTAACCTGCTGACCATGACCGACGATGAGATCGGTCCGCTCGTCAACAACACCGATCTGCGCTCACGCACCCTCGTCGCGACGGAGCACGGCACGGTGGCCGTGCAGAGTGGCAATGTGTTCAAGCACTACCACGCGGAAACCGACGAGATTCAGTACATCCTCGACGGCACCGGCTCCTTCTGGCTCGGTGACCGGGAGGTGCAGGTGAAGCCGGGCGACCTGATCATCATCCCCCGCACCACCCATCATGCCGGGTCGCGCGCCACCACCGGCCGTTTCCGGGCCATTGCCATCAAGCTGCCGCCCCAGAAGCCGAACGACACGCATCGCGTTCCCTGATCCGCGGATCGGGCCGGCCGGAACGCGGCCGGCCCGTCCAGCAGCCCGTACCGTTCAGCGCCGGGACCAGACGCCCGGCCGCACCCCGGCGGCGGTGAAGACGCCATAGGCTGTGATGCCCAGCGCGACGGCCAGGAACTGGCCATCTAGTCCCATCCCCGCCACATCCGAGAGCAGCCACCCGCCGATCACGGCGATCACGATGCGCGAAAGCCCCGCCACCACCGGCCAACCCATGCGCCCCGCGCCCTGGGCGGCGAAGTAGAGCGCCATCCCCAGCCCGAAGCCGCCGAAGGCGTAGCCCGTATAGGACAGTGCCTGCGCGGCCAGGGCGATCACTGCCGGGTCGCTGGTGAATGCCCCGGCGAAGCCGCGCGGCGCCATGGCCGCCGCCAGCCCGACTGCCCCGGTCACCGCCAGGGCCAGGAGCCCACCCGTCCAGGCGATCCGCCGCGCCTCGGCCCAGTTCCCCGCCCCCACAGTCCGGCCGACCAGCGCTGTGAGCGCCGAGCCCACGCCGAAGGCGATCGGAATCATCAGGAATTCGAGCCGGGCCGAAATGCCATAGGCCGCCACCGCCACCGGACCATGAGAGGCGATGCGCGCCGTGACGAGAATGGTGGTCAGGTTCGCCACCCCCGCCAGGAGACAGGCGACCAACCCCACGGAAAGAATGCGCCAGAACATGGCGCCCGAGGGCCGCAGCCGCAGCACCGGCACGAAGCCCGCGCCGCCGCCCAGCACCACCCAGCCCATCAGCAGGGTGGAGCCGAGAAAGGCGATGGCCATGGCCGCGCCGATGCCGGGTAGCCCCATCCCCAACGGCTCCGCCAACACCCAGGCGAGCACCGGATAAACCGCCCAGGTCAGCAGCAGCACCCGCGCCGCCAGTGCATGGCGCCCGCCGCCCCGCAGGACCGAGGCGAGGGTATTGGCCAGCCAGACCGGGATGGCGCCAACGCCGAAGAGCCAGATGGAATAGGGCGCCGCGGCCACCGCCGCATCGCGGCCGCCGATCAGGGTAAAGAGGGCATAGGGGAACCCCGCCAGGACGACGGCGAAGATGGCGCCGCCCATGATCGCGATCAGCACGGCATGCAGGACCAGGGCCGAGGCCTCTTCCCGCCGCCCCGCCCCCAGGGCGCGGGCGGTGGCCGAGGCCACGCCGCCGCCCATGGCGCCCGCCGACATTTGCTGCATGAGGAGGCTGAAGGGCAGCACCACCGACCAGCCCGCGAGCGCGGCGGTGCCCTGGCGGGCCGCGAGCCAGGTTTCGGCGAGCTGCGCCACGACCTGCAGGACCGCGCTGAGGGCGGTCGGCCCGGCCAGGGCCAGGATCTGGGAGAGCGCCGTGGGGCGAAGCGGCGCGGCGGCGATGGTGTCAGCCATGATGCAGGGCCGCCTCCGCGCCGAAGCGCCGACGCATGGCCTCGCCCGCCCCGGGGCCCGGCGCCAGGCGCACGGTTTCCGGCTGCAGCGGCTTCCCATCCGCGCCGAGCGGCACGGGGGCGCTCACCTCTTCCCCGGTGAGGGGATCGAGCAGGCGGATCACCGGTCCCTCCGGCCCGGCCATCCAGCGGTCGCTCCAGCGCTTGAGGGCGAGGAAGGCCGGGAAGAAGTCTCGCCCCTTCTCCGTCAGCCGGTAGGCGTGGCGGGCGCCCTCCGGCACGCGCTCCAACAGCCCATGCTCCACCAGCTTGGCCAGCCGCGCGCTGAGAATGTTGGAGGCTATGCCGAGATGACGCTCGAAATCGTCGAATCGGGTGGTGCCGTAGAAGGCCTCCCGCATGACCAGGATGGCCCACCGTTCCCCCAGCACCTCCATCGAGCGCGCAATAGGGCAGCGCATGGTCGAGAAATCGGTGCGGGGCATGGGCGTTTCCGTTCAGCTTGCATGATGCAAGCTGATACGCTTGCAAAATGCAAGCGAAACCGGATCAGTCTTCGGCCTCGCGCGCCAGGGCCAGGCCAGCGGCGAGAAGCGATGCATTCCCGTCAGCGGGGCTTCCGTCCGGCAGAAGGCCGATATCCTCCAGGCCGAGCCGCGCCATGGCGCCGCGCTCCACGGCCAAGCGGAAAAGCGGCCAGGCGCTGGCATCCTCGCCATGGATCTGGCGCTCGACGCCTGGGGCGATGCCGTCCAGCCGCTTCAGGATGGCCTCTGCCAGGTCAGGGCCCTCCTCCTCCGGGATTTCCACAAGGAACCGGCGACAGCGCGGGGCGATGCCAAGGGCGATCAGGCGGTCGGCATCTTCCAGCGAGCTCAGCCCCGCCTCCACGCCGATTCCTGAGGCGAGAAGCGCTTCGATCACTGCCGGCGCATCATCTTCGCAAAGATTGACCGAGGCCTCGTCTGGCCGTGCGGTGCCAAGGCCAGCCCAGGCAACGACCTGCCTCCGCCGCAGCGCGTCATCCGCCGCGATCCAGGCAGCAGTCGAGACGCTGATGGGAATGCCAGGCGCGGCGGCCCGAACCGCGCGCATGGACGCCTCGATCACCCGGGGCTCCAGGGATTCATACAACTCGGCGCCGCGGGGATGCAGGTGCAATGCGATAGCCCCGGCCGCGACGCAGGCTGCGGCATCCCGCGCCAACTCATCAGGCGTGAGCGGCAGGGCCGGATGAAAGTCCGGAGGGCGGGCCCCGTTGAGGCAGGCCTGGATTCGCATGTTTTTCTCTGATGGGCCGGAGAAGAGGCTAACCGCGGCCGAGGGCGCGGCGGATGCCCCGGCCCCACCCCGTGACGCGCGTGTTCAGCGAGGCTTCCATTGATTCGATGCGGGACACCAGCCCGGGCCAGCGGCCCTGCACCCAGGCCCATCGGTTGGCCGCCCAGATATACTGGTCCCGCAGCACGAAGATACCGAGGGCGAGGAAAAGGAAACCCTGGAGAAAGGGCAGGATGCAGCCCAGGACGCCCAGGACGATCAAGGTCCATCCCAGGGCCTTCCGGCCGCGTCGGGGTCTCAGAGACACATAGGCAGGGCGCGTTTCAACCATCGCGCCCGCAGATGGCCCGTGCGCCGCGCCAAACAAGCGCGGCGCACGGTCCTGTCAGATCAGATATGAATCGGACGGCCATCCACGGCCCGGGGGGGGTGCTTCACGGGCGAGC
>NZ_JBNBZS010000028.1:0-47475 GCF_049629625.1 Roseomonas chloroacetimidivorans | reverse complement strand
CCGCCCCCCCGCCCGCGCCGCGCACACCCCCCCCCCCCCCCGCCCCCCCCCCCCCCCCCCCCCCCCGCCCCCCCCCCCCCCCCCCCCCCACCCCCCCCCCCCCCACGGTCCTGTCAGATCAGATATGAATCGGACGGCCATCCACGGCCAGGGCGGCTTCCTTCACGGACTCGCTCAGCGTCGGGTGGGCATGGCAGATCCGGGCCACATCCTCGGCACTGGCGCCGAACTCGATGGCGGTCACCATCTCGGCGATCAGGTGGCCGGCATCTGGGCCCAGGATATGGGCGCCCAGCGCGCGGTCGGTGGCCTTGTCCGCCAGGATCTTCACAAAACCGTCCGTGTCGCCCATGGCGCGGGCGCGGCCATTGGCCGTGAAGGGGAACTTGCCGACCTTATAGGCGGTGCCCGCGGCCTTCAGCTCCTCCTCCGTCGCGCCAACGGCGGCAACTTCGGGCCAAGTGTACACGATGCCGGGGATGGCGCCGTAATTCACATGGCCATGCTGGCCCGCCAGGATCTCGGCGATCGCGACGCCCTCATCCTCGGCCTTGTGGGCGAGCATGGCGCCAGCGATCACGTCGCCGATCGCATAGATGCCCGGCACATTGGTGGCGAAGTGGGCGTCGGTCTTCACCCGGCCACGCTCGTCCAGCGCCACGCCCACGGTGTCGAGGCCAAGGCCCTCCACATAGGGGCGGCGGCCAATGGCGACGAGCACCACATCCGCCTCGATTGACTGGACCTCGCCACCCTTAGCGGGCTCGACGGAGAGGGTGACGCCCTTGTCCGTCTTGGTGGCACCCGTGACCTTGTGGCCCAGCTTGAACTTGAAGCCCTGCTTGCCGAGGATCCGCTCGAACTGCTTGGCGACCTCGTTGTCCATGCCCGGCAGCAGGCGGTCGAGGAACTCGATCACCGTCACCTCGGCACCCAGGCGGCGCCACACGCTGCCCAGCTCCAGCCCGATCACGCCGCCGCCGATGACAACGAGGTGCTTCGGCACGGCCGGGAGCTCCAGAGCGCCCGTGGAGGTGACGATCACCTTCTCGTCCACCTCGACGCCGCGAAGCGGAACGCTCTCGCTGCCCGTGGCGATGACGATGTTCTTCGTCTCATAGGTCGTGCCGGCCACCTCGACTTTGCCCGGGGCCGTGATCTTGCCGGCGCCCTTGAGCCAGGTGACCTTGTTCTTGCGGAAGAGGAACTCGACGCCCTTCACATTGGCCGAGACCACCTCGCCCTTGCGTGCCTGCATGCGGGCCAGGTCGAGCTTCACGCCCTCCACATTGATGCCGTGATCGGCGAACTTATGGGCGATCTCCTCAAAATTCTCGGAGGACTGGAGAAGGGCCTTGGAGGGGATGCAGCCGATATTCAGGCAGGTCCCGCCCAGGGTCTCGCGTTTCTCGACGCAGGCCACCTTCATGCCGAGCTGGGCGGCCCGGATGGCGCAGACATAGCCGCCGGGGCCGGAGCCGATGACAATGAGGTCGAAGGATTCTGGCATGGGCGGCAATTCCTGGAATGATCTTCGGTGCGCGAGGTAGCAGCCCCAGCGCTTCCCTTGAAGTGCGCAAGCGCGATCAAGTGGGGTCGTGGCAGGGTTGTCCCTGCCGCATCACGGAGGCCGGATGGCCCTGAAGCCCGCCACCCGCCTGGATTACGGCACCCGTATCGCCCGCAGCATGGCCCTGCTGGCCCGCGACCTCGACCGTCCCCCTTCGCTGGAGGAACTGGCCTCGGCCGCCGCCTTCTCGCCTTGCCACTTCCACCGGATCTACCGGATGGTCGCAGGGGAAACCCCGGCCGGGACGCTGACCCGAATGCGCCTGATCGGCGCCGCCGCCGCGCTGGTGACAGGAGCGGAGCCGGTGGAGCAGGTGGCACGGAAGGCCGGCTATTCGGGCGCGGCAAGCTTCACCCGGGCCTTCCGGGCGGCGCATGGCGTTCCGCCCGCGGCCTACCGGGCCCGTGGAGGGCTCGGCGCCGTGCTGCGGCACCCTGGTGGCGGAACGAAGGACTCCCCCATGAGCATGAACGAGGTGACCATCCGCGACCTTCCCCCGTTGAGGCTGGCGGTGGTTTCGCATCGAGGCGACTACAGCCGGATTTCCGGAGCCTTCGACCAGCTGCTGGCCTGGGCCAAGCCACGTGGCCTGGTTGGGCCTGAGACGCGCTTCTTTGGCCGCTATTTCGACGATCCGTACAGCGTGCCGATGGCGGACTGGCGCTCCGAGGCAACCCTGACCGTGCCGGCTGGGGTTCAGGGCGAAGGGCTGGTGCAGATCGTGGAGTTGCCGGCCCTCCGCGTGGCCGCGCTACGCTTCAAGGGCCCCTATGCGGAGCTGGGTCGAGGCTATGACGTGCTCTACCGGGATTGGCTGCCCGGAAGCGGCGAGGAGCCCGACGATTTCCCGCCCATGGACGAGTCGTTGAACAACCCGCGTGTCCTGCCGCCCTCGGAGTGGCTGACAGAGATCCTGGTGCCGCTCCGGCCGCGTTGAGCTGCCTCAGGCGGCCCCTTGCAGCCGGGAGAGCGGGTAGATGGCGCGGTGCCCGCCCTCAACGTCCATGATGTGGCAGTCCACCCCGTAGATCCTGGCCAGCCGCTCGCGGGTCAGCGCTTCCTCCACCGGGCCGGCGAAGGCGGGCGCGCCGCCTTCCAGCATCAGCACGGCATCGGCGTAGCGGGTGGCGAGGTTGAGGTCGTGCAGCACCATGACCGTCGCCATGCCGGCGAGCCGGGTGTGCTCCCGCACCAATTCCAGCAAGTGGAGCTGGTTGGCGAGGTCCAGGGCCGAGGTCGGCTCGTCCAGCAGCAGGATACGCGGGCGGCGGACCAGGGCCAGGGCCAGCGCGACCATCTGGCGCTGGCCGCCCGACATCTCGCCGGGGGTGCGCCGCGCCAGTGGCTGGAGGCCGAGCAGGTCGATCATCTCCTGCGCGCGCCGCAGGCTCTCGGGCGGTGCGGCCCAGGCGAACTGGCCGCCATTCTGTGCCAGCAGCAGCAGGTCGAAGACGGTGAGCTGGGCGGAAAGCTGCGCCACGCCCTGGGCGACATAGCCGATCAGCCGACTGCGCTCAGCGGGGCCGGCCCGGGCGATGTCGCTGCCATCCAGCAGGATACGGCCACGAGCCGGCAGCAGCCCGGCCAGCCCACGGACCAGGGAGGTCTTGCCTGCGCCATTGCGGCCGAGCACGGCCAGGCATTCCCCCGCCCCCACCATGCAGGAGACGCCACGCACCGCTTCGTGCCGGCCGATCCGGACATGCAGATCCTCGATGCGCAGCAGGCTCATGCCGCAGCCCTCCGCCGGCTGTGAAGGATCTGCGCCAGGAAGAAGGGCAGGCCGAGCAGCGAGGTGACCATGCCGATCGGCAGCACCGCACCGGGGATGATCAGCTTGCTGACCAGCGAAGCCAGAGTCAGAACCAGCAGCCCGCAGGCCGCGGTGACGGCCAGGGAGAAACGCTGGTCTTCCCCCACCAGCATTCGCGCCATATGCGGCGCCACCAGCCCGACAAAGCCCACCACGCCAATAGTGGCGGTGGCCGAGGCCGCCAGCAGCGCCGCGGCCACCAACATGGTGAAGCGCAGGCGCTCCACCCGGATGCCCAGCACCACGGCGCCGTCACCGAAGCCGCGCAGCGCGGTCAGCGCCCAGGCCCGGGCGAGGAGAAGCGGAAGGATGAGCGCGACGATGATCGCGTTGATCGTCACCTTCATCCAGGTGGCCTTCAGCAGCGAACCAAGCAGCCAGAAGACAAGGGACTGAAGCTGGTTCTGGTCCGCCATGTACTGCGCAACGGCCAGCAGGGCGGAGAAGGTGAAATGCACGGCGATGCCGAGCAGCGTGACCGTTTCCACCCCCATGCCCGCGCGCCGGGCAAGAAGGGTGACAAAGACCACGGTCGCCAGGGCAAAGACGAAGGCGTTGACCGAGATGAAAAGCTCCGCCGGCAGCCAATCCGCCGCGGCGCCCAGGACGGAGGTGCCGAAAACCATCGCCAGGGCCGCGCCGAAGCCGGCGGCAGAGGAGATGCCAAGGGTGAAGGGCTCCGCGAGCGGATTGTTCAGCACGGTCTGCATCAGCGAGCCCGCCAGGGCGAGCCCGATCCCCGCCAGTGCCGCTGTGAAGGTGATGGGCATGCGCAATTCCCACAGCACCACCCGCACCGTCGGATCGACGGTGAAAGGGGAGAGCAGGCCGTCGATCACCTCCCGCACCGTGAGAGTGCCGGAACCGACCACGAGATCGGCCAGCAGCGCGGCAAAGCCCGCCAACAGCAACAAGGCCAGCAGCACGCTGCGCCATGCGACGGAGCGGCGGTAATCGCGGACCGCCGTGCCCTCCGCCGGCACGCCCTCTGCCAGCGCCGCTGCGGGCAGCGGCGCTGGCCTGATCAGTTCAGCCGTGTTCATTCCCTGATCCACCGGTCCACTAGCCGCCGATGCGGGGCGCGGGGCTGAAAAGAACGGTCTCGGTGGCCGGAATACGGGTGAAGCGCGCGATGATGGTCCGGAAGGTCTCGTCCGGGTTTAGATCCCCGAACTGCTCGGGATGGATCGCCTTCGCCATGGCCTCCAGTCCCACGATGTTCCAGGTGTGATTGTAGAACTGGTGCCAGACGCCGAAGACACGGCCGTTCTGAGCCGCCGCGATCCGGTCAAAGCCCGGACGGGTCTCCAGCCGGCCAAGGGCGGCGGAGA
Organism: Roseomonas chloroacetimidivorans; assembly: GCF_049629625.1. Taxonomy (NCBI): domain Bacteria; kingdom Pseudomonadati; phylum Pseudomonadota; class Alphaproteobacteria; order Acetobacterales; family Roseomonadaceae; genus Roseomonas; species Roseomonas chloroacetimidivorans. The sequence goes on along the minus strand of NZ_JBNBZS010000028.1, from coordinate 42,761 downwards.
TCACCTGCGGGTCGGCGCCATGGCCGAAGGGAATAGGAACCGCACCGCGGCTGCTCCAACGCTCGCCAGTCATAATATAGATGTCCGGCTTGCGGGCGATGACGGTCTCCATGGAGACATCGCCGCCCATGCCGGGCACCAGGTCGGAGCCGAGATTGTGGCCGCCAGCGGCCTCCACCAGCACGCCCCAGCCGATGCGGCCCTGGGTGGCGCAGCAATGCTCCGGTCCGGCAAAGCCAGCCCGGCTCTCCACGAAGACATTGGGGCGAGTGCCGGCGGCGGCGACCCCGCTCTCAACACGCGCGATGTGCTCGCGGGCGAAACTGGCGTATTCGGCGGCCTCGGCCTCACGATCCAGCGCCTGGCCAAGGACCTCGACAGAGCGGACGGCATTCGGCAGCGGGTCGAAATAGGTGTCCACGAAGACGAGCGGGATGTTGAGCTGGGCGAGGCGCTGGTCCACCCCCGCCTCCTTCAGCGCGCCCATGGCGCGGCGCTCGGCGATTACGAGCTGCGGACGGGAGGCGATGACCTGCTCGGCATTCACCTGGCCGTTGTCGCCGAAGCCCATATCGGGGACCGAGGCAGCTTTCGGCCAGACGGTCCGCAGGACGTTCCAGGTGGAAGTGTCGGCGCGGCTGGGAATGTTGTTCCAGGTGACGATGCGGGCGAAGGGGTCCTCGCGGTCCAGCATCGCGAGGATGGCGATGTTCCGGCCGTCCTGCAGCACGATCCGTTCGGGCTTACGGGGGATGGTCACCTCCCGCCCCGCCATGTCGGTCAGGGTGACCGGATATTGCGTGGCCTGGGCCGGCGCGGCCATGGCCAGAAAGGGCAGCACGGCGGCTGCAGCCAGGTGGGCAATCCAGCGGCGGGGCTTGGTCATGCGGTTCATCCTGTCGGGTCCGAACAAGCCTGGCCCTCCGTCCCCGCGTTGGAGCCTTAATGCGAATGACTTGCAATGATATTTGCGGTCATCTTCCGGTCACGCGCAAGCCAAACCGGCCGGACGTCACGCCCCCGAAACGCGAAGCGCGCCGGAGGGTCCCCCCTCCGGCGCGCTTCGATGTTCTGATCGGTGAGATCAGAGGCCGAGCAGCAGGCGCCGCGCGTCCTCAACGCTCTCCTTCACGCGCACGAGGAAGGACACCGCCTCCTTCCCGTCCACGATCCGGTGGTCATAGGACAGGGCGATGTACATCATCGGGCGGATCTCGATCTTGCCGCCCACCGCCATCGGCCGCTCCTTGATCGCGTGCATCCCAAGGATGCCGGACTGGGGCGGGTTCAGGATCGGGGTGGACATCAGCGAGCCATAGATGCCGCCATTGGTGATGGTGAAGCTGCCGCCCGCCATCTCCTCCAGCTTCAGCTGGCCAGCGCGGACGCGCTTGCCGAAGTCACCGATCGTCTTCTCGACATCGGCGAAGGACATGTCCTGCACGTTGCGGAGCACGGGCACGACGAGGCCGGATGGGCCGCCCACCGCGATGCCCATATGGACGAAGTTCTTGTAGATGATCTCGTCCCCGGAGATTTCGGCATTGACGGCCGGGAACTCCTGCAGGGCGGCCACGCAGGCCTTCACGAAGAAGGACATGAAGCCAAGCTTCACGCCGTGCTTCTTCTCGAAGGCGTCCTTGTACTCGGCGCGCAGGGCCATCGCATTCGTCATGTCCACCTCGTTGAAGGTGGTCAGCATGGCGGCGGTGTTCTGCGCCTCCTTCAGCCGGCGCGCGATGGTCAGGCGCAGGCGGGTCATCTTCACCCGCTCCTCGCCGCCCTCGGGCGTGCGGGGGGCCGACTTGGCGGCCGGCGCGGGCGCGGCGGCAGGAGCCGGGCGGGAGAGGAACTCCAGCACGTCACCCTTGGCGATGCGGCCGTCCTTGGCGCTGCCCTGGCCGATCTGCTCGGCCGAAATGCCCTTCTCGGACATCATCTTCGCCGCCGCGGGAAGCGGGGCGTGGGACTCGGCACCGCCGGGGCGGGAAACGGGGCCCGTGGCCGGGCGCGGCTCCTCCACCTTCGGCGCGGCCGGGGCCGCGGCCGCCGGGGCGGCAGCCGGCGCGGCGGGCTTGGCCGCCGGGGCACCGGCGCCGGTGCCCAGCGTGCCGAGCAGGCCGCCGACCTCCACTTCCGCGCCCTCATCGGCCGCGATGCTCTCGATGGTGCCGGCGGCGGGGGCGTTCACCTCCACCGTCACCTTGTCGGTCTCCAGCTCAACCAGCGGCTCGTCGGCCGCCACGGACTCGCCCGCCTTCTTCAGCCAGCGTGCCACAGTCGCGGTGGTGACGCTCTCGCCCAGCGTGGGCACCAGGATCTCGGTCATCGGTCTTTCCTCAGCCCAGCCCGCTCAGCCCAAACCGAGCGCCTGGCGAACCAGCGCTTCCTGCTGCTGCGCGTGGACCTTGGCAAGCCCCGTCGCGGGACTTGCGGCTGCGGGACGGCCCACAAAGCCCGGACGGCGGGCCTTTCCGCCGATTTCCGTCAGCACGCCCTCGATCTTGCGGTCCAGGAAGTTCCAGGCGCCCATGTTCTCGGGCTCCTCCTGGCACCAAACGACCTCGGCCTTGCTGTAGGGGGCCAGGATCTTGGGCAGGGTGATCCGCGGGAAGGGATAGAGCTGCTCCACGCGGATGATGGCCACGTCCTTGACACCCTTGTCGCGGCGCTCCTGCAGCAGGTCGTAATAGACCTTGCCGGTGCAGAGCACGACGCGCCGGACCTTCTCGGGCGCCACCAGCTCGTCCGTCTCCGGCAGAACGGTCTGGAAGTGGCTGCCCGGGCCGAAATCGGCCAGTGGGGAAACCGCCAGCTTGTGCCGCAGCAGCGACTTCGGCGTCATCAGGATCAGCGGCTTGCGGTAGTTCGCCTTCAGCTGGCGGCGCAGCGCGTGGAAGTAGTTGGCCGGCGTGGTCAGGTTGCCGACCCGCATGTTCCGCTCAGCGCAAAGCTGGAGGTAGCGCTCCAGGCGCGCGGAGGAGTGCTCCGGCCCCTGCCCCTCATATCCATGCGGCAGCAGCATCACGAGGCCGGACATGCGCAGCCACTTCGTCTCCGCCGAGGCGATGAACTGGTCGATGATGACCTGCGCACCGTTGGCGAAGTCGCCGAACTGGCCTTCCCAGAGCACCAGCGTGTTCGGATCAGCCAGGGAGTAGCCGTAATCGAAGCCGAGGACGCCGAATTCCGAGAGGAGGGAGTTGAAGGCCTCCAGGCGCTTCTGCCCATCCCGGATGTTGTTCAGCGGCACGTATTCGGCCTGGGTCTTCTGATCGACCAGATAGGCATGGCGCTGCGAGAAGGTGCCGCGCTGCACGTCCTCACCGGACAGGCGGACGCGATGGCCCTCCACCAGCAGGGAGCCGAAGGCCAGCGCCTCGCCGGTCGCCCAGTCGATGCCCTCGCCCGTCTCGATGGCCTGCTTCTTGGCCTCGAGCTGGCGGAGGATCTTCGGATTCGCGTTGAAGTCCCCGGGCACGCGGGAGAGGGCGGCGCCCACTTCCTTTAGCACCTCCGGCTGCACCGCGGTCTCGGTATCGGTCTCGGGCTCGTCATTGCCCGGGGCCTTCAACCCGGTCCAATGGCCCTCCAGCCAATCAGCCTTGTTCGGCTTGAAGGTCTGGCTGGCCTGGAAGGCCTCATCCATCTTCGCGAAGAAGGCGTCCTGCATGGACTTGGCCTCGGCCTCCGGCACCGTGCCCTCGGCCGCCAACTTCTGCGCGTATTTGGTGCGCGTCGTCGGCGTCTCCTTGATGCGGGCATACATCAGGGGCTGGGTGAAGGCCGGCTCGTCGCTCTCGTTATGGCCATGGCGGCGGTAGCAGACGATGTCCACCACGACATCGACACCGAACTTCATGCGGAACTCGGTGGCGAGGCGTGAGCAGAAGACCACCGCCTCCGGATCGTCGCCATTCACATGGAAGATCGGCGCCTGAACGGACTTGGCGACGTCCGTGCAGTAGAGGCCGGAATAGGCATGGGCGGGGGTGGTGGTGAAACCGATCTGGTTGTTGGTCACCACATGCACCGTGCCGCCGGTGCGGTAGCCGATGAGCTGGCTCATCGCCATGGTCTCATAGACCACGCCCTGGCCGGCGAAGGCCGCGTCGCCATGCAGCATGATGCCCATGACGGACTTCCGGCCCTTGGTGTCGCCAGCCATGTCCTGGCGGGCGCGCACCTTGCCGGCCACCACCGGGTCCACGGCTTCCAGGTGCGACGGGTTGGGCTGGAGGGAGAGATGGACCATGCGGCCCTCGATCTCCACATCCGTCGAGGTGCCGAGATGGTACTTCACGTCACCGGAGCCCTGGACATCCTCCGGATGGCCGGCGCCCTTGAACTCAGCGAAGACCTGCGTGAAGGACTTCTTCACCACGTTCACCAGCGTGGACAGGCGGCCGCGATGCGCCATGCCGATGGCGATCTCGTTCACGCCGCCCTTGGCGGCCTCGGAAATCACGGCCTGGAGCGCAGGGATGGTGGACTCGCCACCCTCAAGCCCGAAGCGCTTGGTGCCGACGAACTTGCGGGCGCAATAGGCCTCGAAGCCCTCGGCCTCGGTCAGCTGCTGCAGGATGGTGCGCTTGGCGTCCTTGTCGAAGGCGCGGACCCAGGGCGCGCCCTCGACGCGCTGCTGGATGAAGGCCTTCTGCTCGGGATCCTGGATATGCATGAACTCGACGCCGATCGGGCCGCAATAGCTGGCCTTCAGGATCGAGAGAATCTCGCGGAGCGTAGCCGTTTCGCGGCCCAGGACGTTGTCGATGAAGATCGGCCGGTCGAGATCGGCGTCGGAGAATCCGTAGGTCTTCGGATCCAGCTCCGGATGCGGCTTCTTCTTCTGCAAGCCCAGCGGATCCAGGTCGGCCTCAAGATGACCGCGGACGCGATAGGCGCGGATGAGCATCAGGGCCCGCAGCGAGTCGATCACCTGCTGCTTCGTCACGCCAGCATCGGCGGCCTTGGCCGGGGCGGCCGCGCCCTTGTCAGCCTTGGCGCCGCCCTTGGCCGGCGCGGGTGCCTCGGGCTCGGGCGCGAAACCGCCCCGCGGGCGGGGCGCCCAGGAGGCGCCGGTGGCGTCCTCGAGCACGGCGCGGGCATCGTCGTTCAGCGCCGCGAAGAGCTCCTGGAAGGAGGGATCCACGCTGTCCGGCGCCTGCACCCAACGAGCATAGAGGTCCGCGAGGAAGGTGGCATTCGCCCCCGTCATCGCGCTGGCTAGGATGTCCACTCCGGGCATGGTTTCCGCTTCTCGGCTGTCGGGCTGGGATTAAGGGGTGATCGGGGCAGCGCTATGGCAGGTCGTCGCTGGCGGCGGCGTCATGCAGATGAATGGCGCGTTACGCAATTTCCGGACCTGTTTCCGCTGTCATTCCGTTCGCCCTCGAAAGTTTCCCACGGGGCTGGCGTTCCAATTGGCGTCTCGAGCGCCCCTTGTCACCCGTCTTACTGGCATGACTGGTCGGCGCAAGGCGGGTTGATGTGATGGAACTTCACAACTCCCACAGAAATCTCACGGGGTCTAAAAAGGCACGCCGGCCGCGCCCCCCTGCCGAAGGACGCGACCGGATCTGCCTGGGTTGGCGAAAGGGGGTCAGGTGGCCCGCAGGACCTCCTCAGGGCTCATCCGCACAAGGCGCCCATATCCGTCCGCCAGGGTCTCGGTGATGCGGCCGGGCGTATAGAGATGCTCTCCGATCCGCCGCACCGGCGTCACCTCCGCGGCGGTGCCGGCCAGAAAGACCTCGCTGGCTCCGCCGATCTCCGCCGCTGCAATGGTGCGCTCCACCACCTTGATCTGGCTGCGCTGGGCCAGGCCCATCACCGTTCGGCGGGTGATGCCGTCCAGGAAGCAGACCGGGGTCGGGGTGTGCAGCTCGCCGTCAAAGACGAAGAAGATGTTGGCGCCGGTCGCTTCGGCCACATCGCCCTTCCAGTCCAGCATCAATGCGTCGTCAAAGCCCTCCTCCTCCGCCGCATGCTTGGAGAGGGTGCCGATCATATAGAGGCCGCTTGCCTTGGAGGCGGTAGGCGCCGTGTCGGGCGCCGGGCGCCGCTACTTCGCCAGGCCCAGGGTGATCCCGTCCCTCCGGCCCGCGCCGAAAAGATTCGGCCAGGCCCAGGCAGCTATGGCCACATGGATGCGGGTCTGCCGGGCGGCGACCGCCAGCATCTCGGAACCGCGCCAGGCAACCGGGCGGAGATAAGCCTCCTCGAGATTGTTGCGCCGCATCGTCTCGATGCAGGCGGCGTCAATCTCCTCCATGGTCCAGGGAATCTCGAAGCCGAGGATGCGGGCGGAGGCGAAGAGTCGTTCCGTGTGCTCGCGAAGCTTGAAAATATGGCCGGAATAGGCGCGCTCGCCCTCGAAAACACCGCTGGCATAATGCAGCCCATGTGTCAGGACATGCAGCTTCGCGTCGCGCCAAGGGACGAATCGTCCGTCGAGCCAGATCCAGCCGTCGCGATCATCGAAGGGAGGCGACATCATGGCATATTTCCTCTTTATTTTACGATCTTGCCAGAATTAGCAATTTTATTGCTTACACAAGCGGAAAACTAAAATGGCCGGCACAATTGAGTCAACAAAGCTGACCAATCAAGGAAGCAGATCAGCCATGCCGGAAGAGACGGGCACACGGGCGCGCGCGGGCGGCGCAACCGGGGCCGCCGGGCGGAACCTGCTCTTCCTGCGTGAGGAGGAGCTGCGTCTGGCCCAGGATCTTCTCTTCTTCGGCTATCGCGACTTCACCGCGGGGCCTGACGCGATCCTGGCCGAAATAGGAATGGGGCGGGCGCATCACCGCGTCCTGCACTTCCTCGGGCGGCGCCCCGGGCTGACAGTGGGGGAACTGCTCTCGATCCTCTCCATCACCAAGCAGTCGCTCTCCCGCGTGCTGACGCCTCTGATGGAGCAGGGCTATGTCGCCCAGGCGCCGGGCCGTGCCGACCGCCGCCAGCGTCTTCTCTCCCTGACGCCAGCGGGCGAGGCCCTGGAACGACGCCTCTTCGAGCGCCAGCGCGAGACGGTGACGCGGGCCTATCGTGAGGCCGGGCCAGTGGCGGTGGAGGGATTCCGCCACGTCATGCGTGGGCTGATGGGGCCGGAGGCACGTCGGGCGCTGGAACGGCTGGGCGGGACCGACCGGCCATCCGTGAGCGCGGTACCGCCCGCCGGGTCCACGGGCCCCGCCAAGGGCAAGACGCCGTGAGCGAGGCCGCGCATCTTCTGGTCGTCGATGACGACGCCCGGCTCCGAAGCCTCCTCCAGCGCTATCTGGCGGAGCAGGGTTTCCGCGTGAGCGTGGCGGCCGATGCCGCTGCCGCCCGGCAGGCCCTGGCGGGGATGGCCTTCGACCTCATGGTGCTGGATGTGATGATGCCCGGCGAGACCGGCCTGGCACTGAGCGAGAGCCTGCGCCGCTCGGGGCAGGACGTACCCATTCTCATGTTGACCGCCGCCGGCGCGCCCGACGACCGCATCGCAGGCTTCGAGCACGGGGCGGATGACTACCTCGCCAAACCCTTCGACCCGCGGGAACTGGCGCTCCGCATCCGCACGATTCTCCGGCGCGCGGCCCCGGCCGGGGCAGGCCCCCTGCCCCCGGTGCAACTCGGCCTGCGCTGGTTCGACGCGGAGCGTGGGGAGCTGCGCGGGCCCGAAGGCGTGACGCGCCTGACCGGTGGCGAGGCCTCCCTGCTCGTTGCGCTGGCCCGGCGCGCGGGCGAGGTGCTGTCGCGCGAGGAGATCGCTGCCGCCATGGGCACGCCGGAGGCCGGGGAGCGCGCGGTGGACGTGACCGTGACCCGCCTGCGCCGCAAGATCGAGCCGGACCCGCGCGAGCCGCGTTTCCTCCATACCGTGCGACACAAGGGCTATGTCCTGCGCCCGGGCAGTTGAGGCAGAGCAGCTGAGGCTGGGTTCAGCCTGATGCCTGGGAACCGGCGGCCTGGCCTGCGATACTGGCGCCAGCGCCGGGGCAGCGCCGGCATGCCTGGACCGGCCGTTCATGAGGGGCGCAGCACGCCCGGATCACCCGCGGAGGACCGCTATGGCACCGGATACCGGTCCGATGGAGCTTGGACAGGACGTGGCCCCGGCCAGCACCCCGGAGGCGAAGACGATCACCGCCCCGCCCGCATGGACCCGCCGGCGCCGTTGGCGAAACCTGTTCACCTCCGCCATTCGCCCCCTGGTTCCGCGCGGGCTGCTGGCCCGCTCCCTGCTCATCGTGCTGATTCCGCTGGTGGTGACCCAGGGCATCGCCTTGCGGATCTTCTACGGTACGCATCTCGACGTGATCTCCCGCCGGCTGGCGGGGGGCGTGGCCGGGGATGTCGGGATGGTGGTCGAGTTGCTCTCCCGTTATCCCATGCAATCCGATCAGGGGCAGGACAACCGGGCCTGGATCTTCCGCGAAGCCTCCTGGCGCTTCGATCTCTCCCTGGCCTTCGAACCCGGCGCGGTGCTGGGGCCACCCATCGCCCGCCCCGCCAGCCTTCCCCTGCTGCCGCTGGAGGAGGATCTGGATGACGCGCTGCGGGACCGGCTGCGGAAGCCCTTCGACACGGACTGGCAGAGCGATCCACGCAGCGTGATCATCCGCGTCAGCCTGCCCGAAGGCGTGCTGCATGTGGAGGCGCCGCGGAAACGCCTTTTCTCCGGTACACTCTACGTCTTCGTCATCTGGATGGTGGGCGCCTCGCTGCTGCTGTTCAGCGTCGCCGCACTGTTCATGAAGAACCAGGTGCGCGCGCTGCGGCGCCTGGCGGCCGTTGCCGAGGATTTCGGCAAGGGCCGCGACAGGGGCGGAATCAAGCCGGAGGGCGCCTCCGAGGTGCGGCAGGCCGCCGCCGCCTTCAATGGGATGCGCGCCAATATCCGGCGTTTCGTCACCCAGCGGACGGAGATGCTCGCCGGGATCAGCCACGACCTGCGCACCCCCCTCACCCGGCTGCGGCTTGGCCTCGCCATGCTGCCGGAGAACGCGCAGGAGGATGCCGCGGCCATGACCCAGGATGTGGAGGAGATGGAGCGGATGATCGCCTCTTATCTCGCCTTCGCACGGGGCGATGTGCTGGAGGCGCCGCAGCCGACGGATCTCGTTGCCCTGGTGCGGGAGGTGGCCTCGCGCCCGGCCCCTGATGGCGGGGCGGTGACGGTGGAGGCGCCGCCCTCCCTCACTTTCCCGCTGCGGGCGGATGCGCTGCGGCGCTGCCTCGGCAACCTGCTGGATAATGCCCGGCGCCACGCCGCGCGGGTGACCGTGACCGTGCGCCCAGCCCCTGACTGGGCGGAGGTGCTGGTCGATGATGACGGGCCGGGCATCCCGGCCGAGGCGCGGGAGAGCGCCTTCAAGCCCTTCGCGAGCTTCTCGGCTGGCGGCACGGGCCTGGGGCTGGCGATCGCGCGCGACATCGCCAGGGCCCATGGAGGCGAGATCCTGCTGGCCGAGAGCCCGATGGGCGGGCTGCGCGCGGTGGTGCGGCTTCCGATCTGAGCCGGGGCGGCGCAAGGCCGCAGGCGGATGGTGCCTGCCGAGGCTCCTTCCTGGCACAGGCCAGACGTGCGGTCCCTTGTGGGGACGGCCCTCGCCCCCTTCTGTAAGGAGAAGCTGACCGGATTCGCCGCGCCTGAATGGGTGGCGGGCGGATCGGGCGCAATTGTCAGGTTTGGGGCGTCCGGCCAGATCAGGCCGTCCGCGCCAGGAGCGGAGCCATGGATCGGATGGACATGGAGGCGAGGGGCGCTGAATCAGGTCTCGACGTGACCCCCAGCCCGGACGAGGTCTGGACGGCGCTGCGTGCGGAGGCGGCCACGGCCGCGCAGACGGAGCCGGTGCTGCGCGCGATGCTGGAACTGGCGGTGCTGCGTCATACTGCGCTCGGCCCGGCCCTGGCCGCGCTGCTGGCCCGCAAGCTGGCCGAGGCGCTGATGCCGGCGGAGCGGCTGGAGGACCTGGTTCGCGAGGCCGGGCCGGGCCTGGTGGCGGATGCCGTCTCGGACCTCGCCGCCACGCGCCGGCGTGACCCGGCGGCGCGGGGCTGGCTCTCGCCCTTCCTGCACTACAAGGGTTTCCACGCCCTGTCCTGGCACCGCGTGGCGCATGGGCTCTGGCGCGCCGGCCGGAAGGATCTGGCCCTTTATCTTCAGAGTCGCGGCTCGCTCGTCTTCGGGGTGGATATCCATCCGGCCGTGCCGGTCGGCCGTGGCGTGTTCATCGACCATGCCACCGGTGTGGTGGTCGGCGAGACGGCGGCGATCGGCAATGACGTGTCTATCCTCCAGGGTGTCACGCTGGGTGGCACAGGCAAGGAGGTCGGCGACCGGCACCCGAAGGTGCGTGACGGCGTGCTGCTCTCAGCCGGCGCGAAGGTGCTGGGGAACATCGTGGTCGGGCGTGGCGCGAAAGTAGGCGCGGGCAGCGTGGTGCTGGCCGATGTGCCGCCCTGCGCCACCGTGGCCGGCGTGCCCGCCCGCGTTGTCGGCTGGTGCCGGGATGCCGTGCCGGCGCTGGCGATGGATCAGAGCATTCCCGGGCACGCCTAGGGGCAGGCCCGCCTTGCAATGCCGGTCGGGCCGAACGGTCCGACCGGCCGCATCCTGGCCGGCGCGATGCCTCAGCGCATCGGGCTTCGGCGCATGATGGCGTAGACGATCAGCCAGGCCAGCACGGCCAGCCCTTCGAAGGAGACGTTCTGCACGGTCTGTGCGCTCCGAATCGAAGAGAGGCGGTTCGAACTTCCGAGCACCGTGCGGAACTCGTTGGCCTTGCTGGTCAGCGCCTGCTGGAACTCCAGCGTGGATTTCACCGCGTCGGCGGCGGCCTCCATCAATTCGCGCTCGCTTGGCCCCCGGCCGCCCCAGATCGCGACCAGGTCGTCCACGATCTCGCAGAGCAGCTGAAAAATCTGGCGATGGTGCTGGCGGCCGCTCGCGACGGACTGCGCCTCGCGATAGCGGAGATGGGCTGGGACGCGAACCGCGATCCGCTCGCGAAGGTCGAGCCCGTCGCCGATCACCTTCAGCTCGCGCTGCACCAGCGCAAGGTCGTTGAGGATCGGGCGGAGCTTCACGCCCAGGGCGAAGGCGCGCGCTTCGGAAAGGGTCGGCGCAGCCTCGTTTGCGCCCGGTGCCTTCGCCTCGCCCACAGCGTCCAGCCTGACCTGGTGCACACGCCCATGAATGCGGATGAGCTGACTGGCCAGCATGTTGAGGCGACTGCCGGACATTCGATTCCCCTTCGTTACGTTGCAGGGACCACTGCTGTAACCAGGGGCTTGGGTCAAGGCGGGGCGGAGCCTGGCCGATGGACGCGCCAGCTTGCCAGGAATTCACATGCCAGCGAGCGAAACATAGGGCAACATCTTCGCATCACAGGGAAATGTGAGCTCGCAATGCGCTGGTTTCTTGCTGCTTTCTTCTTCGTCGGATTTGTTTCGGTATCTGGCGCGAGCCATGCCGTAACCTTGGGTACGGCGACAACCTCGGTCGAGTCCGCCCGTGAGGCGACCTCGGTAACGCAGGACGTGGCTGCCCGCCGGCACCACCGCCGTCATCACCCGCGCCACCGCCGCGTGATGCCGCGCTAAGCCTGGGTTCTCCAAGCGGAAATCAGAAAGGGCCCGGCGAGGAAATCGCCGGGCCCTTTTTCTATTCCGAAGGAGCAGGCAGGCCAGCAACGGCCACCCGGACCACCTCTTACACGTTGAAGCGGAAGAGCAGCACGTCGCCGTCCTTCACGACGTATTCCTTGCCCTCTACCCGCATCTTGCCGGCTTCCTTCGCCCCCTGCTCGCCGCCGAGCGCGACATAATCCTCATAGGCGATGGTTTCGCAGGCGATGAAGCCGCGCTCGAAGTCGTTGTGGATCACGGCAGCAGCCTGCGGGGCCTTGGTGCCCCTGGTGATTGTCCAGGCGCGGGATTCCTTGGGGCCGCAGGTGAAATAGGTGATCAGGCCCAGCAGGTCGTAGCCGGCGCGGATGATGCGATCCAGGCCGCTGTCCTTCAGGCCAAGGCTGTCCAGGAAGTCCGTGCGGTCCTCCTCGGGCATCTGGCTGATCTCGGCCTCAATGGCGGCCGAGACGATGACGGCCTTGGCGCCCTGGGCCTTCGCCATCTCCACCACCCGGGCGGAATGGGCGTTGCCGCTGGCGGCCGAGCCTTCCTCGACATTGCAGACATAGAGGACGGGCTTGGTCGTCATGAGCTGGAGGCGGGCGGCCGCGGCCTCCTCGCCCTTGGGCACGGCGGTGCGGGCAGGCTTGCCGGCGGAGAGGGCGGCGACGATCGGCTCGGCCAGGGCGACGAAGGCGGCACTTTCCTTATCGCCGTTCTTCGCCTTTTTCTGAGCGGGAAGCAGGCGCTTCTCCAGGCTGTCCAGGTCCGCCAGCATCAGTTCGGTCTCGACGGTCTCGGCGTCGCGCACCGGGTCCACGTTGCCCTCGACATGGGTGATGTCCCCATCCTCGAAGCAGCGCAGCACATGGACGATGGCGTCAACCTCCCGGATATTGGCGAGGAACTGGTTGCCCAGCCCTTCCCCGCGGGAAGCGCCGCGGACCAGGCCCGCGATGTCCACGAATTCCAGGCTGGTCGGGATCTTCTTGATCGACTTGCCGATGCGCGCCAGCTCGTCCAGCCGCGGGTCGGGCACGGCAACGCGGCCCACATTCGGCTCGATCGTGCAGAAGGGATAATTGGCCGCCTGGGCGGCGGCGGTCTGGGTGAGCGCGTTGAAGAGGGTGGACTTGCCGACATTGGGCAGGCCCACGATTCCGCAGTTGAAGCCCATCTGGCGGGTATTCCGTGCGTCTAGGGGGTTTCGGGGGTGGCTTACGCCGGGGGTCGGGCGGAGGCTAGCTCTGCGTGAGCAGGGCCACCCTGGTCATGAAATCCTCGGGCTTGCCCTCGGCCAGCAGCGGTGCGGCGTCGGCGACCGAGTCGAGCAGCTTGTCGAGCCATTCGGCATCCACCTTGGCGAAATTGCCGAGCACATGGCCATGGACGCGGTCCTTGTGGCCGGGATGGCCGATGCCGAGGCGGACACGCTGGAAATCGGGGCTGCCGAAGGCACGCTGCATGTCGCGAAGGCCGTTATGGCCGGCGGCGCCGCCGCCCTTCTTCACCCGCACCTTGCCCGGGGCGAGGTCCAGCTCGTCATGGAAGGCCGTGACATCGCCCACCGGAATCTTGTGGAAGGCGGTCGCCGGCTGAACCGAGCTGCCGCTGTCATTCATATAGGTCTGGGGCTTCAGCAGGATGATACGCTGGCCGGCGATCTGGCCTTCGGAGATCTCGCCTTTGAAGCGGTTGCGCCAGGGGCTGAAGCGATGGCGGGAGGCGATGCGCTCCACGGCCATGAAGCCGATATTGTGGCGCTGCCTCGCATGCTCCGCGCCCGGATTTCCCAGCCCCACCCACAGAAGCATCCCATGACCCCATCAATGGATGGGGCGCGCCGCTTCCGCGTGCGCGCCCCAAACAGACAGAAACAGAAAGGGGGCCAGGGTCCGGCGGAAGCGGTGCTTCCGTTCCCCGGCCTTTCTCCCTTACTTCTTCTTGGCAGCCGCCGCGGTCGGGGCAGCCTTGCCACCCTTGCCCTTGGCGGGCTCCGGCGCGGCCGGGGCCACAACGACCTCCTCGACCACGACCGGCGGGGCGATGGTCACCACCACGAAGTCGCGGGCGATGGTCGGGGTAGCGCCCTGGGCGTCCTTCACCGCGGACCAGCGGAGCGTGTCGCCGATGCCGGCGGAGGAGACATCGACCTCGAAGCGCTCCGGCACGTTGTCCGGGTCAGCCAGCACCTCGAGGTCACGGCGGACCAGGTTCGGAACGCCGCCGGCCTTGATGCCGGGGGAGACGTCTTCGCCGAGCAGCACGACCGGCACGCGCACACGGATCTTCTGACCAGCGGCGAGGCGCTGGAAGTCCACATGGATCGGCTGGTCCGAAACCGGGTGGAACTGCACGTCGCGCATCAGGCAGCGAACCGGCGCGGCATCGGCCACGGCCACCTCATACAGGTGGGACTGCCAACCGCCCTTATGCAGCTCCTTCATCACGTCACGCGGGTCGAGAGAGAGAAGGATCGCCTCCTGCTTCGCCCCATAGATCACTGCGGGGACCATGCCCCCACGCCGGGTCGCGCGCGCCGCCCCCTTACCGGCCCGCTCGCGCGCCGCGGCCTCGATCCGGATGGTCTGGACCATTGCCGTCATTCCTTCGCACGTTGGGTTGAATCTTTTCGTGCTGCCGTGCAGGCGCGCGAAAGCTCGCCGGCCTCCAGGGGTGCCGGCGCGGGCGGGATGTAGCGGGGGTGGGGGCCGGGGGCAAGGCTTTCCGCCCGGCTCAGGCCCGCATCGCCTCCCCGGCAGGCCGGGTTTCCGGCATCGCCGCCCAGACCACCAGCACGGAGAGCAGCCCAACCCCGGCCAACATGGCGAAAGCGGCGGCCGGCCCGAACCAATCCGTGGCCAGGCCCGCCAGGGTGGTGCTGAGCGTGCCGCCAATGCCGATCGCCAGGCCAAAGATGCCGATGCACAGGTTGAAGCGGTTGGTACCGCGCGTGAGGTCCGCCGCCAGCAGGGGCAGCAGGACGCCGAGCCCGGCCGCGCTCAGCCCATCCAGCGCCTGCACCAGGATGAGCCAGGCCGGTCCCTCCACCAGCATCAGCAACAACCCGCGCACCGGCAGGGCGGCGAAGCCGAGCAGCAGCGCGATGCGCCGCCCGCGCCGCTCAGCCAGTCGCCCGACCCAGGGGGCGATGAGCGCCATGATGAGCTGCGGCGCGATGATGCAGGCGGCGATGATAAGATTCGCCTCCTCCCCCGCATTGCGCGTCACCTGCGTGCCGGCCAGGGGCAGCATGGCGGCGTTGGAGAGCGTGAAAAGGCCGCAGCAGAGGGCGAAGATCGCCACCCCCCGGTTCCGCAACAGAACACCCAGGCCCCGGAGCGCGCCCCCTTCCCGCTCCTTGGGTTCCGGAGGATGGAGATCGCCGGGGCGGATGGCCGCGAGCGCGATGAGGCTGGGTAGGCAGAGCGCGGCGGTCAGCCAGAAGACGGAGGCACCCGACAGCCAGGTGCCGGCTGCACCGAGCAGCCCCGCGGCGACCCCGCTTCCCACCGCGGCGTAGCGCGCGTTGCGGCCGAGGCGCTCGCCGAGGGCCCTGCGGCCGACCAGTGCCAGGCTAATGGCCGCGATGGAGGGGCCGAGCACGCAGGAGGCGAAGCCGTGCAGCACCTCTGAAAGCATGACCGGCAGGAATTCCGGCATCAGGGCCAGGAGCAGCGCCGAGATGGCGATGGCGATCAGGGCCGCCGCGGCGGCGAAGCGCTTGTTCGGGGTGGAATCGACCAGCGCGCCGGCCGGAACCTGCATCACCATGGTGACGAAGGTGCCGAGGCTGAGGACGAGGCCGATTTCCAGTTCGGTCCAGGCCTGGGCCGTCAAATAGACGGCGATGAAAGGGCCGAAACCGGTCTGAACATTGGCCATGAAGAAGTTCAGCCAGTCGAGGCCCCGACCACTCCGACCTCTCACGTGACCCTGGCCTTAGTCTGCCTGCGCGGGTGCGGCGCCCGGCCCCGCGGAGGGTTGCGCGGGTTCGGGGGCCGGCGGGGTGGCCGTGGAGGATGCCGGCGGAGGCTCCGGCGGCGCGGCCACGACGACCGTGTCACCCTCCTTGTAGTCGGGGAAGGCACGCATCTGGTCCCGGGTGAAGTCGAGCCGGACAGTCTCGGGCGAGAAGCGCAGTGTCCGCCAGGCGACGGCCACCCGGCGGCGGCCGACGCCGAGGAAGCCGCCATAGTCCAGCACGGCGGCCCGGGGCTGGCCGTTATCGTCCAGCAATACATTGACGATCCGGCCAACCACCTCGCCGGAGGGCCCGGTGACTTCCCGCCCGACGATGCGCTGGGAGGCCTCGCGCGGAAGTTCCTCGCGCGCCGCCGGAGCCGCCGGCGCCGTGGGCGCCGCGGCCGGAGCGGCGGCGGGCTGGGACGGCGGGCCGGCCTGCGCCCCCGAAGCGGGCGGTTCGGTGGCGGGCGGCTGTCCGGGCGGTGGCGCGTCCTGCGCCTGTGCCGCGCCGGAAACCAGGGCCATGACCGCCGCCGCGAGCAGAGCCGAAGGCCGGCCGGGCTGAAGGTGCTGAAGGCGCATGAGGCGAGCCTAGACCAGCCTCATCCACGGCCGAAGAGGGATCGCGGCCCGGCGCAGGCACCCGGGCCGGCGACTGGCCGGGCTCAGGCCGCGACCGGGACCTTCACATCGGTCATCCAGCCATGCGGGTCGGGGGCCCGGCCATACTGGATGGCGACAATGGAGTCATAGAGCTTCTGGGTCAGCGGGCCGGTCTGGCCATCGCCAATCTTGATGGTTTCACCCTTGTAGCCGAGCTCGCCAACCGGGGAGACGACGGCGGCGGTGCCGGTGCCCCACATCTCCTGCAGCGTGCCGTCGCGGCCCGCCTGCATCACCTCATCGATCGAGATCTTCCGCTCGGAGACCTTCAGGCCCCAGTCGCGCATCAGTGTCAGGGTCGAGTTGCGCGTCACGCCATCGAGGATGGTGCCGGCGAGCGGCGGGGTGATCACCTCGTCGCCGATCTTCATCATGATGTTCATGGTGCCGACCTCGTCGATCCACTTGCGCTCGACGCCATCCAGCCAGAGCACCTGGGTGTAGCCGAGCCGCTCCGCCTCCTGCTGGGCGGAAAGGGAAGCGGCGTAGTTGGCCGCCGTCTTCGCCTCGCCCAGGCCACCCTGCACGGCGCGGACATGGGTGTCGGTCGCCAGGATGCGGACCGGCTTCACGCCCTCCTTGTAGTAGGAGCCGACCGGGGAGCAGATGACGAAATAGGTGTAGCGCGAGGCCGGGTGGACGCCGAGCATCACCTCCGTCGCGACCACCGTCGGGCGGATATAGAGCGAGGTGCCGGGGGCGCGGGGCACCCACTCATGGTCGGCCGAGACAATCGCCTCGAAGGAGCGGCGGATGAGATCCTCATCCATCTCCGGGATGCAGAGGGCGCGGCAGGACTTGTTCAGGCGGGCCGCATGGCGCTGCGCGCGGAAGAGCTTGATGGAGCCATCCGCCTGGCGGAAGGCCTTCAGACCGTCGAACACGGCCTGGCCGTAATGCAGGACCGAGGTCGCCGGATCCATCGGGAAGGAACCGTAGGGAACGACCCGCGGGTCATGCCAGCCTCGCCCCTCCTCGTAGTTCATGACGAACATGTGGTCCGTCAGAACCTTACCGAAGGAAAGGGAGGAATCGTCGGGGCGCGACAGCGGCGTCTGCGTCCGGGTGAAGCTGATTTCCATGGTCATCGCGCCAACGTCCGCAATAATGTTGCTTAGGCTGTCATTCTAACGCAACGCGAACGCCGACGGATAGCACGCCCACACATCCCTCCCATGTGCGAGCGTCAGGGTTGTTGACCTAACCGGGCCGTCAGTGCCCGACGGTCAGGGCGGCACCCTCGCGGTGATGGGTGCCGAGGCGCTCCACCATGGTGGCGGAGGCGGCGTTGAGGCCCTCTACATCCACCTCCACCCCGTTATGGCGCAGCTTCAGCACCACCCGGTCCAGCGCGCCAATCGCCGTGATGTCCCAGAAATGGGCTGCGCTGACATTGATCACCACGCGCTCCACCCCCTCGCGGAAGTCGAATGCGTCGTGGAAGGCATTGGCCGTGGCGAAGAAGATCTGGCCGGTGACCCGGTAGGTGCGGGTGGTGCCGGCCTCGTCCAGTGAGGAGGTGACGGAGAAGGCGCGGGTGACCTTGTGGGCAAAGAAGATGCCGCTGAGCAGCACGCCCACCAGCACGCCCTGGGCCAGGTTATGGGTGGCCACCACCACCGCGACGGTTGCCACCATCACGATGCTGGAATGGCGTGGGTTGGTGCGGAGGGCGGTGAGCGAGGACCAGCGGAAGGTCTTGATGGAGACCATGATCATCACGGCCACCAGCGCCGCCATGGGAATCTGCCGCACCCATTCCGCCAGCACGAGGATGAGGAAGAGCAGAAAAAGCCCCGCCCAGAGGGTGGAAAGGCGCCCGCGCCCGCCGGAGGTCACGTTGATCACGGATTGGCCGATCATGGCGCAGCCGGCCATACCGCCGAACAGGCCCGCGACGATGTTGGCGATGCCCTGCCCCCGGCATTCGCGGTTCTTGTCGCTGGTCGTGTCCGTCATCTCATCCACGATGGAGGCGGTCATCATGGATTCCAGCAGCCCGACCGTGGCGAGGGTCAGGGAGTAGGGAAGCAGGGTCCAGAGCGTATCGAGGGTCAGCGGCACGTTCGGGAGAAGAAAGCTGGGCAGTTCGGTGGGCAGTTGGCCCATATCGCCGACTGTCCGGAGATCCAGGCCCAGCCCCATGGCCAGCGCCGTCCCGACCACGATGGTGACCAGCGGGGACGGGATCGCGGTGGTCAGGCGCGGCAGCAGGAAGATAATGGCCAGGCCGCCCGCGACCATGGCGTAGAAGACCGGGCCGGCGCCGACGAATTCAGGCAGCTGCGCCATGAAGATCAGGATGGCCAGCGCGTTGACGAAGCCGGTGATGACCGAGCCGGAGACGAAGCGCATCAGGTCGCCCAGGCGCAGATAGCCGGCGGCAATCTGGATCACGCCGGTGAGCAGGGTGGCGGCAAGCAGGTAGTCCAGCCCGTGCTGGCGCACGAGATCCACCATGACCAGGGCCATGGCGCCGGTGGCCGCCGAGATCATGGCCGGACGGCCGCCGGCGAAGGCGGAGATCACGGCGATGCAGAAAGAGGCGTAGAGGCCGACCTTTGGGTCAACGCCGGCGATGATCGAGAAAGCGATCGCCTCCGGAATCAGGGCCAAGGCGACGACGGTACCAGCCAGGAGGTCACGCGTGATGTTGGGCGACCACTCGGAGAGTGCGCGTCGGGCAGCGGTCATGGAAAGACTTTCAGCAAGCAGGTGCCACGCCCGGCACGGGTCCGGGGGACGCAGAGGCGCCGGGCATTGAACAGGCAGGACGATGGGCGGCCGCACAGGGCCGGATGCCGCGGCTGGGCCGCGACGCCATGCGTCAGGGCGGAGTGATCCGCGACGAGGAGGTGCCGTTCATCGCTCCCCTTCTGGCCCGTTTGATGCTGCGACGCAACACAAAATGCAACACGCCGCCGGGGAGGCCCCGGCGGCGTGCCGTATTCTTCAATCCACCCAGGGGCGGATGATCAGGCCGCGATGGCCTTTACCATGGTCGAGCCCAATGCAGCCGGGCTGTCGGCCACATGGATGCCCGCGGAGCGCATGGCGTCCAT
The DNA here is from genome assembly GCF_049629625.1 of Roseomonas chloroacetimidivorans. Lineage (NCBI taxonomy): Bacteria > Pseudomonadati > Pseudomonadota > Alphaproteobacteria > Acetobacterales > Roseomonadaceae > Roseomonas > Roseomonas chloroacetimidivorans. The sequence continues at coordinate 23,442 of NZ_JBNBZS010000028.1, read as the reverse complement.
TTTCGCCTCGGCCGTATCCTTGCCGCCGGAGATGACGGCGCCGGCATGGCCCATGCGGCGGCCCGGAGGGGCGGTCGCACCGGCGATGAAGCCGACCACGGGCTTGTAGTTCTTGGAGCCCGGCTTGTTTTCGCGGCCCAGGAACTCGGCCGCGATGATCTCGGACTGGCCGCCGATCTCGCCGATCATGACGATCTGCTTGGTCTCGGGGTCAGCCAGGAACATCTCCAGCACTTCCTGGAAGTCCGTGCCCTTCACCGGGTCGCCGCCGATGCCGACGCAGGTGGTCTGGCCGAGGCCGGCCGCCGTGGTCTGCGCCACCGCCTCATAGGTCAGCGTGCCCGAGCGGGACACGATGCCGACCGAGCCGCGCTTGTGGATGTGGCCGGGCATGATGCCGATCTTGCAGGCTTCCGGCGTGATCACGCCCGGGCAGTTCGGCCCGATCAGGCGAGACTTGCTGCCGGAGAGGGCGCGCTTGACCTTCACCATGTCCAGCACCGGGATACCCTCGGTGATGCAGATGATGAGCGGGACCTCGGCCGCGATTGCCTCCAGAATGGAGTCGGCCGCAAAGGGCGGCGGCACGTAGATGACGGAGGCATCGGCGCCCGTCTTCTCGACGCATTCCTCAACCGTGTCGAAGACCGGCAGGTTCAGGTGGGTCTGGCCACCCTTACCGGGGGTCACGCCACCGACATAGTTGGTGCCGTAGGCGATGCCCTGCTCGGCGTGGAAGGTGCCCTGGGCTCCGGTGAAGCCCTGGGTCATGACCTTGGTGTGCTTGTCGACGAGGATCGCCATGGTTCAGGCGGCCTTCTTCACGGCATCGACCACCTTTTGGGCGGCGTCGGCCAGGTTGTCCGCGGGGATGATGGCGAGGCCGGACTCGGCGAGGATCTTCTTGCCGAGCTCGACATTCGTGCCCTCAAGGCGAACCACCAGCGGGACCGAGAGGGAGAGGTTCTTGCTCGCCGCTACGATGCCTTCGGCGATCATGTCGCACTTGGCGATACCGCCGAAGATGTTGACCAGGATCGCCTTCACATTGGAGTCGGACGTGATGATCCGGAAGGCCTCGGTCACGCGCGCCGCATTCGCGGTGCCGCCGACATCGAGGAAGTTCGCGGGCGAGGAGCCGTAGAGCTTGATGATGTCCATGGTGGCCATCGCCAGGCCGGCGCCGTTCACCATGCAGCCGATCTCGCCGTCGAGCGCGACGTAGTTCAGGTCGTTCTTGACCGCGTCCAGCTCCTTCGGGTCCATCTCGCTGTCGTCGCGAAGGGCCTCGAGGTCCTTGTGGCGGAACAGCGCGTTGTCGTCGAAGGACACCTTGGCGTCGAGCGCGATGATCTCACCGGCGCCGGTCACGACCAGCGGGTTGATCTCGACGATCGCCATGTCGAGGTCGGTGAAGGCGTTGTACATCGCCGTCACGAACTTCGTGAACACGCCGACCTGCTTGCCTTCCAGGCCCAGCCCGAAGGCAAGCTTGCGGGCGTGCCAGCCGGAAATGCCGGCGGCCGGGTCGACCGCGACCTTCAGGATCTTCTCGGGGTTGTGCTCGGCGACCTCCTCGATCTCCATGCCGCCCTCGGTGGACGCCATGATGGTGATGCGCGAGGTCTCGCGGTCCACCAGAAGAGAGAGGTACAGCTCGCGCTTGATGTCGCAGCCAGCCTCAACATAGACCTGATTGACGACCTTGCCCTCGGGGCCCGTCTGCTTCGTGACCAGCGTGTGGCCGATCATGGCGGCGGCGGCTTCCTTGGCGGCCTCGGGCTTGACGACGCGCACGCCACCCTTGCCGTTCGGATCGTCCTTGAAGCGGCCTGCGCCGCGGCCGCCCGCATGGATCTGGCTCTTCACCACCACGACAGGGCCGGGAAGCTTCTTCGCCGCCGCCTCAGCCTCCTCGGGGGTCTTCGCCACATAGCCGTCGAGCACTGCAACGCCGTAGCGCTTCAGCAGCTCCTTGCCCTGGTATTCATGGATGTTCATTCGGTCACCGCTTTCCTGATGCGGAAAGGGCCAGGATCACTCCTGGCCCATTGGTCTCAAACACCGAGCTTCTTGAAGTCCTCGACGAGCTTCTTCACCGCGTCGCAGGACTTCTCGAAGGCGGCCTTCTCCTCGGGCAGGAACTCGACCTCGACAACGCGCTCCACGCCGCCGGCGCCGATCACCACGGGCACGCCGACATAGAAGTCCTTCTGGCCATACTCGCCGTTCAGCATCACGGCGCAGGGCAGGACGCGCTTCTTGTCCTTCAGGTAGGACTCGGCCATCGCGATGGCCGAGGCAGCCGGAGCGTAGAAGGCCGAGCCCTTCTCCAGCAGCTTCACGATTTCGCCGCCGCCATTGGCGGTGCGCTGCACGATCGCGTCGATCCGCTCCTGGGTGGTCCAGCCCATCTTGATCAGGTCGGGCACGGGGACGCCGGCGACGGTGGAGTAGCGGGTCAGCGGCACCATGGTGTCGCCATGGCCGCCCAGCACGAAGGCTGTCACGTCCTCCACCGAGACGTTGAACTCCTGCGCCAGGAAGAGGCGGAAGCGGGCGGAGTCGAGCACGCCCGCCATGCCCACCACCTTGTTCGCGGGCAGGCCGGACTTCTGCTGCAGCGCCCAGACCATGACGTCGAGCGGGTTGGTGATGCAGATGACGAAGGCGTTCGGGGCGTACTTCTTGATGCCCTCGGCCACCTGGCCCATCACGCCGGCATTCTTGGTCAGCAGGTCGTCGCGGCTCATGCCGGGCATGCGCGGGAAGCCGGCGGTGACGATGACCACGTCCGCGCCCTCGATCGCGGCGTAATCAGAACCGCCGGTCATGTTGCTGTCGAAGTCATCGACCGGGCTGGACTGCATGATGTCCAGCGCCTTGCCGGCAGCCACGCCACCGAAGACGTCGAAGAGCACGACGTCGCCGAGCTCCTTGAGGCCGATCAGGTGGGCGAGCGTGCCGCCGATGTTGCCGGCGCCAATGAGCGCGATCTTGTTGCGGGCCATGGGGGAGTCCTTGCCTGTGAGCCTTTATGGGGACGTCTTGGCGGTGCCGTGCGGCAACTGCGAACTGGACGCGGGTGGATTAGCCCCGGATGAAGGACCCGGCAAGGCGGGGCCCCGCCCCGAATGGAAAAGGGGCGGGACGCCCCCCTGGCATCCCGCCCCTTCTCATCCGATCAGGGAGCCGGCGCGGCCGGTCCCGATCGTATCCGAATCACATGGGCATGCAGCGGAAAGTGTCGGAATGCCCGCGGGCCAGCACCGCCATGGTGCCGGAGGGGCAATCCATCTGCTCGCCATCGGCGGCGGGCAGGCCGGCATGCCAGACGCCCATGCGGCCCTGGCTTCGCTGCGCGCGCGCGGCCTTGCCGACCTTGCCGCCACGGGCGGACAGGGTGGAGGCATGGGCGGAGCCGGAGAACAGGCTTACCAGGCGGATATTGGAGCGGCCGCTCTGGACCGCCACCTGGCGGCGGCTGGCGACGCGGGCCTGGGAACGGCCGCCGCGGGAGGCCACGCGCGCCGTGGCGCGGGCCCGGGCCGGAGTGCCCGCCACCACGCGGCGGCTCGGCTCAGCGCGGCTGGCCACCGGGCGGGCGACCGCACGGGTGGCCTTTCCGGCGGAACGCGCCTCCGTACGGCGGGTGCTGGCGGCCTCGGAAGGCTGAGCGGCGCCAAGCGCGACGATCGCCGCAGCGGCGATAGCCAGGGAACGCAGCATGTGAATCTCCCCCAAATGTCCGGACCGGAACTGACGCCTGGCACCTGCCCCCTCAGGCTATGCCAAGCAATTCCGGTGCCGGAACGCGTTACGTCAGATGCGGCAGGGCCAGATAATCCTGACTCTGCATTTCCATGAGGCGGGAGGCGGTGCGCTGGAACATGGCCGCTCCCTCCCCTTTCTCGTAGAGCTGGTCGGGCTCGGCCTCGGCCGAGACGACCAGCTTGCAACGGTGCTCATAGAGCGTGTCGATGAGCGTCACGAAGCGACGGGCCCGGTCGAAGTTCTCCGGGCCCAGCCGCGGCACGCCGTCCAGCACGAGCGTGTGGAAATGGGTGGCAATGGCGAGGTAGTCCGCCGCGCCGAGGAACGCTCCACAGAGCGTCTCGAAATCCGCGCGGGCGACGCCACGATGGGCCTGCGGCACCTCGACCTTGCGGCCGAGCACCGTCAGGGAGCAGGGCGTGCCATGGGCAACACCCGAGAGCTCGAGGAAAGCCGCGTCGAGCGCGCGCTCGGCGCGGCCGTTCACCGGGCTGTGCCAGGTCGGCAGCCCCCGGATGCGGTCGCGCCGATAATCCTGAAGGGATGCGAGGTGCAGAACCTCCAGCCGCTTCTGGATCATGGCGATGAAGGGCAGGAAGGCGTCGCGGCCCGGCTTGCCCTTGAAGAGATCGGCCGGGGCCGTGTTGGAGGTGGCCACCACCACCACGCCCCGGGCAAAGAGCGCCTCGAAGAGGCGGCCCAGGATCATGGCATCGGTGATGTCATGGACCTGGAACTCGTCGAAGCAGAGCAGCGCGGCCTCGGCCACGATGCTGTCGGCCAGCGGCGGGATCGGGTCCGAAGCGTCGCCGTGGGCCTTGCGGTACTCGTGGATGCGGCGGTGGCACTTCTGCATGAAGGCGTGGAAGTGTTCGCGCTTCTTGCGCGGCACATCCGCCGTTTCGAAGAAGAGGTCCATCAGCATGGACTTGCCGCGCCCGACCTCGCCGACGAGGTAGAGGCCAAGAGGCGGGCCGTCCGGCTGCTCGTCCACCGGCTTGCGGCGGAAGAAGCGGGCGAAAAGGCCAGGCTCCTCCTTCGTTGGCTCAGGGCGCGGGTCATAGCCACGCAGACGGCGCCAGAGATCCTGCAGCGTCTCGGCCGCGCGGGCCTGGGCGGGGTCGGCGCGCAGCGCCCCCGCGGCCACGCGGGCGCGGTAAAGAGGGAGTGGCCCTTCCGAAGGGTCCGCCGTTACGGCGGGCGCAGCGGCCGGTGCAGTGGTGGTCCCGTCCATCGGCGGCCGGTCTAGCCCGGTTTCCTGACCCCTCGCAACTTTGAGAATCGCATTAATTCACGAATTACGATGCAGAACTGTACTGAAAGTGCCGTTTGATCAATGGGCGCTAAGGGTTTGTCGCAGTTGGCAGACTGAACTTTTTTGGGGTGCAGGAGGGGCATTCTACGCGTGCTGCGATGCAAAAATCCTCGCCGGCATGCCCGCGACGGATGGTGTCAGTCGGCCGTGATGCCCGCCGCCCGGATCACCGGCGCCCAGCGGTCGTGCTCCGCCGCGATGAAGCGCCCAAAGACCTGGGCGGTCATCGGATACGGAACTGCCCCCTCGCGGCGGAGGCTGGCCAGCAGTTCCGGTCTCTCCAGGCCCTCGAGGATCGCGGCTTCCAGCCGGGCCCGGATCGGCTCCGGCGTGCCATGGGGAACCAGGATCCCGTACCAGGCGGTGACGCGGTAACCCGGCAGCGTTTCGGCCACGGTCGGAACATCCGGCAGGGATTCCACACGGCGGTCTCCGGTCACGGCCAGCGCACGCAGTGCGCCGCCCTGCACCAGCCCGGCCACGGAAGGCAGCGTGCTGATCATGGCGGCGACATGCCCGGCAGCCACATCCGTCAGCCCCGGGGCGGCGCCGCGGAAGGGAACATGGGTCGCTTCCACCCCGGCCTGCTGGAGGAGGAGTGCCATGGCCAGATGCCCCGCCGCACCATTGCCGGGGGAGGCATAGTTCATCTGCCCCCTCTTCGCCCGCGCCTCCGCGATCAGCTCCGCGAGGCTACCCGACCGGGTAGCGGGGCCGACCACGAGAACCAGCGGCGTCTCGGCTACCATTGCGACCGGGTCCAGGGCGGTCAGCGGGTTCACCTTCAGGTTCCGGCCGAACAGCGTGGGGTTCACCGAAATCGGGCCCTGATTGCCCATGAGCAGGGTCAGCCCATCCGGGCGCGCGCCCGCAACCAGCTCGGTGGCGAGATTGCCGCCAGCCCCCGGGCGGTTCTCCACCACGACCGGCTGGCCAAGCGCGTTGGTGAGATGCGCGCCCAGGGCGCGGGCCACCGCGTCCGTGCCGCCGCCAGGCGTGTAGGGCAGGATGAGGCGCAAGGGCCGGTCGGGCCAGCCAGGCGGGATGCTGCCCTGGGCCCAGGCAAGCGAGGGAACAAGCAACGGCGCCGCGAAAGCGGCCAATAGCGAGCGGCGCGGCAGGCGCATGGGTTGGGGAGTCCCGGACGTGACCTCTGGCCGGGAAGGAAGCGGAGGGCGTGCCGGGGCGCAAGGGCGGCCGTCTCGCGGCCGCCCTCCCCGTCACTGCCCTATTCGCCCGGGTTCACCGGCATGTAGAGACTGCCGCCTTCGCGGTACTTCTTCGCCATGGCCTCCATGCCCTCCTTCTGCGCCTCGGCACGGATGTCATGGGAGATCCGCATGGAGCAGAATTTCGGCCCGCACATGGAGCAGAAATGCGCGACCTTGTGCGCCTCCTTCGGCAACGTCTCGTCGTGGAAGCTGCGCGCGGTATCGGGATCCAGCGAGAGATTGAACTGATCCTCCCAGCGGAACTCGAAGCGTGCGCGGGAGAGCGCGTCGTCGCGAATACGCGCGGCGGGATGGCCCTTGGCGAGATCGGCGGCATGGGCCGCGATCTTGTAGGTGATCACCCCCACTTTCACATCGTTGCGGTCGGGCAGGCCGAGATGCTCTTTCGGCGTGACATAGCAGAGCATCGCCGTGCCGAACCAACCAATCATCGCAGCGCCGATGCCCGAGGTGATGTGGTCGTAGCCCGGCGCGATGTCGGTGGTCAGCGGCCCGAGGGTGTAGAAGGGCGCTTCGCCGCAGAGCTTGAGCTGCTTGTCCATATTGGCCTTGATCTTGTGCATGGGCACATGGCCCGGCCCCTCGATCATGACCTGACAGTCCTTCGCCCAGGCGATCTTCGTCAGCTCGCCCAGCGTCTCCAGCTCCGCGAACTGCGCCGCGTCATTCGCATCGGCGATAGAGCCGGGGCGCAGCCCGTCGCCAAGCGAGAAGGACACGTCATAGGCGCGGCAGATGTCGCAGATCTCTTCGAAATGCTCGTAGAGGAAGCTCTCGCGGTGATGGTGCAGGCACCACTTCGCCATGATGGAACCGCCGCGTGAGACGATGCCTGTCACGCGGCCCGCGGTAAGCGGCACATGGGCGAGGCGCACGCCGGCATGGATGGTGAAATAGTCGACGCCCTGCTCGGCCTGCTCGATCAGCGTATCGCGGAACACCTCCCAGGTCAGGTTCTCCGCGATGCCGCCGACCTTCTCCAGCGCCTGGTAGAGCGGCACGGTGCCGATGGGCACGGGCGCGTTGCGGATGATCCAGTCGCGGATGTTGTGGATGTTGCGGCCGGTGGAGAGGTCCATCACCGTGTCCGCGCCCCAGCGGATGGCCCAGACCATCTTTTCCACCTCCTCCGCCATGGAGGAGGTGACGGCGGAGTTGCCGATATTGGCGTTGATCTTCACCAGGAAGTTGCGGCCGATCGCCATCGGCTCAAGTTCCGGGTGGTTGATGTTGGCGGGGATGATGGCACGGCCACGTGCCACCTCATCCCGCACGAATTCCGGCGTGACGAAATCGGGGATGGAGGCACCGAAATCCTCGCCGTCGCGCTCCAGCGCCGCCTTCACCTGCGCGCGGCCGAGATTCTCTCGGATGGCGACATATTCCATCTCCGGCGTGATGATGCCGGCGCGGGCATAGGCAAGCTGCGTGACCGCCTTGCCAGGCTTGGCTTTCAGCGGGCGGTGACGAACCGGGAAGGCCGGGGTGAGGTGGTCGGCGGAGACATTGCCGTTGTCCTCGGGGCGAACCTCGCGCCCCTCATGGACCTCGACATCGCCACGCGCCTCGATCCAGCCCGTACGGATACGGGGCAGGCCGCGGTCAATGGAGATGTCGGCGTCCGGATCGGTATAGGGGCCGGAAGAGTCATAGACCATGACCGGCGGCTCGCCAGCGCTCGGGTGCAGCGTGATCTCGCGCATGGGCACGCGGATGGCCGGATGCAGCTGGCCTGGCCGGAACACCTTCCTTGAGGCCGGCAGCGGTGCAGTGGTGACCTGCGGAGTATCAAGAGGCATGAGCCGGAGCTCCCTTCGCGGCAGCGATCCAGCCCCAATGCGAAGGAGGAAATGGATCACCCGCCAAGGCCATGACAGCCAGCCCATGAGGGGCCGCAGGCATCCGCACCGTCCCTACGCCAGCATGAACTGGATCAGGTTCATCGGGTCACGGCGCTGCCGAAGCCAGCCGTATCTCAGCCCCTTGTCGGGACACCCCTGGTGAAGGGCGCACCCTCGTCCCTGCCAGCCCGGCCTGTCAAGCAATCATGGCCAAGCTGCGATCACAGCAGGTCAGGGAAACCAATGAGGGATGAGCGGGGCTGGGTTAAGGATCCTTTACAGGGCGTAACCGCTCCCCAGAAAGCCGCGTTGGCAGAGCACGCAGCCAGAGGAGCAATGCATGATGAGGAAACTTGGACTTCCACTTGCTCTCGCAGCCGGCCTGATCGGCGGCCCGGCGCTCGCCCAGTCCCCCGGTGCCCCGGGCGCCGTGACCACCGCCCCAACGCCGCAGAATCCGCAGGGCGTAACGGTTGATCGGGGTGCCGGCTCGCCCGGGGCCGCCGCTGTCCCTGCCGCCCCGAGCACCATGGCCGGGGCTCCACCGAACCCGCAGGCCGGCGAGCCCGGCATCGCGAACCCGTCCGGCCAGGGCGGCTCCGGCTCCCAGTGATCGCCGTGTGATCGCCATCTGGCCCGAAACCTGAACAGACCGTATTGAAAAGGGCCTGCTCCGTTGCGCCGGAGCAGGCCCTTCCTGCGCAAGCGAGCCGCGAAGATTCCTTACAGGGCGGCGCCGCCGTCCAACGCCAGAGCCTGCCCGGTGATGTTCGACCCAGCGGGGGAAAGGAGGAAGGCCGCCGTGCGCGCCACCTCATCGGCTGTGGTGATGCGCCGGGTGGGGGTGCCAGCCGCGGCATCCTCCGCCGTGATGCCCAACTCGTTCCAACGGGACCGGGCCATCGCCGTATCCACCCAGCCCGGGCAGAGGGCGTTCACCATGATCCCGCGCGGGGCAAGGCGCAGTGCCATCGCCCGCATCAGCCCGATCACACCGTGCTTGGCCGCGGTATAGGCGACCTGGTCCGGCACGGCCCGCAGGCCGAGGACGGAGGCGAGGAAGATGATCCGCCCTTCCCCATCCGGCAGGCGAGAGGCGGCTGCCTCCGCGCAGCGCCAGGCGCCGTCGAGGTTCACGGACATGATGCGGCGCCAGAAGCCCTCATCCGGCGTGGCTGGATCGCCACCCGCGCTGCCTGCCGCCAGGATGACAGCCCGGATGGGCCCGGCCGCGCCGAACAGGGTACGGACGGAGGTCGGGTCGGTTACGTCGCAGGGAATGTGACGCACGCCATCCGGCAGGATCTCATCCGGCGCGCCGCGGGCGGCAACGATGATCTCGTGCTGCTGCTTGGCCAGGACGCGCGCGCAGGCCAGGCCGATGCCGCGCGTGCCGCCGGTGATCAGAATCGCGCTCATGCTGCAGTCGTTCCACCATCGACGGGCATCACGACGCCCGTGACGAAGCTCGCATGGTCAGAGAGAAGGAAGGCGACCACGGCAGCGATCTCCTTTGGATGGGCGAAGCGGTGTTGGGGCACGGCCGCGGTGTAGGCGGCGTCCCCCGGCACGCGATCGGGGTTACGGGCGGCGAGGTCGGCGATCACGGCGCGCAGCATCGGAGTATCCGTGCTGCCCGGGGCCACCGCGTTGAAGCGGATGCCCTGCGTCGCGAAGTCGAGGGCGGCGGAGCGCGTCATCTGCGCCAGCGCAGCCTTGGATGCGCCATAGGCGGCCGAGGCCGGCTTGCCGATCAGCGCCTGGTCGGAGGCGATGTTCACCACCGCCCCGCCCCGCTTCAGCAGATGCGGCAAGGCCGCCTGCATCACCGCGAAGGGCGCCAGCCAGTTGATCCGCATGATGCGTTCCGCCTCGGCGAGCGGCGTGTCGAGCAGAGTGCCGAGGATCGTGTCGCCGGCATTGTTCACCACCAGCTCCAGCCCACCCAGCCGCGCGACAGCGGCCTCCACAGCGGGGGCGATGGCGGGAATGTCGAGCAGGTCATGCTCGGGGCGATCGAGCCCCTCCACCCTGACACCCGAGGACTCCAGCACGGCCACGATAGCTGCGCCGATGCCGCTCCGGTGGCCGGTGACCAAGGCGCGTTTCCCCGCCAGTCCCGTCTGGGACAGGTCGCTACGGGTCTGGCCCGTGCCGATGTTGCGCTGCGTGTCGCCCATATTTCCCCGATGACACCGCCGCCCTGCCTGGGCAACTGGAACCCCAACCGATTCAGGCATGGTATCGGCACAATCCGGACCAGCTTCGCCCTTGACCATCGCACCGCACCGGCTGACGAAACGACTTCCCGCAGCGCCGGCGGCTTCGTCCGGGGTGGAGCGACCCCGGGGGCCGGGCATCGACCGCCCCGATCCCCCCTCCCGCCCGGCCAGCTCCGCCCCTATTTCAGGCCGCTCATGAAAATCGCTCCCAGCATCCCCCGGGCGGCCCTCGTCACAGGCGCCGCGAAACGAATTGGCCGTGCCATCGCGCTTGGCCTGGCAGAGGCAGGCTTCGACGTGGCCGTGCATCATGGGCACAGCGCGGCGGAGGCGGACGAGGTCGTGGAGGCAATCCGTGCCATGGGCCGGAACGCCGTGGCGCTGCGCGCCGATCTGGCGCGGGAGGCGGAGGTGGAGGCGCTGATCCCCGACGCGACGGCGAAGCTGGGGCCGATCGGCGTGCTGGTGAACAACGCCTCCCGCTTCGAACGCGACGAATGGGACGACGCGACCCGCGAGAGTTGGGACATGCATCTGGAGCCGAATCTCCGCGCGCCCTTCGTGCTGACCCAGGCCATGGCCCTCGCCCTTCCCGATGGAGCCGAGGGCGCGGTGGTGAACATGCTGGACCAGCGCGTGCTGTCGCTGACGCCACATTTCGTTAGCTACACCATTTCCAAGGCCGGGCTCTGGGCGATGACGCAGTCCCTGGCCCTGGCCCTCGCGCCGCGCATCCGGGTGAACGGGATCGGCCCCGGCCCCACCCTGCCCAGCGCGCGCCAGAGCGAGGCGCAGTTCCATGCGCAATGCGAGAGCACGCCGCTCCGCCGCGGGTCGAGCCCTGAGGAGGTGGTGCAGACGGTGCTGGCCATCCTTTCACTGCCAGCAATGACCGGGCAGATGATCGCGCTCGACGGGGGGCAGCACCTGCAATGGTCCCCGGCGCGCGACCATGGGGAACCCGAGGAATGACGACCTATGTTCCGGACGCGGTGCGCGGCTTGCGCCGGGTTTTCGTGCGGGACCTGACGGTGCAGGCACGGCTCGGCATCTATCCGAAGGAGCAGGCGCCGCAGCGGGTGGTGATCGGAATCGAGTTGCTGGTGCGCGACGACGCCGCCCCCTCGGGTGTCGGGCCGGACCGGCTGGAGCGCGTGGTGGATTACGGCGCCGTGGCCAACCGCGCGCGGGCGGTGGCGACTGCCGGCCATACCAAGCTGGCCGAAACCCTGGCCGAGCGAATCGCCGTCGCCTGTCTGGAGGATGAGCGGGTGGAGGCGGTGCGGGTGACCGTGGAGAAGCCGGACATCGTAGCGGATGTCGGAGCAGTCGGAGTCAGCGTGGAGCGACGGCGCGGCTGACGCAAGCCTGCAACAATTCTGACTTTGTCAACACCTGTCGCACTGAAGTGAGAAACTTCATCCCCCGACGTAACGGCCGGCCTCGCCGGGTTTGCGGAATGCGGCCCGAAGGTCAATGTGAACGAAGCATGAAAGCCAGAGGCCGGGCAAAGGGTTTGGAAAACAATAACTTAGTTTCTTGCCTAAGAATTGGGCAGGCGCGTTGCGAAGCCTTGCGGGCCTGTACTCGGCGCAGTGTGGCGCGTTCCTTTCCACAAGCTTATCCACAGCTTCCGGGGACAACCCCGGAGGGCCATCGAGAAACCCAGCGGAAACAAGCCTGATGGCCTTTTCCAACGAGCAGACGACCCCCCTGCCCCCCATGGAGGGGCGCGAGGTGATCGAGACGGCGCTGGCCACCCTTCCCTACTCACCGGGCGTCTATCGGATGCTCGATGCCAAGGGGGACGCACTCTATGTCGGCAAGGCACGGAGCCTGCGGAAGCGCGTCTACGCCTATACCCAGGTCCATAAGCTGCCTGACCGGCTGAAGCGCATGGTCTTCGAGACCCGGCATCTGGAGGTGATCACCACCGCCTCCGAGGCCGAAGCGCTGCTGCTGGAGGCGAATCTGATCAAGCGGCTGCGGCCGCGCTACAACATCGTCCTGCGCGATGATAAGTCCTATCCGTGGCTGGTGATCACGGAAGATCATCCTTATCCACAGATCGCCAAGCACCGGGGGGAGCGGCGCAAAGGCGCTTCCTACTGGGGCCCCTTCGCCAGCGCCTGGGCGGTGAACCAGACTCTCACGGCGCTCCAGCGCGTCTTCTTGCTGCGCTCCTGCCGGGACACGGTGTTCGACAGCCGCTCCCGCCCCTGCCTGCTGCACCAGATCCGCCGCTGCTCCGCCCCCTGCGTCGGCCGCGTCTCGCAGGAGGACTATGCGGAGCTGGTACGCGAGGCGACGCAATTCCTCTCCGGCGAGACGCCCTCCATCCAGAAGCGCCTCGCGCGGGAGATGGAGGAGGCCGCGGAGCGGCTGGAATTCGAGCGGGCGGCGGCGATCCGGGACCGCATCCGCGGCCTGACCCATGTGCAGGGCCGCGACCGCATCAACATGGAGAATGTGGGCGACGCCGATGTCGTCGCGCTGCACCAGGCGGCGGGCCAGGCCTGCGTGCAGGTCTTTTTCTTCCGCGGCGGGCGCAACAACGGCAACCGGCCCTTCTTCCTCTCGGGTATCCGGGCGGATGCGGAGCCGGCGGAGGTGATCACCGCCTTCCTGGGCCAGCTTTATGACGATCTGCCGCCCCCGCCCCTCGTGCTCGTCTCCCACGATTTGCCGGAAGCGGCGCTGGTGGCCGAGGCACTTGCGATCAAGGCCGACCGCAAGGTGGAGGTCCACCACCCCAGGCGCGGAGACAAGCGCGCGGCGGTGGAGCATGCCCAGACCAACGCGCGGGAGGCGCTGGAACGGAAACTGGCCGAGGGCGCCGCGCAGGGCGAGCTGCTGCAGGGCGTGGCGCAGCTCTTTGACCTGCCCTCCGTGCCCGAGCGGATCGAGATCTACGATAACAGCCATATCCAGGGCACCAATGCCTATGGCGTGATGGTCGTGGCTGGCCCCTCCGGCTTCATCAAGAACGCCTACCGGAAGTTCTCGATCCGGGGTGAAGGGGCGATCGCGCCGAAGGGACGCAAGGGCGCCGACCACGGCCCGGCCCCAGCAGACGCCACCGGCACCGAGCCCCTGGCGCAAGAGGATGTGACGGCATTGGCGCATGATGCAGCTGGCCGCACCGCGCTGAAATCCACCGGCGGTCCACGCGGCGGCGACGACTTCGCGATGATGCGGGAGGTGTTCGAGCGCCGATTCGGCCGCGCCCTGAAAGAGGACCCGGAGCGCGAGAGCGGCACATGGCCTGACCTCGTACTGATCGATGGCGGCATCGGCCAGCTCAATGCCGCGCGGGAGATCCTGACCGAAATGGGCATCCACGACGTGCCGCTGGTGGCCGTCGCCAAGGGACCGGACCGGGATGCCGGGCGGGAATGGTTCCACCGGATCGGCCATGACCCGATCCAACTGCCGCCGCGCGACCCCGTGCTCTACTACCTGCAACGGCTGCGGGACGAGGCGCATCGATTCGCCATCACCACCCACCGCGCCGGCCGGTCCAAGTCCCTGGTGAAGAGCGAGCTGGACGAGATCCCCGGCGTCGGCACCGCGATCAAGCGGGCGCTGCTGAACCATTTCGGCTCGGCGCGCGGGGTGCGGAACGCGGCGCTGGAGGACCTCCGGAACTGTCCGGGAATCGGCCCTGCCGTCGCGAAGCGCGTCTATGAGCATTTCCACCCCGGCACCACCGGCCCGCTGGAGCCGGTGCGGCCGCGTGGGGGAAGGCGGGCGAAGGCCGCCGCGGTGGACGCGATTGCCGAAGCCCCGGATGAAGGCGGAACGCAGGACGAAACGCAGGAGGGGGCGCAGGCGCTCACCGCTCCCCTGGCCGCCGATGCGGCAGGGCATGAGGTGGAGGGTTGATCAGGGCCCGCGTTTCCCCTCGCGCCGTTCTGGGCTAGGGGTGCCGACAAGGAGCCTCGGATGCCCACCGACCTGCCGAACCTGTTGACGCTCTCCCGCATCGCGGCCATCCCGCTGCTGGTCGGGCTGATGTTCCTCCGCAGCCCTGTGGGGGATATCCTGTCCTGCGCCGTCTTCTCGGCGGCGGCGATCACCGACTATTTCGACGGCAAGATCGCGCGGGAACGCGGCGTGCTGACCGCTTTCGGGCGCATGCTGGACCCCATCGCGGACAAGTTGCTGGTCGGCGCGGCGCTGATGCTGCTGGCGGGGATGGGCCGCCTCTCGCCCTGGGGCCTGCTGCCGGCCATTGTTGTTCTGTTGCGCGAAATTTTAGTCTCCGGCCTGCGGGAATACCTGGCGGGGCTGCGCATCGGGCTGCCGGTCACCCGGCTGGCCAAGTGGAAGACTGGATTCCAGATGGGCTCGATCGGCACCATCATCGCGGGGGATAGCGGCGCCTCGGTCATCGGGTTGGGCTTCCTGCCGGTGTCCTGGCTCGGCGAGGCCGGGCTCTGGGTGGCGGCGGTCCTGACACTTTGGACGGGCTGGGACTACATGACAGCTGGCATGCGGCATGCGGCGGCTGAGGATGGGTTGCGTCGAGGCGATCAGGCCGGCGAGCAGGCCGGGTAGCAAAAAGAGGGCTGACTGGCGCATCCTGCGCCGCAGCGGATTGCGAATCACGTCAGGCCTGCTCAAGGGCAGGCTGAGCGAAAGAGGACTTCAGGATGGACCGCCTTCGACCGGGGCTGCTGGCCGGCCTGCCGCTCGCCCTGTTGCTGGTGAGCTGCGGCGACATCGACATCGCGCCCTTCGGCCGCAGGGATCCAATCGGCGTGCCGGACAGCCTGACCGTGCAGCGCGTCATGGGCACCTCCACCGAGCCCGAGGTGCTGGCCCCCGAGCCCGGCAATGTCTGGCCGGCCGAGGAGGCGCCGCGCGCCACGCTGCAGAACCCGGATGCCGCGATCGTGCCCCCGCAGGAGCGCGCGCCCTCCGAGGCGCTGGAGCGGGCCCGGCAGGAGCGCGGCCCGGCGCCGCAGCCGCGGCTGCGGGACACGTTCCAGCCCGGCCCCGACGTGCCGCCCCAGGCCGCACCGAATCCGCGTGCCCCGGCGCCCGGCACGGTCACCCCGCGCCGCCGGGGCAGCTCGGAGGCGCTGCCGCCGCTCGAGCCGCCCCCCGTGCCGCGCGCGGGCGTGCCGCGCGGCGAGCCCGCCTATCCGCCTCCGCCGCGGGTCGAGGGGCAGGTTATGCCCGTGCCGGGCGGGCCGCCCGCGACGATCACCGGCGGGGCCGGCAATATCCAGACCTACACGCAGCCTGGCATTGGCACGGGCACGGCGATTCGTGATGGCAACACCACGACGCTGATCGGGCCGGATGGCAGTGTGCAGACGGTGCCGACGCCCAGATGAAGATCCTCTATTTCGCCTGGCTGCGGCAGCGTGTCGGAACGGGTGAGGAATCCGTCTCGCCGCCGCCGGAGGTGCGCGACATGGGCGGACTGGTGCGCTGGCTGGCGACCCGCTCGCCTGGCCATGCCGCCGCTTTCGCTGACCCTGCCCAGGTGCGGATGGCGGTGAACCAGGAATTCTGCGGCCCTGACCATCCCGTCGCTCCCGGCGACGAGGTGGCCTTCTTCCCTCCGGTAACCGGTGGCTGAGGGCGGGATGAACATCGCGCCCACCATCCGCGTTCAGGAGGCCGGTTTCGACGTAGCGGCCGAGACGGCGGCGCTTTCCGCCGGGCGGGTGGATGTGGGCGGCGTCGCCAGCTTCATCGGCCTCTGCCGCGCCGATGACGGGTTGGATGCGCTGGTGCTCGAGCACTATCCCGGCATGACCGAGCGCGCGATCACCCGTATCGCCGAACAGGCCTGCGAACGCTGGCCGCTGACGGGCTGCACGGTGATCCACCGTGTCGGCCGCATCCTGCCGGGCGAGGGAATCGTGCTGGTGCTGGCCGCCAGCCGCCACCGTGTGGCCGCGCTGGAGGCCTGCGCCTTCCTGATCGACTGGCTGAAGACAGGCGCGCCCTTCTGGAAGCGCGAGGAGTTTGCCGGCGGCGCCGAGCGCTGGGTCGAGGCGCGTGCGGAGGATGAGGCCCGGACGCAGGGGTGGGACGCAGCCGGTTGAGGGCTGTCCTGCCGGTTCTGGCGGGTGGGCTGTTGCTGGCTTGGCCGGCCTTCCTGGCCGGTTATCCGCTGCTGTTCAGCGACACCGCGGCCTTCCTGAACCAGACCCTCGGGCCGCTGATGATCTGGGACAAGCCCTGGATCTACGGGCCACTGATCTTCCCCTTCCACTGGCACCGCACACTCTGGCCCGTGGTGATCGCCCAGGGCGTGATGCTGTCCCACCTGCTCTGGCTGGCGCTGCGCGCCTTCGGCGGCGGCGCCGGGCCGGGGCGGCACCTGCTGCTCTGCGCCGTGGTGGCCGCGCTGACGGCGGCACCCTTCTCCGTCGCGCTGGTCATGCCGGACGTGCTCACGCCGGCAGTGGTCCTCTGCGCGTTGCTGCTGGGCTTCGGCTGGAGCTCGCTGTCGCGGGGTGAGTCGATCTGGCTCTTCCTGCTGGGGGCGATCGGAACGGCGGCGCATCTGTCCCACCTTCCGATGTTCGGCGCGTTGATCCTGGTGGCGCTGCTGGCCGGATGGCGCGGGGCTGTGCGCGTGGCGGTGCCGCTGGCCGGGGCCGTCCTCCTACTGCTGGCAACGAATTTCGTTGGCCACGGGCGACTCGCGCTTTCGCCTTATGGCTCGACCTTCCTGCTGGCGCGGATGGTGGCGAACGGCCCCGCGATCCGCACCATCGAGGCCCGCTGCCCCGAGGCCGGCTGGGCGCTCTGTGCCTTCAAGGGCCGGCTGGAGCCCTACGGTCCCCGGGCCTGCACAATGCGCCCCTGCCCGCCCGAGCTGCTGCCGAGCGACATCTTCCTCTGGGAGCCTACCAGCCCCGTGAACCAGGACGAAACCGGCCGTCCCCGGTCCTTCGGCGGCATGAGGCTGGCTCCGGAGGCATCGGCCATCATCGGCGAGACGATCCGGCGCGAACCCCTCACCGTGGCTTGGCAGGCGGTGCGGGACACGCTGGAGCAGCTAATTGCGAACCGCGTGGGGGACACGCTGGGCCGGCACAATATCGGCGAGGGCGTACTGCCGATGATCCAGGCCTTCGGCCCTGCCGAGACCGCGCGCTTCCAGGCGGGCGCGCATTGGCAGGGGAAGTTGCCGGTGCTGGTCGCGCCCTTTCTCTGGGTGCAGGCGCCGGCACTGGTGCTGGGGGCCGTGGCGCTGGCGCTGCTCGCCTGGCTGGGGTGGCGGGACCGGCTGGTGCTGGGCGTGGCGGTGGGAATCGGGATCGCCATTCTCGCCAACGCCTTTGCCACGGGAGCCCTGAGCGGGCCGCACGACCGCTACGGGGCGCGGCTGGCCTGGCTGCTGCTGGCGGGAGCGGTGGTCCTGGGAATGAGGCGGCAAGCCTCGTGCGACTGATCCCGGGAGGCTGCGCCACCCCGCGGCCATCCGGGCATCCTCACCGCCGCAGGCAGGCCATCCGCGGCCGCGTCGACCGTGGCACAGGCACCGGGCGCTTCACTCCGGGCCGCATGAAGCGCCGGGCATCGGCCGGGCCGCCGATCAGCAGGGCGGGCTGGCGGCCGGGGGCACAGAGCCCGGCCAGGCTGCGCATAGGCGGCAGCGGTACAGTCCCGCCCCGGCCCCAGGCGGCACCAAGGCGGGCCAGGGCGACGCGGCGATTATAGGCAGCACCACGCTCGGGCTCGCCGGAATGATACCGGCCGATGGCCTCGCCCCAATCAGGCGCGGCGGCGCGCAGGCGAGTCAGGAAGCGGGCGGCGTAACGGACATTGGCCTGGGGATCGAAGGCCTGGTCGAGGTTGGCGAAGGCGTCGGGATGGTGAAACAGATTCACCTGCATGCAGCCAATGTCGATGGAGCGGATCCCGCGGGCCTGGAGGGCGGCGACGGCCGCAATGGCGGCGGCCTTGGTTGGGGCGGTATGGCCCTCACCCTCGGCATTCCAGGTCCAGGGCCAGGGCTCCGGGCGGCCATTGGGGGCCGCTCGGCCAGCCTCGACCAGGCCGATGGCACCAAGAAGCCCGGGCGGAATTCCGGAGCCAGGCTCCACGGCGGCGATGGCGCGGCGGCAGGCGGTCCAGTCCTCGGCGGCGCCCTGTGCGCGGGCGGGCGCGAAGGTGCCCAACAGGATGGCGGCGCCGAGAAGGACCTGGATCGGACGGGGGCACGACATGCGGGCGGAGGTCGCGCCCCGCATACCACGCGTCAAGCGCATGGGACGGACCGCCGCGCGGTATGCGCAGGGCGTTCGCCCCGGAAAATTCAGCGGGTGGCGAGGTCCGCGGCCCGGGCAGCGCGGCGGTTGGCCTGGTCCTCGGCGGAATCGGCAGCCTCCGCCATGCGGGCACGCTGCTCGCAGGTGCTGCGGATCTCGTCCAGCTCCTCCTCGGTCAGATGCTCGATGCCAATGAAGGCATTACCGGCGGCGCTGGTGCGGATGAGCTCGTCCAGCTTGGCCTGAATGGCGGCGCCATCCCGGTTCTGGGTATTCTGGATCAGGAAGACCATCAGGAAGGTCACGATGGTCGTGCCGGTGTTGATAATGAGCTGCCAAGTGTCGGAAAAGCCAAAGAAGGGGCCGGAAATGGCCCAGACGAGCACGACGCCAACGCAGATCACGAAGGTTATCGGCCGGCCCGTGGCATGCGCCACGCGGCTGGACGCGGCGTTGAACATCTTCGAGAGCGACATGCTTCCACCTTGCCCGGAGCCACCGCCATGCCGGGCGATGCCGCTCCACTTGGAAATCGCGCCCTAATCTTAACAAGGGATAAAGGCGTGGATGCGGCGGAGGTGTCGGTCATTTCATGACCCGTCCAGCTTCGGCGTTGTCAGCCACCATAGCCGAAGGCCACGCCCGGCCGCGCGGCAGCGGTGCGGTGCCGCGGCAACCGGTCCGGCTGCGGGTTCAGCCGCCCTCGAAGATCGCTTTGACGCGGGCCGCCAGGACCTCCATCGCGAAGGGCTTGGTCAGCACATGCATGCCAGGCTCCAGATCGCCGCTGCCGATGGCGGCGTTCTCGGCATAACCGGTGATGAACAATACCCTCAGCCCTGGTCGCGCCTGCCGTGCCGCATCGGCCACCTGGCGGCCATTCATGCCGCCGGGCAGGCCCACATCGGTGATCATCAGGTCGATGCGTGCGCCGGTACGCAGGATTCTCAGGGCAGCGGGGCCGTCCGCCGCCTCGATCGCGGCATAGCCCAGCTCCTCCAATACCTCGGTGACGAGCATCCGCACGGTCGGCTCGTCATCCACCACCAGAACCGTCTCACCCTCGCGGGCGCGCAGCGCCTCGGCGCTACCTTCAGCCCCGTCGGGCTCCTCCGCCTCACCCCAGTGACGGGGTAGGTAGAGGCGCATGGTCGTCCCCTGCCCGACCTCGGAACGGATGCGGACATGGCCACCAGACTGGCGGGCAAAGCCGTAGATCATGGACAGGCCAAGGCCGGTGCCCTGGCCGATCGGCTTGGTGGTGAAGAAGGGGTCAAAGGCGCGTGCCACCACCTCGGGCGGCATGCCCGTACCAGTATCGGTGACACAGATCGCGACATACTGGCCGGGCTGCATGTCCCGCTCCCGTGCCGCCCGGTCGTCGACCCAGGAATTGGCCGTCTCGATGGTCAGGCGGCCGCCTTCGGGCATGGCGTCCCGCGCATTGATGCAGAGATTCAGCAGCGCATTCTCGAGCTGGTTCGGATCGCAAAGGGTCGGCCAGAGATCGGCCGCAAGCACCGTATCCACATGAATTGCCGGCCCCATGGTGCGCTGGATCAGATCCTCCATGCCCTGGATCAGCCGGTTGGGCTGGGTCGGCTTCGGATCGAGAGTCTGCCGGCGGGAGAAGGCGAGCAGGCGGTGCGTCAGCGCGGCGGCGCGGTTGGCGGCGCCTTCGGCAGCGGTGATGTAGCGCTCCACCTGCGCCAGGCGCCCCTGTGCCACGCGGGTGCGCAGCAGCTCCAGGCTGCCGACGATCCCGGTGAGCAGGTTGTTGAAGTCGTGGGCGATGCCGCCAGTAAGCTGCCCGACCGCCTCCATCTTCTGCGATTGCCGCAACGCCTCCTCGGTCTGGCGCAGGATCTCGGCCTGCTCGCGCTCCGCGGTCACGTCCCGGCCGACGGCGCTGATCAGCCCTTCGCCGGGGCTGGCGGACCAGCTGATCCAGCGATAGCTGCCATCCTTGTGGCGATAGCGGTCCTCCGAGCGGTCCAGCGAACCGCCGCTCCTCAGCAGTGCCAGCCGCTGGTGCCCGCCTTCGACATCCTCGGGGTGGACGAAATCCAGGACGCGCCGCCCGACCAGCTCCTCCTCCGCCCAGCCGAGCAGCGTGGTCCAGGCCGGGTTCACCGCGGCGATCGTGCCGTCGAGGCGTAGGACGAGCATGATATCGGCAGAGAGGCGCCAGAGGCGGTTGCGGTCTGCCGTGCGCTCGGCCACCTCCGCCTCCAGCCGGTCATTCAGGGTGCGGAGGCGCTCCTCGGTCCGCTTGGTGGCGGTGATGTCGTAGATCACGCCGCTGAGCCGCAGATCGGCCGTTTCCGTATCACGCAGATATTCGCCGCGTCGCTTCAGCCAGCGCGTCTCGCCCGTGTCGGGCCGTGTGATCCGGAACTCGGCCTGGGACACCGTGCCGGCGGCTGGCAGGGCCGCCACGTCGATGATGTAGGGGTCGCCCTCCTGCACCACTGCGTTAACGGTGCGCACCGGCAGGTCGGCGGCGGGCTGGAGGCCGAGCAGCTGGCAGAATTGGGTGGAGACGGAAACGGTGGCGTAGCCGGCGACATATTCGAAGGTGCCGATACCACCCGCGGTCTGGGCGATGCGGAGCCGCTCCTCCACCCGCTTCTGGTCGGTGATGTCCACCAGCGTACCGAGGAACCGCTCCGGCCGGCCCAGCTCGTCCGCATAGCAGCGGCCGCGCGCCTGGACCCAGCGGATGGCGCCGCCGGGCAGGAGGACGCGGTACTCCTTCGAGAAGAGATCCGCGCCGCGAAGGATGGCACCGACGGCCAGGCGGATGCGGGGCCGGTCCTCCGGATGGATAATGGAGAAGAAAACGCTGGGCGCGATGCCACGCGCCGCCTCCTCCGGGCTGATGCCGTAGAGGGCAGCGAAACGGGCGTCGCCGGTGATCCTGCGCATCGCCACGTCCCAGTCCCAGGCAGCCACGAAACCGGAGCTGGAGAGGGTGTGGCGCAGGCGCTCATTTACCTCGCCCAGTTCGTCCCGGCGGGCGCGCAGCGCGGCCTCCGCCGCCGGTGCCTGCCGGGCCGCCGTCACATCGGCCTGGGTTCCCAGGAAGAAGATGGGCGTCGCGCCATCGGCGACGGGCGTGATGGTCAGGGCATTCCAGAAGGCCACGCCGTCACGCCGGCGGTTCAGGATCTCCACCTCGACAGGCTGGCCAGCCCTGATCGCTGCGGAGAGGGTGGCGATGGTGGCCTTGTCGGCATCTGGCCCCTGGAGGAAGCGGCAGTTACGCCCGATCGCCTCCTCGGCCAGGTAGCCAGTCAGCCGGGTGAAGGCCGCATTGGCATAGACGATGGGATTGTCTTCCCGCCGCGGGTCGGTGACCACCATGGCCATGCCGGAGCGCTCGATGGCTCCGAAAAGGGGGCCGGCAAGCCGGCGCAGCTCCGCCAGGGAGGAGCCATGATCAGGTCCGGAAGCAGGCCCGGGTGTCACGGCCATGTGGGCATCCGCCAGACAGGACGCTGCACGCCGGGGCCAGTCGCGGGGTGGTTCACCTTCACCTCGTCGTCAGCGGTCCGGCCGCAAGCCGGACCCTCACAGCAATGCCCATCCTTGCCGGGCGTGATCAAGACCCTGGACGTTCCACGGTGGATAACAGGCGCCTCGTTCTCTTCCTGGCTGGGCCTTTGCGAAACCCGGCCCTCCGCCGGGCGATAGGGTGGCAGACCCGGAGGGACCCATGCACACCAGGATCACCGTTCACGCCAGCCCGGACCGCCTCTTCGCCTGGCTGTCGGAACCGGGAAATGCCCGCCACTGGTTCGCCCATCTCCGCCATGAGGCGGATGGACTGCCCGATCCCGGGCTGAGCGCCGATCCGGGCGCCCGCATCATTCGCTGGACGGCCTCCCCCGCCGGGGAGATGGCGGTGATCGGCAAGGGCGACGTGGCTGACCTCTCCCTCACCTTTGCCGGAAGCGCCGAGGAGAGGGATGAGCCGCACGGGGATGAGAGCCCGAACGACCCCACGACCAATGCCGCCAGCGCGCTGCGCAGCATCAAGAGTCATGTCGAAGCCGCCGATGGAGGCGACCCGGACCTGCACACCCTTGGGGTCGTCTCGAAGGAGGATGTGGAGGAGGCGCGACGGGAGCAGGAGGCCGATCCGAACAGCGGCGGCACGCCGATCCGCTGAAAACCCGCCTCGGACGGAAGGCTGCGATATGCGGAGCCTTCCGGCACCGGGTGCGACCGGGCGGCCTGTCAGGCCGGATCACTCTGCGGCGTGCCAGCCTTGGCGGACAGGATCTTCCAGATTCCGTCCGCGGTGGCGACCATGCGCTCGCCAACCGTGACGGTACCACGGACGAAGACGACCGAGTTGGCCAGGCGCACGACCTCACCCCGCGCCTCCAGGAACTCCCCCGGCAGGGCGGCGGAAAGGAAATGCGTGTTGAGTTGCATGGTGACGCAGCGCCGCGGCGCGACGGCACGCCAGACTGTCATGCCCAGCGAGTTGTCGAGCAGGGTCATGATCATGCCCCCATGGATCATGCCGTGCCCGTTGGCGTGGTGGGCGTCGGTCAGCACGCCATAAGCCCAGCCATCCCCCTCGGCCCGCATCCAGAGCGGGCCGGTATGGCCAGAGAACCCAGCTGGGGGACGGAGCGACCAGCCAGCGGCCGCGGGATCGAACACCGGGGCGGCGCTCACGCCTCCTGGGCCTTTGCATCGAGGGAGGCGAAGGAGGAGCGTTGCTCGGCGAGGCGGAGCAGGAGGGGGGCGGGCTGGAGGGTGTCATCGCCGGACTGGGCGGCGAAGTGGCGGAGGCGCTCG